>CP019797.1:1166172-1478009 GCA_002951995.1 Stenotrophomonas acidaminiphila
CTCGCCGCCCCCGTTCCTGGCAAACCTCTCATCCGCTCACGCCGGGCGCAGGGTGGCCAGCAGCGCGCGGGCGGCGTTGAAGCGGTCCGCGCCTTCCGGCAACGGGTGGCGGATGCGCAGCTTGTCCGGGCCGTCCATCTGGTAGAGCCTGGGCTGCTTCTGGATCAGCTGGATCACCGCCATCGGGTCGATGTCGGGCTTGGCCTCGAACACGATGCGGCCGCCGTTCTCGCCCAGTTCCAGCTTGCGGATGCCCAGCGCATTGGCCTGCAGCTTGAGCTCGGCAATGGCGAACAGGTGCTTGACCGCATCCGGCAGCAGGCCGAAGCGGTCGATCATCTCCACCTGCAGTTCGCGCAGGGCGGCGCTGTCGCGCGCGCTGGAAATGCGCTTGTACAGGGTCAGGCGGGTATGCACGTCGGGCAGGTAATCCTCCGGGATCAACGCCGGCACGTGCAGCTCGACCTCGGCACCGCGCACTTCCTCGCCGGCGTCCAGGTCGGGCAGCTTGCCGGAGCGGATCGAACGCACCGCGCGTTCCAGCAGTTCGGTGTAGAGGCTGAAACCGACTTCGGCCATCTGCCCGCTCTGGTCCTCGCCGAGCAGCTCGCCGGCGCCGCGGATCTCCAGATCGTGGGTGGCCAGGGTGAAGCCGGCGCCGAGCTCGTCCATCGAGGCGATGGCGTCCAGCCGCTTCTGCGCGTCGGGGGTGATCGAGCGCTTGTCCGGTACCACCAGGTACGCGTAGGCGCGGTGGTGCGAGCGGCCGACGCGGCCACGCAGCTGGTGCAGCTGGGCCAGGCCGAAGCGGTCGGCGCGGTTGATGATGATGGTGTTGGCGTTGGGGATGTCGATGCCCGACTCGATGATGGTGCTGGCCAGCAGCACGTTGAAGCGCTGCTTCTGGAAATCCAGCATCACCTTTTCCAGCTCGCGCTCGGGCATCTGCCCGTGGGCCATGCCGATGCGCGCTTCGGGCACCAGCTCGGACAGTTCGCGCTGCATCCGGCCCATGCTCTCCACGTCGTTGTGCAGGAAATACAGCTGGCCGCCGCGCGACAGTTCGCGCTGGAACGCCTCGCGCAGCTGCGCGTTGTCCCATTGGGTGACGAAGGTCTGCACCGCCAGCCGGTTCGGCGGCGGGGTGGCGATGATCGACAGGTCGCGCAGCCCGGCCATGGCCATGTTCAGCGTGCGCGGGATCGGCGTGGCGGTGAGCGTGAGCAGGTGCACGTTGGCGCGCATCGCCTTGAGCGCTTCCTTCTGGCGCACGCCGAAGCGCTGCTCCTCGTCGACGATGACCAGGCCCAGGTCCTTGAACTTCACGTCCGGCTGCAGCAGCCGGTGGGTGCCGACGATCACGTCGATGCTGCCGTCGGCCACCTTGTCCAGCTCGGCCTTGATCTCCTTGGTGCTCTTGAAGCGCGACAGCACTTCGACCTTGAGCGGGTAATCGGCGAAGCGGTCGCGGAAATTGCGGTAGTGCTGTTCGGCCAGCAGCGTGGTGGGCACCAGCACCGCCACCTGCTTGCCGCCGCTGGCGGCGGCGAAGGCGGCGCGTACGGCCACCTCGGTCTTGCCGAAGCCGACGTCGCCGCAGACCACGCGGTCCATCGGCTGCGACGACTGCAGGTCGCGCAGGGTGGCCTCGATCGCGGCCAGCTGGTCCGGGGTTTCCTCGAACGGGAAGCCGGCGGCGAACGGCTCGTACATGGCGCGGTCGATGTCCAGCGCCAGGCCGGCGCGGGCCTGGCGCCGGGCCTGGATCTCCAGCAGCTCGGCGGCGACGTCGCGCACCTTCTCGGCGGCCTTGCGCTTGGCCTTGGCCCACTGCTCGCCGCCGAGCGAATGCAGCGGCGCGGTTTCCGGCGAGGCGCCGGAGTAGCGGCTGATCAGATGCAGCTGCGCGACCGGCACGTACAGGCGGTCGCCCTTGGCGTACTCGATCTCCAGGAATTCGCCGGGCATGCCGCCCACGTCCATCGCGATCAGCCCGCGGTAGCGGCCGACGCCATGGTCCTCATGGACGATGGGCGCGCCCTCGGTCAGTTCGCCGAGGTCGCGGATGATCGCCTCCGGCTCGCGCCCGGCGCGGCGGCTGCGGCGCGGCTGGCCGGCGCGCTCGGGGAACAGCTGGCGCTCGGTGAGCACCGCCAGCGGTGGCTCGGCCAGGGCGAAGCCGTCGTCCAGCGGCGCCACGGTGATCGCGAAGCGCGGCGTGTCGGCGGCCAGGAACGCCGGCAGCCCGGGCACCACCGGCGGCCGCAGGTCGGCGGCCTGCAGCACTTCCAGCAGCGCCTCGCGGCGGCCCGGCGAGTCGGCCGCCACCAGCACCCGGCCGGGGTAGTGCTCGAGGAAGGACTTCAGCGCCTGGCCGGCGGGGGCGTCCTTGGCCGCCACCGGCAGCGGCGGCAGCGGCTGGTCGCCCAGCGCCTGCGCTTCGGCGATGCGCGGGTGGTCGGCCGGCCACACGTCCACCCGCGGCTGCCGGTTGAACTGCTCGCGCAGGCTGTCCGGCGACTGGTAGATCTCCTCCGGCGGCAGCAGCGGCCGTTCGATGTCGTGGCGGCGCTGCTCGTAGCGGCTGCCGGTCTGCGCCCAGAACGCGTCGGCGGCCTCGCCCACGCCGGGCGCGACCACGGTCAGGAAGCCGCTGGGCAGGTAATCGAACAGGGTGGCGGTGCGCTCGAAGAACAGCGGCAGGAAGTATTCGATGCCCGACGGCAGCACGCCGGCCTTGAGGTCCTGGTAGAGCGGGCTGCGGCGGGTGTCCACGTCGAAGCGCTCGCGCAGCGTGGCCAGCACCTTCGCCAGGCTGGCCTCGTCCATCGGCACTTCGCGGCCGGGCAGCATCTTCACCGCCGCGACCTTGTCCAGCGAACGCTGCGATTCGGGGTCGAATTCGCGGATCGAGTCGATGTCCTCGTCCAGCAGCTCGATCCGCAGCGGCGCGTCGGCGCCCATCGGGTAGACGTCGAGCAGGCCGCCGCGCACGGCGAAATCGCCCGGATCCATCACCTGCGGCACGTGGCGGTAGCCCGCGCTCTCCAGGCGGCGCTTTTCCGCGTCCATGTCCAGGCGCTGGCCGACCCGCAGGTCGAAGCTGCCGCCCACGATGTAGCTCAGCGGCGCCAGCCGCTGCAGCAGGGTCTGCACCGGCACCACCACGATGCCATGGGTGAGCCCCGGCAGCCGGTGCAGCGCGGCCAGGCGCTGGGAAATGATGTCAGGGTGCGGGCTGAACTGGTCGTAGGGCAGGGTTTCCCAGTCCGGGAACGGCACCACCGGCAGCGTGGCGTCGTCGCCCAGCAGGGTCTGCAGGTCGGCCACGGCCTGGTGCGCACCGTGGTTGTCGCGGGTGACCAGCAACAGCGGCTTGCCATGCGCCTGCGCGGCACGGGCCACGTGCCAGGCCAGCGCGCTGGTCGATGCGGGGGCGCGCCACCAGGCGCGGAGCTGGCCCGCACGGGGCAGCGGCGGAACGGGATAGGAGGTGGGGAGCGACATGACGTCGCTGATTTTATAGGAGTGAGTGGAGAGGAGTGATGAGTGAGAAAAAGCAGGGGCAAGTGAAGATGCGTGAGTAGTGAGAAGGGGCAACGGCAACGGCCAAGGCCGGGGTTGAAAGCCAAAGCCGTCCTTCCCGCGAAGGTGGAAATCGCGCTTGCTTCCCGCTCCTGCCTCTTCTCACTCCTTTCGCTCACTCCCGCGCTTCAGCCACCTGTGGGGCAAGAGCGATCTCCGCCGTCGCGGAGATGACGGCTTCTGCTCCTGCTTTTTCTCACTCATCACTCCTCTTCACTCACTCCTGGCCCTCAGTTGGCCAGTTCCAGCACCATGCGCACCAGGCCCGGGGTGCCGGACGGATGCGGCACCTGCTTGAAGCCCAGCGAAGCGGCCAACTGCAGCATCGGTTCGTTGTCCTGGGCGATGTCGCCGTACATGCGGTCCAGGTACTTGCCGCGCGCCCACTTGACCAGCTTGCGCATCAATTGCCGGCCCAGGCCCTGGCCGGCCAGGAAGCGGCTGACGAGGATGGCGTACTCGGCGTCGCGGGTGCCGGGGATGATCGAGGCGCGGGCCACCGCGCCGACCACGGCCTCACCCGGCGGCAGCGGCTCGGCCGCGACCAGCGAGATTTCGGTCTTGGGATTGGGATGGGTCAGGCGCTGGGCGGTTTCGTCCGACAGCACGTCAACGGCCTGCAGGAATCGGTCGCGGACTTCCTCCGGCCCGAACAGCGCGAATGCGCCCTGCAGCGGGGCACCGTCCTCGGGGCGGATGGGACGGATGAGCAGTTCCCGGCCGCTGGGTGCCTTGAAGTTTTCATGCCACGGGGGCATGCGGTTGCGGGTAGCCATGACTGCGGTTCCTCCAGAGTCCACCGATTCTTGCACCTGTGGCGTGAGGTTCTGTGAACGTGATTCAACCGTGGCGAGCGGGGCCGCCCAGGGGCCACGCGCCATGCCGGCAGGTCCGCCGCGGCCACCGCCGTCGCGCGCTGGCCCGGCTCAATCGCCGATTTTTATCCATTCCAGCCGGGTCGAGGCGCCGGCTTCGCCCAGTTCGCGCTGCAGCACCGGCAAGGCCGGCGCCAACGCCTGGTCGAACTGCCAGGGCGGATTGAGCAGCAGCATGCCGCTGCCGTTCAGGCGCAGCGGCGAATCGTCCGGGCGCACCATCAGTTCAGCCACCAGCGCCGATTTCGCCGGCAGCGCGGCGGCCTTGCGGAAGAACGGCAGCAGGCTGCGGCGCTGCTTGATCGGGTACCACACCGCGCATTGCGCCTGCGGCATGCGCGCCAGGATCTCGCGCAGGGTGGCGATGATCTGCGGGTATTCGGCGTCCTGCGCCTCGTAGGGCGGGTCGATCAGCACCAGCGCGCGGCCGATCTTCGTCGCGCCGGCTTTAGGCGGCAGCAGGGCGCGGATGCTGTCGTAGCCGTTGCCGGCCAGCACCTGCACGCGGCGGTCGCGCGCGAACAGCTCCCTCAGCGCCGCGGCCTCCTCCGGCTGCAGTTCGCAGGCGGCCAGCCGGTCCTGTTCGCGCAGGGCCTGGGCGGCCAGCAGCGGCGAGCCGGGGTAGGCGACCAGGCCACCCACCGGGTTGTTGGCCTGGATCGCGCGCAGGTAACGCTCGACCACTTCCGGCAGGGCCGGCGCGGCCATCAGCCGGCTGATGCCGACGTCGGCCTCGGCGGTCTTGCGGCTTTCCTCGGCCGACAACAGGTAACGGCCGCGGCCGGCATGGGTGTCGAGCACGAAGAACGGCGCGTCCTTGCGCTTGAGCGCATCGATCAGGGCGAGCAGGACGATGTGCTTGAGCACGTCGGCATGGTTGCCGGCATGGAAGGCGTGGCGGTAGTTCATCGGTGCAGTGTACGGGCGCCGCCCCGGGGCGGCTATGCTGGCGCCATGTCCGAACAGCCTGCCCGGGTGCTCGTCGTCGAAGACGAGGCCGCCATCGCCGATACCGTCCTGTATGCGCTGCGCAGCGAGGGCCACGCGGCCGAGCACTGCGCGCTGGGACGGCTGGCGCTGGAGCGGGTGCGCGCCGGCGGCATCGACGTGGTGGTACTGGACGTGGGCCTGCCCGACCTGGGCGGCTTCGAGGTCTGCCGCCAGCTGCGCACCTTCAGCCAGGTGCCTGTGATCTTCCTCACCGCGCGCAACGACGAGTTCGACCGGGTGCTGGGGCTGGAGCTGGGCGCCGACGACTACGTCGGCAAACCGTTCTCGCCGCGCGAACTGGTGGCGCGGGTGCGCGCGCGGCTGCGGCGGCCGGCGCAGCCGCTAGCCGCGGACGCCGAGCCCGGCTGGGTGCGGCAGGGGGTGTTCGCGATCGACCGCGAGGGTCGGCGGGTGCGCTACCGCGACGTGCCGCTGGACCTGACCCGTTACGAATACGCGCTGCTGGCGGCGCTGCTGCAGCGGCCGGGGGCGATCCTCAGCCGCGCGCAGCTGATGGAGCGCGGCTGGGACCATGCCAGCGACAGCGCCGACCGCACGGTGGATACGCACGTGAAGACCCTGCGCGCCAAGCTGCGCGCGGCGGGGGCGCAGGACGATCCGATCCGCACGCACCGGGGCGTGGGATATGCGCTGGATGTCTGACTGCGGAAGATCCAAGGCTTTCGCCGCCCTTCGGAGCGCGGGCTGTTTCTCTTTGCCCGTGCAAAGGGAAGCCGCCAGGGCAAAGCACGGGCCGGACGCGAGCCGATGCGATCAAGCCGCATCGGTTCCCTGTGCTCCTCGCGGGCCAGGGAGACGACGCACCGCGCGCTTCATTCAGATGTGTGCGCATGTTCGCTCCTCGGGTCGCCGCGGTACTCGGCCCGCTTTACGGCCATGGGAAGTCAGCATCCAGGAGCAAAAGCACAGTCGCGGCACCGGCCGGATGGCAATGCTGGACGCTGGCAGCCAAGAGCGGCGGAATGGCGTCAGCTGCTTTTGCCTTTCGGAATCCCCTTCCGCAGCGACGGAGCCGGCGGGAAAAACCCGAAGGGCGACGTGCATGGATGCACGTCGTTTTTCCACGCGATACGGATGCCGCGTAGAAAAATCCCGCCGGCGGAGTGGACCCGATGCGCTTGCGCAGCGGGCGCGGAGGCAGGGGCGTGCTTTCTCTTGGTTACTGTTCCTTGCACGAGCAAAGAGAACCAACTCGCTCGCCGAAGGGGACCGAAAGCGTTTGCTCCAGAAACGAAGGCGGCGATAAATGCGCCTGGGCCTGAAACTCTTCCTCGGCTTCTTCCTGATCGTCGGCATCGCCGCGTTCTTCGTGATGCGGGTGTTCGTCGACGAGGTCAAGCCGGGCGTGCGCCAGGCGATGGAGTCCACCCTGGTCGACTCGGCCAACGTGCTGGCGGTGATGGCCGCGCCGGATCTGAAGGCCGGGCACATCGCCGACGGCCGCTTCGCCGCGCACATGGCGACCGCGCAGCGGCGCGACCCGCGGGCGATGGTGTGGCGGTTCCCCAAGCGCAGCATCGACTACCGGGTCACCGTGACCGATGCCCGCGGCATCGTCGTCTACGACTCGCGCGGGCAGGACGTGGGCCGCGACAACTCGCGCTGGAACGACGTCTACCGCACCCTGCGCGGCCAGTACGGCGCGCGCTCGAGCCCGGGGACCCCGGGCGATGCCGACAGCACCGTCATGCACGTGGCCGCGCCGGTCTACGATCCGGACGATGGCCGCACCCTGATCGGGGTGCTGACCCTGGCCCAGCCCAATGACAGCATCGATCCGTTCATCACCGCCAGCCAGCGCGCCATCGTCGCGCGCGGCGCGTGGCTGATCGGCTCGGCGGCGCTGATCGGACTGTTGATGACCTGGTGGCTGGCGCGCGGCATCGGCAGCCTGAGCCGCTATGCGAAGGCGGTCAGCGCCGGCGAACCGGTGCCGCCGCCGAGGCCGCGCGGCGACGAGATCGGCGACCTCGGCCAGGCGCTGGAGACCATGCGCCGCAAGCTCGAGGGCAAGGCCTATGTCGAGCAGTACGTGCAGTCGCTCACGCACGAGATGAAAAGTCCGCTGGCGGCGATCCGTGGCGCCGCCGAGCTGTTGCAGGAACCGCTGCCCGAGGCCGACCGCCAGCGTTTCGCCGCCAACATCGCGCAGCAGGAGCGGCGCCTGACCGAGACCATCGACCAGCTGCTGCGGCTGGCCGAGGTGGAACAGCATGGCTGGCTGCAGCGGCGCAGCGCGGTGGACCTGGCGGCGCTGTGCCGGCAGCTCGCCGAGGACGCGGCGCCGCGCCTGCAGGCCGCCCGCCTGGCGCTGCACTGCGAACTGCCCGCGCACGCCAGCGTGCAGGGCGATGCGTTCCTGCTGCGGCAGGCGCTGGACAACCTGCTGGACAACGCCATCGCGTTCTCGCCGGAAGGCGGGCGGATCGGGCTGCGGCTGGCGGCCGCGCAGGGCGGCTGGGAGGTGGCGCTGTCCGACCAGGGGCCCGGGGTGCCGGACTACGCGCTGGAACGGGTGTTCGAGCGCTTCTACTCGCTGGCCCGCCCCGGCAGCGGCCAGCGCAGTTCCGGGCTGGGCCTGCCGTTCGTGGCCGAGGTCGCGCGCCTGCACGGCGGCCACGCGTCCCTGCGCAACGGCCCGGCCGGCGGGGCGCAGGCCACGCTGTGGCTGCCAATGACGTAGGTGCCGGGCTTGCCCGGCACGGGGCTGCGCCGGGAAAGCTTCATGCGGGGCAAGCCCCGCAGCTACGCCGGCGGTGATGCGTCATCGCCCAGCGGAGCAGGTTCCGGCGCAGGGCGGTCGGCGAAGACCGGATGGTCGGCGCGCGGCCGGTCCAGGTGGTAGCCCTGCACCATGTCCACGCCCAGCGCGCGCAGCATCTGCAGCGTCGCCTCGTCCTCGACGAACTCGGCCACGGTCAGCTTGCCCATGCCGTGCGCCACTTCGATGATGGCGCGCACGAACACCTGGTTGTCGCGCTCGCTGGGCAGGTCGCGGATGAACATGCCATCGATCTTGAGCACGTCGGCCTGCAGATTCTTGAGGTAGGCGAACGAGGAAAACCCGGTGCCGAAGTCGTCCAGGCAGATCGGGCAGCCGGTGTCGCGCAGGGCGGCGATGAAGCGCGCCGCGTCGCCCATGTCCGAGACCGCCGAGGTTTCGGTCAGTTCCACCAGCAGCCGCCGCGGCGCGACCTGCCGCTGGCGCAACTGGCCGCTGATCCATGCCGGCAGCTCGGGGTCGTCGAACGAGCGCCCGGAAATATTGACGGCGATGGCCGGCAGGTTCGGGTGGCTGGCCAGCAGTTCGATGCTGCGGCCGATCACCCAGCGGTCGATCTGCAGGATCTTGCCGCTCTTCTCGGCGGGTTCGATGAACTGCGCGGGCATGATGAGCTGGCCGGGGTTGGCCTCGTCCTCCATCCGGATCAGCGCCTCCAGGTGCGCCAGGCGGCCGTCGGCGGCGTGGTGCACGCCCTGGAAATGCAGGCGCAGCAGGTCGTGTTCCAGCGCGCGCGCGATGCGGTCGTTCCATGCCAGGCGGGTGGCCATCTCACGCGAGCTGTCGCGGTCGGGGCGGTAGACGTTCCAGCGGTTCTTGCCGGTGTGCTTGGCCTGGTACATCGCCGCGTCGGCATGGGCGACCAGGTCCTCGGCATTGTCGGCGTGGGTGGGGAAGTGGGCGATGCCCAGGCTGGTGGTCAGGCGCACGGTGTGTTCGTGCAGGCGCAGCGGCGTCTGCGAGATCCGCGCCACGATGCGTTCGGCCAGGTGCTGGGCGTCGTCCAGACTCGCATGCGGCATCAGTACCGCGAACTCGTCGCCGCCGAGCCGGAACAGGGTCTCGCCGCTGCGCACCAGGGTGCGGATCTCGACCGCCATGCGGTTCAGCACCGAATCGCCGGCGCGGTGGCCGAAGGTGTCGTTGATGTACTTGAACTCGTCCAGGTCGAAGAACAGCAGCGCGGCCTGGCTGGGGATGCGTTCGGCGGCGTGGAAGAAGCGCGCCAGCTCGTCCTCGAAGCGGCGCCGGTTGTACAGGCTGGTCAACGGGTCATGCTGGGCCAGGCGTACCAGCTGTTCGGCGGTCTGGCGCTCGTGGGTGATGTCCTCCTGCACCCACAGCCGGCCGATGAAGTGTTCCTGCGCGTCGCGCACCGGGTAGGCGTCGTGCATGACGATGCGGCCGTCGTGCAGGCGGATTTCCAGCCGCTTGTGCAGTTCGGGCGAGACCTTGGCCTCGTCCATGTGCCGGCGGAACTCCAGCGGGTCGATCATCAGCCGCTGCGACGCTTCCAGCCACTGGTCGGTGGTGTTGCCGACCACAGTGATGCCTTCGGGGAAATCCCACATGGCCAGGAACGCGGCGTTGCAGTAGGTGGCGCGGTTCTCGTGGCTGACGAACAGGATCCCCAGGTTCATCGCGCCGAGCAGCGCCAGCAGGCGCGCGCGCTCCTCCTCCAGCCGGGTCATGAACTGGCGGCGTTCGTCGATCTCGGTCTGCAGCGCCTGGGCGTGCGCGAACTGCAGGGCGCGCTGCTGCACCAGTTCCTCGACCATGTCGTCGAACGCGTCGGCCAGGTGCCCGAGCTCGTCGTTGCCCTGCATCGCGATCGGCCTGGGTTCGCGGCCCTGGCTGAGCTCGTCCACCGCCTGGGTCAGGCGGGTGAGCGGTGCCCCGAACAGCAGGCCGACCCGCCGCCGCAGCAGCCACATCGCCGGCAGCAGGCCGAGGATGCCGAACGCGGACACCGCCAGCAGGCCCCACATCAACACGTGGTCCACCCGTGCCTGCGGCAGCAGGAACACCTGGTACCAGCCGGGGCCGTGGATCCTGGACCATGCGACCCAGTGGCTGCCGTCCGGGGAGCGGCCCACGCCGTGGTCGCCGCGGCCATGGGCGATCATCCCGTGCACCTGGGCCAGCAGCGGGTCGTCGAGCGCGGACAGCTTCAGTTGCCCGTCGGCGGCGGCGATGCGGCGGCTGAACTGCGGGTGCGCGATGAGCGCGCCGTCGGCGGCCATGACCAGCTGCACGCCGGTGCTGTCGTTGTCGGTGGCGTGGTCGATCAGGCTCTGCACAAGCACATCGTGGCCGAGCGTGCCGACCCAGCGCCCCTCCCAGTCCAGCGGCTTGATCACCGACACCATCCAGGTATTGGCCTGCCGGTCCAGGTAGACCGGCGTCCAGAACACCCTGCGCTGCGGGTTGCGTCGCGGGTCCGAGCCCTGCATGGTCGGGTAGCCGGCATTGGTGGCGCTGGCGTCGGCGTTGCTGCCCCAGTCCATGCCATGCGCATAGACCATCAGCCCGTCCTCGACGAAGTCCATGTAGACCGAGAAGAACGGCGGCACCAGCGCCGGGCCCTGTTCGCGCAGCAGGTCGTAGGCGACCACCGCGCGCAGGCGCGCCGAAGCGTCCAGGCCGTGCGCGGGCTGGTGCAGGTACAGGGTGGGCGCGCGCTCCGGGTCCACCTGCCCGGGCTGCAGCCGCCACAGGCCGTCGGGGCTGCGCGCGAACAGGGTGTCGAAGCGGGCCAGCGCGGCCTGCCGGTCGGCGTGGTCCAGCCGCCACAGCAGTTCCCGCTGCAGCCGCTGCACGCTCTGTTCGGCCTGCAGGAACTGGCCTTCGCTGGCCCGGGCGCGCAGGTCGACGCTGCGCTGCGCGACCATCGGCACCACCCGGTCGGTGATCACCCGCATGGCCACGTAGCCGAATGCGCAGAGCAGCACGAGGAGGGCGAGGAACAGGCCCCAGATGCTCAGGGACAGCCGGTGGATCAGCGACGTACGCGACCTGGCATGCAGCACGTAGGGTTCCTTCGGGGAATGGCGGCGCAGCCAGAGGGTGCCGGGCGGCGGGACAGCGCGGATTCATACTATGTCGTGGCAGGTGTCCGCAACCGGCCGCTGCCGCCGCTGCGCGGCACTCGCCGCCAGCGGCTTCACCCCCACTTCAAATTCGCCACAAACCGCGCCCATCCGGCACGGCCACGCTGTGCCCGTTTCCACACGAGGACGGGCCATGACTTCCCTGAAACTGCTGTTGCGCTTCGCCGTGGTCGGCGGGCTGGCGTTGCTGCTGCTGATTCCCCTGCTGCTGATCCGCGGCACCATCGCCGAGCGCGAGCGCTACCGTGACCAGGCCATCGAACGGGTGGCGCAGAGCCGCGCCGGGGCGCAGTCGCTGATCGGCCCGGTGCGGGTACTGCCGTGGACCCAGCAGCGCGAGGTCGAGGTGGTCGAGGCGGGCGTGCGCAAGAGCGAGCTGCGGACCGAGCACGGCCATGACCTGCAGATGCCGCGGCAGTTGCGGATACAGGGCGAGCTGCGCCCGGACGAGCGCCGGGTGGGCCTGTTCCGGGTGCCGGTGTACAGCTGGCACGCGCGGGTGCAGGCCGAGTTCGCCGATGCCGCCTATGCCGCCGTGCCGGGCCGCGTCTACGGCCGGCCCTACCTGGCGCTGGGCATCGCCGACGTGCGCGGCCTGGTGGGTACGCCCAACCTGCGGGTGGACGGGCGCGCGCTGCCGCTGCACGCCGGCTCGCTGGCGCTGGAGGGCGCGTCCAAGGGGCTGCACGCCATGCTGTCGCCGCTGGGCCAGCCGCAACAGGGCACCCTGGCCGAGGGCCGCAGGGTGGAGCTGGAGTTCGTGCTCGACGGCACCCGCTCGCTGTCGGTGGTGCCGGTGGGCGACGACACCCGCGTGTCGCTGGCCTCGACCTGGCCGCATCCGCTGTTCGGCGGCAGCTTCGCGCCCAATGAGCGCCACATCGACGATGCCGGGTTCAAGGCCGACTGGGCGGTGTCCTCGCTGGCCTCGGCCGCGCAGGAACAGCTGCGCCGCGACCTGCGCAGCGATGGCGGCGCGGTCGAGGCGCTGGAGGTGGCGCTGGTCGACCCGGTCGACGTGTACACGCAGGTCGACCGCGCCAGCAAGTACGGCATCCTGTTCGTGCTGCTGACCTTCGTCGGTTTCGCCCTGTTCGAGCTGATCAGGCGGCTGCGGATCCATCCGCTGCAATACCTGCTGGTCGGGCTGGCGCTGGCGATCTTCTTCCTGCTGCTGCTGAGCCTGTCCGAGCACATCGTCTTCTGGCAGGCGTACCTGGTGTCGGCGCTGGCGTGCATCGGCCTGCAGGGTTTCTACCTCAGCGGGGTGTTGCGCAGCTGGCGGCACGGGCTGGGCTTTGCCACCCTGCTGACCCTGCTGTACGGGGTCCTGTACCTGCTGCTGGCGTCGGAGAACAATGCGCTGCTGATGGGCTCGCTGCTGCTGTTCGGGATCCTCGCGGCGATCATGTGGCTGACCCGCAAGGTGGACTGGTACGACCTCGGCGGCGGTCTGCGGTGAACCCGATGCGGTTGAGCACACGGTTGCTCCGGCGGCTGCGGCAAGGGCTGCCGCCGGGGCTGGCGGCAGCGGTGCTGCGGGTGGAGCAGGGCGCTGGCTGGGCCGCTTCGCCGCTGGCGGCACTGGGACTGGGGACGGCCCCGCGCCACGGCTGCCTGTGCCTGCAACTGGACGCAACGCTGGTCGAGCGGATCCGCCAGCGCGGCGCCGCAGGCCTGCCCGCGCTGGACGGCGCGGGCCGCTGGCAGGCGCTGGGTCGTCGTGGCCTGCGCTTCAGGGCGGTGCTGCGGGAACGCCAGGTGGTGGTGTGCGATGCCGTGCACCGGCGGCTGTGGCTGTTGTGGCGCGAACCGGGAGCGGCCCGGTGCGCACGCGGCTACTGAAGCTGGAACGGGGGCGCGATGCGTTTCCATCATGCACTGTCACTGCTCGCGATCGTCGCGCTGCCGCTGCTGGCCGGCGTGGCGGTGGCCATCGAGGCGGGGTACAGGAGGGTTCCGGCCGTCGGCGTGGTGTTGTCGGCGTTGCCCGCGATGGGGCTCGCTTTGATCGTCATCGTGCCGTTGGCATCCCGGTGTTCGGCGTCATGGGATGTCAGCCTGGCGATGCCACGGCTGCTCGCGCCGGAAGAACGCCGGACCTTGCGGCGCACGAGCGTGCTGTGCCCTACGGTCTACCGGTTCAGGCGCGATGGCCGCGGCGAATGCCTCGTCTCCGACGGGGATGGCGGTGCCCTGGTCGGCTGAGGTTGAGGCGCTGCTGCGCGGCAAACGCGCGGCGCTAGAATTCCGCCATGGACGCCTCTCCCTCCATCGCCGCCCTGCGCGGCACCGACCTGCTGCCGGTACTGGACGACGTGGCGCGCCTGCGCATCCGGGTATTCAATGACTGGCCGTATCTGTACCGGGGCAGCCTGGACTACGAGCGCGACTACCTGGCCGCCTATGCGGCCACGCCGGATGCGGTGTGCGTGGTGGCGCGGGCCGGCGATGAGGTGGTGGGCGCCTCCACCGGCCTGCCGTTGCTCGATGACGGCCCGGCGTTCCGCGCGCCGTTCGAGGCGGCCGGCATCGATCCGGCGCAGGTGTTCTATTTCGGTGAGTCGGTGCTGCTGCCGGCCTGGCGTGGGCGTGGCATCGGCCATGCCTTCTTCGACGCCCGCGAGGCGCATGCGCGCGCGCTCGGGCGCTTCGCGATGACCGCGTTCTGCGCGGTGGACCGCGACCACGACGACCCGCGCCGGCCCGCCGGCCACCGCGACAACGACGGGTTCTGGCGCAGGCGCGGCTATGCGCGGCAGCCGGGCATGACCCTGCACCTGTGCTGGGACGAGGTCGGTCGCGGCGAGCTGTCGCACGCGCTCACTGTCTGGACCCGTGCATTGGAGCCGGCCGCATGAAGATCGCCGTTGCCCGTTACCGGATCGGCGCTCCGGCCGGTTTCGACGCCTTCGCCGCGCGCCAGCGCCAGCAACTGGAGGCCGCCGCCGCGGCCGGTGCGCGCATCGCGGTGCTGCCCGAATACCTGTCGCTGGAACTGGCGGCCACCTTCGACGCGGGCATCCAGCGCGACCTGGCGGCGTCGCTGGCGGCGATCCAGCGTTACCGACAACCCTGGCTGCAGCTGTTCGCCGGCCTCGCCCGCGACCTGGACATGCACGTGGTCGCCGGCACTTTCCTGCTCGACACCGGTCATGGCCGCTACCGCAACCGCTGCGACTGGCTGACGCCGCAGGGCACGCACCTGTGGCAGGACAAGCTGCAGCTGACCGGCTTCGAGCAGGCCACCGGGCTGATCGACGGCGGCGACGTACTGAAGGTGTTCGAGATCGACGGCATCCGCGCCGGCGTGGCGGTCTGTTACGACAGCGAGTTCCCGCTGCCGGTGCGCGCCCAGTACGAAGCGGGTGCGCGGCTGCTGGTGGTGCCCAGTTGCACCGACACCGAGGCCGGCGCCACCCGCGTGCGCGTGGGCTGCCTGGCGCGGGCATTGGAGAACCGCATGTTCGTGGCGCAGTCGGTGACCGCGGGCGAGGCCGGCTGGAGTCCGGCGCTGGACGTCAATACCGGCGAAGCGGCGGTGTATGCGCCGATGGACCGCGGCTTCCCCGACGACGGCGTGCTGGCGCGCACCGCTGACGGCCAGCCCTGGACGGTCGCGGAACTGGATTTTGCCGCCTTCCAGGCCAGCCGCGCGCAGGCGCAGGTGGCCAACGACCGCGACTGGCCGGGGCAGTGGCGACCGGCGCTGCAACGCGCCGTGGTGTCGCCGGGCTGAGCCCGCGCCGGCGCTGCGCGGGCCCGCTGCGGCGGCAACGTGCCGCTGCCCATGCGCGACCATGACCATTGGCCGGCTCGGCCGCCGGCGGCGCTGGCTAGACTCGGGCCTTTGTCGTGATCGGCCGCGGGCCGGGGGAAATGATGATCAAGCGGTGCTTGCTGGTACTGGGCATGGGGCTGGCGTTCGCCGGTGGCGCGGGCGCGGCCGAACAGGTCGATCTGGACATGGTGGGCAAGATCCGCCAGGAAGCGTTCCACCGTTCGCAGGTCATGGATACCTTTTCCTACCTCACCGAAAGCATCGGCCCGCGCCTGACCAACTCGCCGGCCATGACCCGGGCCAATGCCTGGACCCGGCAGAAGTTCGGCGAATGGGGGCTGACCAGCGCGCATGACGAGGCCTTCGACGACTTCGGCCGCGGCTGGGAGTTCGAGTCGGCCAGCGTGGAGATGCTGGAGCCACGCCTGACCCAGCTGTATGCGCTGCCCAAGGCCTGGACGCCGGGCACCAACGGCACCGTCGAAGGCGAAGTGGTCAAGGTCGACATCAAGAAGCTGGCCGACCTGGAAAAATACAAGGGTACGCTGCGCGGCAAGATCCTGCTGCTGGGCGACGCGCGTGAGTACAAGCGCGGCACCGAGGCCGACTCGCACCGGCACGACGCCACCTCGCTGGAGGGGCTGCAGGAGTTCACCATTCCAAAATCCGCGGACAAGGACCGCGCCAAGCGGGTCAAGGAGTACGCCGAACGCCAGGAACTGGTGCGTGCGACCAATGCCTTCTTCGCCGCGGAGGGCGCGCTGGCGTCGATCAGCATCAGCGGCTGGGACAACGGCATCATCCGCGTCGGTGGCGGCGGTTCGCGCAAGGCCGGCGAACCGGTGGGCATCCCCGAGCTGGCGATGATCGCCGAGCACTACAACCAGCTGGCGCGCGCGCTGGAGCGCAAGCAGCCGGTGAAGCTGCGGGTCAACGTCGATGCGCGTTTCACCGACGAGACCGACCAGCCGGGCCACAACACCATCGCCGAGATCCGCGGCACCAGCAAGGCCGACGAGATCGTGATGCTGGGTGCGCACATGGACTCCTGGCACACCGGCACCGGCGCGGCCGACAACGCCGCCGGCGTCGCGGTGATGATGGAGGCCATGCGCATTCTCAAGGCGGTGGGCGCCAAGCCCCGGCGCACCATCCGCGTGGCGCTGTGGAGCGGCGAGGAGCAGGGCCTGATCGGCTCGCAGGCCTACGTGGCCAGGCACTTCGCGCATTACCCCGAACCCACCGACCCGGCGCAGAAGGCGCTGCCGGCCTCGCTGCGCGAGCCGACCGGTCCGCTGCAGAAGCTGCGCGACTACGACAAGTTCTCGGTGTACTTCAACATGGACAACGGCTCGGGCCGCTTCCGTGGCATCTATGCGCAGGAGAACATCGCCGCGATGCCGATCTTCGAGGCCTGGCTGAAGCCGTTCAACGACGTCGGCGCCGCCACCGTGGCCAGCCGCAACACCGGCAGCACCGACCACATCAGCTTCGACCGCGTCGGCCTGCCCGGCTTCCAGTTCATCCAGGACCGGCTGGACTACTTCAGCAACGTCCACCACAGCAACCTGGACACGTGGGACCACGCCGAACCGGAAGACCTGAAGCAGGCCGCGGCGATCGTCGCCGCGTTCGCCTACAACGCCGCCATGCGCGAAGAGAAGATGCCGCGCAAGCCGCTGCTGGAAGACTGACGCCACGCACCGCTGGCGGAAACGACAAGGGGCCGCATCGCGGCCCCTTCGTCTTCCGGCGGTCCTTCGCTGCCGCCGGCAGCGGCCATGGCTCAGCTCGACGCCGCGCGCACGGCCTCGGGCAGTGGCGCGCTGCGGCCGGTCTGGGTGTCCATCCACACCACCACCACGTTGCCGTCGGAGTACAGCTTGCCCGGGTCCTTCTGGTCGACGATGCGGTGGCCGATGGTCACGCTGCTGTTGCCCAGGCGCTCGACGAACAGCTCGACCACGATGTCGTCGGGCCACACGATCGGCAGCCGGTAATTGATGTTGGTGTTGGCCACCACCGGGGCGATGCGGTCGTTCATCGACACGCCTTCCACGCCCAGCATCCAGCGCACGCGCGCTTCTTCCAGGTAGGAGACGTACTTGGCGTTGTTGACGTGGCCCATCGAGTCCATGTCGCGCCAGCGCACGCTGATCGGCACGCGGGCCAGCTGCTTGTGTGCGGTGCTCATCACGAAACCTTCTTCTTGCTGGTGGCGGATTTGTTCGCGGCCGCCACCTTTGCGGGCTTTTCCTTGCGCGGCGGTCGCGCGTCGGGCTTGTTGGCCACGGCCGCGGGCTGCTCCGGGCGCGCGCTGGTGGAGGGCAGCAGCTTGGCCAGGAACTGGCCGGTGTACGACTGCGGGCAGGCCGCCACGTCTTCCGGCGTGCCGGTGACCAGCACGGTGCCGCCGCGGTGGCCGCCCTCGGGGCCGAGGTCGACGATCCAGTCCGCGGTCTTGATCACGTCCAGGTTGTGCTCGATCACCACCACCGTGTTGCCTTCGTCGCGCAGCTTGTGCAGCACCCCCAGCAGTGCCTCGATGTCGTGGAAGTGCAGGCCGGTGGTCGGCTCGTCGAGGATGTACAGGGTGCGGCCGGTATCGCGCCGCGACAGTTCCTTGGACAGCTTCACGCGCTGCGCCTCGCCACCGGACAACGTGGTCGCGCTCTGGCCCAGCTTGATGTAGCTCAGGCCCACGTCGACCAGGGTTTCCAGCTTGCGGGCGATGGCCGGCACCGGCTCGAACAGCTTCAGCGCATCCTCGACGGTCATTTCCAGCACGTCGTTGATGTTGTAGCCCTTGTACAGGATCTCCAGCGTCTCGCGGTTGTAGCGCTTGCCGTGGCAGACGTCGCAGGGCACGTACACGTCCGGCAGGAAGTGCATCTCCACCTTGATCAGGCCGTCGCCCTGGCAGGCCTCGCAGCGGCCGCCGCGCACGTTGAAGCTGAAGCGCCCCGGCGAATAGCCGCGCGCGCGCGCTTCCGGCACCTGCGCGTACAGTTCGCGCAGCGGGGTGAACAGGCCGGTGTAGGTGGCCGGGTTCGAGCGCGGGGTGCGGCCGATCGGCGACTGGTCGATGTCCACCACCTTGTCGAACAGGTCCAGGCCCTCGACCTCGCGGTACGGCGCGACCGGGTGCGAGGCGCCGTTGATCTCGTTGGCCGCCAGCGAGAACAGGGTGTCGTTGATCAGGGTGGACTTGCCCGAGCCGGACACGCCGGTGATGCAGGTCAGCAGCCCGGCCGGAATGTCCAGGTCCACGCCCTTGAGGTTGTTGCCGCTGGCCCCGCGCAGGTGCAGCGTCATCTTCGGGTTGGGCCTGTGGCGCCGCGCCGGGATCTCGATCGAGCGCTTGCCCGACAGGTACTGGCCGGTCAGCGAGCGCGGCGCGGCCAGGATGTCCTCCAGCCGGCCTTCGCCGACCACCTCGCCGCCGTGCACGCCGGCGCCGGGACCGATGTCCACCACGTGGTCGGCCAGGCGGATGGCGTCCTCGTCATGCTCGACCACGATCACCGTGTTGCCGAGGTCGCGCAGCCGGGTGAGGGTGCCGAGCAGGCGCTCGTTGTCGCGCTGGTGCAGGCCGATGGACGGCTCGTCGAGCACGTACATCACCCCGACCAGGCCGGCGCCGATCTGCGAGGCCAGGCGGATGCGCTGCGCCTCGCCGCCGGACAGCGTGTCGGCCTTGCGCTCCAGGGTGAGGTAGTCCAGGCCGACATCGACCAGGAAGCCGAGCCGCTCGCTGATCTCCTTGACGATCTTGGCGGCGATCTCGCCGCGCCAGCCCGGCAGGCTGAGTTCGCCGAAGAAGCGCTTGGCCTCGTCGATCGGCAGCACCGCCAGTTCCGGCAGCGGACGGTCGGCGACGAACACGTTGCGCGCGGCCTTGTTCAGGCGCGCGCCGCCGCACTCGGGCAGGGCCGTTCGCTGATGAACTTGGCCAGTTCCTCGCGCACCGCCGGCGATTCGGTCTCGCGGTAGCGGCGCTCCAGGTTGGGGATGATGCCCTCGAAGCGGTGCTTGCGCTGGCTGCGGCCGCCGTTCTCGGTGAAGTAGGTGAAGGTGATCTGGTCCTCGCCGCTGCCGTACAGCACGGCCTGGCGCACGTCCGCGGGCAGCGACTGCCACGGCGCGTCGACATCGAACCGGTAGTGCTTGGCGAGCGAGGCGATCAGCTGGAAATAGTAGGCGTTGCGGCGGTCCCAGCCGCGCACCGCGCCGGCGGCCAGCGACAGCTCCGGGTGCACCACCACGCGCGCCGGGTCGAAGAACTCGGCCATGCCCAGGCCGTCGCAGCCGGGGCAGGCGCCGACCGGCGAGTTGAACGAGAACAGGCGCGGCTCCAGCTCCGGCAGCGCGTAGTCGCAGACCGGGCAGGAGTACTTGGACGAGAACAGCTGCGGTGGCGCCTGCGCGTCGTCCAGCGACTGCACGGTGGCCATGCCGTCGCCCAGCTTGAGCGCGGTCTCGAAGCTCTCGGCCAGGCGCTGCTTGAGGTCCTCGCGCGGGCGGAAGCGGTCGATCACCGCCTCGATGGTGTGCTTCTGGCGCAGCGCCAGCGGTGGTACCGCGTCGATCTCGTGCAGCTCGCCGTCCACGCGCACGCGCACGAAGCCCTGCGCGCGCAGCTGGTCGAACACCTGCACGTGCTCGCCCTTGCGCTCGCGGATCACCGGTGCCAGCAGCATGTAGCGCTGTTCCGGGTCCAGCGCCAGCACCTGGTCGACCATCTGGCTGACGGTCTGCGCTTCCAGCGGGTAGCCGTGGTCGGGGCAGCGCGGGCTGCCGACGCGGGCGTAGAGCAGGCGCAGGTAGTCGTAGATCTCGGTGATGGTGCCCACGGTCGAGCGCGGGTTGTGGCTGGTGGACTTCTGCTCGATCGAGATCGCCGGCGACAGGCCCTCGATGTGGTCCAGGTCGGGCTTCTCCATCACGCTCAGGAACTGCCGCGCGTAGGCCGACAGCGACTCGACGTAGCGGCGCTGGCCCTCGGCGTAGATGGTGTCGAACGCCAGCGACGACTTGCCCGAGCCGGACAGGCCGGTGATCACGATCAGCTTGTCGCGGGGCAGGTCGAGGTCGATGTTCTTGAGGTTGTGCGTCCGCGCGCCGCGGATGCGGATGAAATCCATCGCCATGGGAGGTCCGTTCTGGGCCGCGCGGCGGAAACCGGGCGCGGTGGGGGCAGGGGATGCAGCTGACGGCAGTCGATCAGCCTAGCGAGCTTGGGATTTGGGGGCAATTGCCGGAATTGCCAGCGCGCACGCCTGCGCCCGGGCCGGGTGCAGGCCGTTGTTCAGGCACGGGTTTTCCGCCCCGGGGGCGACTTGACCCGGGCGGCTGGGTGCCGGTAAAATCCCGCTTCTGTCCGCCCTCGATGGTGGGCAGATCCCAAGAATAACTACAGAAGAGACATCCCATGTATGCAGTCCTGGTAACTGGCGGCAAGCAGTACCGCGTCGCGCAGGGTGAGACCCTCCGCGTTGAGAAGCTCGAAGCCGAAGCCGGCAGCGAGATCAAGTTCGACACCGTCCTGATGCTCGGCGACGCCGACGGCATCAAGATCGGCGATGCCCTGAAGGGCGCTTCGGTGACCGCCAAGGTCGTGGCCCACGGCCGCGCCGACAAGGTGAAGATCATCAAGTTCCGCCGGCGCAAGCACCACATGAAGCGCCAGGGCCATCGCCAGTACTACACCGAAATCGAAATCACCGGCATCGCCGGCTAATCCAAGGAGAATCCGTCATGGCACATAAAAAGGGCGTAGGCTCCTCGCGCAACGGCCGCGACTCCAACCCGAAGTACCTGGGCGTCAAGATCTTCGGCGGCCAGGCCATCGAAGCCGGCAACATCATCGTGCGTCAGCGCGGCACCCAGTTCCACCCGGGCGCCGGCGTCGGCCTGGGCCGTGACCACACGCTGTTCGCGCTGGTCGACGGCAAGGTCGAGTTCACGGTGAAGGGCCCGAAGAAGCGCCGCACCGTCAGCGTCGTCGCGGAAGCCTGATCTTCCGCACGTGCAGGCGCCCGGGCCACGGCGTGGGCGCCGCCGACGAAAGCCCCGCTTCGGCGGGGCTTCTCGTTTGCAGGTGATCCCGCGGGCCGCGCATGGCAGGAGGCAGGGAAGGTGATCCGTTACCGGGCTGTGGCCCTGCTGTGCGGCCTGCTGGCCTGCGCGGGATGCGCGGCCGACATTCCCAGCGACCGTGACACCCTGGCCGTGACCGGGCCGCTGGCATCGCTGCAGGCTGATACCCTGGCCCTTCCGCCGGGTTCGCCGCAGTTGCCGGCGTTGTTGGCCGATCCGCAGGGCTGGCGGCCGGCGCCCGGCGCCGGGGGCGTCGAGCGCAGCAGTGCCCGTGGCGATTTCGATGCCGACGGCTGGCTGCGCACCACGGTATTCAGCTGGGACGGGAGTCGCGGCTGGGAAGTCCACATGGCGTACGGCGAGGACGGGCGCGCGCCGCCGGCCACGGTGCGGATCTGGCTGCGGGCGCCACAGGGCAGCGGGCAGCCGGACTGGCCGATGGGCGAGGGCACGGTCCGCTATGCTGGCGCCACGCGCACCCTGCGCTATAAAGGCCAGCGCCCGGGCATCGAAGGTCGCGAGGACTTTGAAAGAACCCTGACCCTTGGCGCGTCCAACCGGGTCGAGCTGGAAGAGTCCACCAGCGTCGCGCCCGATGGCGCCCCCGTGCGCAAGCGCCGCCAGGTCCTGGCGCGCGATGCGCAGGGGCGTCCACTGGACGACGCGGAGCTGCTGGAAGGTGCGCAGTACCGCGTCTCCAATCACTATTTCCTGCCCGACGGGCGGGGCAACCCCCGCCGCATCGTGCGCCTGTACCGCGCCGCCGGCGCGGCGCAGGACGCGCCGGTGCTGCGGGCCGAAGTAATTCTGAGAACCTTGCGATACCAAGATGAAACTCGTTGATGAAGCCGAAATCTCTGTAATCGCCGGCAACGGCGGCAATGGCTGCGTCGGTTTCCGCCGCGAGAAGTTCATTCCGCTTGGCGGGCCGGACGGCGGCGACGGCGGCGACGGCGGCAGCGTCTGGCTGCGCGCCGACGAAAACCTGAACACCCTGGTCGACTTCCGCCACGAGCGCATCTTCAAGGCGCAGCGCGGCGAGAACGGCATGGGCCGCCAGGCCTACGGCAAGGGCGGCGAAGACCTGGTCATCACCGTGCCGGTCGGCACCGTGGTCATCAACGTCGACACCGACGAGGTGATCGGCGACATGACCCGCCATGGCGACCGCCTGCTGGTGGCCAAGGGTGGCAAGGGCGGCCTGGGCAACATGCACTTCAAGAGCTCCACCAACCGTGCGCCGCGCCAGGCGCTGCCGGGCGAGGAGGGCGAGCAGCGCCTGCTCAAGCTGGAGCTGAAGCTGCTGGCCGACGTCGGCCTGCTGGGCTTTCCCAATGCCGGCAAGAGCACCCTGATCCGCGCGGTCTCGGCGGCGACGCCGAAGGTGGCCGACTACCCGTTCACCACCCTGTACCCGAACCTGGGCGTGGTCAAGGTGGAGAACTACCGCAGCTTCGTGATCGCCGACATCCCCGGCCTGATCGAGGGTGCGGCCGATGGCGCCGGGCTGGGCGCGCAGTTCCTGCGCCACCTGCAGCGCACCCGGTTGCTGCTGCACCTGGTCGACATCTCGCCGATGGAGGGGGGCGTGGAAGGCGTTTCCCCGGTCGAGCAGGTGCGCGCGATCGAGCGCGAGCTGGGCAAGCACGACCCGGCGCTGCTGGAGAAGCCGCGCTGGCTGGTGCTGAACAAGGCCGACCTGATGTTCGAGGACGAGGCGCGGGCCGCGGCCGAGCAGGTGGTCAAGGAGCTGGGCTGGACCGGTCCGTGGTACCTGGTCTCGGCGCTGGGCCGCGAGGGCACCTGGCCGATCATGAAGGACATCATGGCCTTCTTCGACCAGCAGAAGCTGCTCGAGGCCGAGGAACGCGAAGCACAGGGCTGAGGCGGCGTTTGCCCCGGAACGCGCGAAAAACCCGGCCGCGGCCGGGTTTTTCGTTCCTGTCCGCGCCCCCGGCGCCCGCTCGCGGGGTGCGGTTGCGGCCGCGCTGCCCCTTTCCGATGGGCTCCGCCCATGCCGTGACGGCAGCTGCCGGATGCCTCGCGGCGCCGGGCGGCAGAAATCCGCAGGGGGGGGGCTTTCCAGGTCTGCGGTCGGCGGCCCGGCTGCTGATCGGTGGGGGGGGGGGGCGCCCGGAAGCCGCCAGAGCGACTTTCTACATGCCCTGTCGCCATGGCCCGCAGCGTGTCGGCGATGGAAGGCAGGCACAGGGAAGCTGCCTGGAGCGGTTTCCGACATCGCCTGTCGATGGCCCGAAGGGTGTCCGCCCTGGATGGCGGACACAAAAAACCCGGCCGGAGCCGGGCTTTTCGCGTCGGGAGCCGGGCGGCTCCCGGTGATCGCGCCGATCAGGCGGCCTTGAGGGCCTTGATGCGGGCGGTCAGGCGGCTCTTGTGACGGGCGGCCTTGTTCTTGTGGATCAGGCCACGGGCGCTGAAACGGTCGAGGATCGGCTGGGCGACAGCAAAGGCAGCCTCGGCGCCGGCGGCGTCATTGGCATCCAGAGCCTTGATCACCTTCTTGACGGCGGTGCGCAGCATCGAACGCTGAGCCGTGTTACGCGCGTTGCGCACAACGGTCTGCTTGGCGCGCTTCTTGGCGGACTTGATATTGGCCACGGTGGTGGTTTCCTGAAAATCGGTATGGTGGGAACAGCAAGCACGCAAGTATGATGGTTGGCCGAATGAACGTCAAGTCAAGTTGTCAAGGGGGCCGTGGGTGAGTTCACCGCGCATGTTGCGGGGGCTGCTGTCGTTCAGCAGCATGACGATGATCTCGCGGGTGCTGGGCCTGGTCCGCGACCAGGCGATTTCCATCACCTTCGGTGCCAATGCCACCACCGACGCGTTCTGGGTGGCGTTCCGCGTGCCCAACTTCCTGCGCCGGCTGTTTGCCGAGGGTTCGTTCGCTACCGCCTTCGTGCCGGTGTTCACCGAAGTGAAGGAGACCCGTCCGCACGCCGACCTGCGCGAACTGATGGCGCGGGTGTCCGGCACCCTGGGCGGGGTGCTGCTGGTGCTGACCGCGCTGGGCCTGATCTTCACCCCGCAGATCGCCTGGCTGTTCGCCGATGCCGACGCCGCCGACCCGGTCAAGTACGGCCTGCTGGTGGACCTGCTGCGGCTGACCTTCCCGTTCCTGCTGTTCGTGTCGCTGACCGCGCTGGCCGGCGGGGCGCTGAACAGCTTCCAGAAGTTCGCGATGCCGGCGCTGACCCCGGTGATCCTCAACCTGTGCATGATCGCCGGCGCGCTGTGGCTGGCGCCGCGGCTGGAGGTGCCGATCCTGGCCCTGGGCTGGGCGGTGCTGGTGGCCGGCGTGCTGCAGCTGCTGTTCCAGCTGCCGTCGCTGAAGGGCATCAACCTGCTGACCCTGCCGCGTTGGGGCTGGAACCATCCCGACGTGCGCAAGGTACTGACCCTGATGGTGCCGACCCTGTTCGGCTCGTCGGTGGCGCAGATCAACCTGATGCTGGACACGGTGATCGCGGCCCGGCTCAGCGACGGTTCGCAGTCCTGGCTGTCGCTGGCCGACCGTTTCCTGGAGCTGCCGCTGGGGGTGTTCGGGTGGCGCTGGGCACGGTGATCCTGCCGGCGCTGGCCCGGCACCACGTCAAGACCGATGGCGAGGGCTTCTCCAACGCGCTGGACTGGGGCCTGCGCATGACCCTGCTGATCGCGGTGCCGTCCATGCTCGGCCTGCTGCTGCTGGCCCAGCCGCTGATCGCCACCCTGTTCCAGTACCGCGAATTCACCGATTTCGATACCCGCATGACCGCGCTGTCGGTCTACGGGCTGAGCTTCGGCCTGCCGGCGTTCGCGCTGCTGAAGGTGGTGCTGCCGGCGTTCTATTCGCGCCAGGACACCAGGACCCCGGTGCGCGCCGGCGTGGCCGCGCTGGTGGCCAACATGGTGTTCAACTTCGTCCTGCTGGCGGTGCTGTACCAGGTGATGGTGCCCGAGGCACTCAAGGCGCAGGGCGTGATGGCGGCGCTGGCGGCGCAACCGGGCCTGCACCTGGCGCTGGGCATCGCCAGCGCATTGTCCAGCTACCTGAACCTGGCACTGCTGTGGTACTGGCTGGGCAGGACCGGGGTTTACCAGCGCCGCCCGGGCTGGGGCGGCTACGTGCTGCGGCTGGTCGTGGCCTGCGCGGCCATGAGCGCGGTGCTGCTGGGGCTGCTGTACTGGCTGCCCGGCTTCGGCGGCATGGACAAGTGGCAGCGCATCGGCAGCCTGGCGCTGCTGGTGGGCGGCGGCGGCCTGACCTACCTGCTGGCGATGCTCGCCATGGGCTTCCGCCCGCGCGACCTGCGCGGGCAGTGAGGCGGCCGTGCCCGCGCCGCCGCTATACTTCCCGGCTACACATGGCAAAGCGCCGGCCCGCCAGGGCCGGATCCGGGTTTGAATGAGCAGGCTGTTTAGAGACGTCGAGGGCGGGGTGTTGTTCCCGCAGGGAAGCGTGGTCTGCATCGGTGCCTTCGATGGCCTGCACAGGGGCCACCGGGTGCTGGTGCGCCACGCGGTCGAGCGCGCGCGCGCGCTCGGCGTGCCGGCGGTGGCGCTGGCCTTCGAGCCGTTGCCGCGCGAGTTCTTCGCCCGCGACACCCCGCCGCCGCGGCTGATGCTGGCCCGCGACAAGGTGGCCACGCTGCGCGGGCTGGGCATCGACAGCGTCGGCCTGCTGCGCTTCGACGCGAAGATGGCGGCCATCACCGCCGAGGATTTCGTGCGCGGCATGCTGGTGCGTCGGCTGGGCGCACGCGAGGTCTGGATCGGCCCGAAGTTCCACTTCGGCCATCGCCGCGGCGGCGACCTGGCGCTGCTGCAGGCCATGGGCGCCGAGCTGGGCTTCGCCGCCGGCGAGATCGCGCCGGTGCACCTGAACGGCGAGCGCATTTCCAGCACCCGCATCCGCGAACTGCTGGTGGCCGGTGAATTCGGGCAGGCCGCCGACCTGCTGGGCCGCCCGTACACGATCGGCGGCCGGGTGGTGCGCGGGCAGCAGCTCGGACGCACCCTGGGCTTCCCGACCGCCAACTTGCGTTTCCCGCGGACGCCCGCACTTTCAGGGATCTACGCTACCTGGGTGCACGGCGTCTTCGAGCAACCGTGGCCGTCGGTGTCGAGCTTCGGCACGCGCCCGACCGTGCAGGGCGTGGAGCCGCTGCTGGAAGCCCATCTGTTCGATTTCCAGGGCGACCTGTACGGCCGCCACATCGAGGTCGAGTTCGTCGCCAAGCTGCGTGACGAAGAGAAGTTCAACGATCTGCCGGCGTTGACCGCGCAGATGCACCGCGATGCCGAACAGGCGCGCACCCTCCTCAACGAATATTCGAGTCCCTCGCAACAGCCCGCACATCCCTGTGCGGACGCCGGAAATGCGAGTCCCCCAACAGCCCGCACATCCCTGTGCGGACTCTTCAATAACCGCCGCGCAAGGGTAAGTACCCGTGACCCAAGACTACAAAGCTACCCTCCACCTGCCGGCGACGGAATTCCCGATGCGCGGCGACCTGCCCAAGCGCGAGCCGGGCATCCTGGCGCGTTGGGAAGAGCAGGGCATCTACGCGCAGCTGCGCGAGAACGCCAAGGGCCGGCCGCTGTTCGTGCTGCACGACGGCCCGCCGTACGCCAACGGCCAGATCCACCTGGGCCACGCGGTCAACAAGATCCTCAAGGACATCATCGTCAAGTCGCGCTACCTGGACGGCTACGACGCGCCCTACGTGCCGGGCTGGGACTGCCATGGCCTGCCGATCGAGATCGCGGTCGAGAAGAAGTGGGGCAAGGTCGGCACCAAGCTCGATGCCGGGCAGTTCCGGCAGAAGTGCCGCGAGTACGCCGAGGAGCAGATCAACCTGCAGCGCGCCGACTTCAAGCGCCTGGGCGTGATCGGCGACTGGGACAACCCGTACAAGACGCTGAGCTTCGATTTCGAGGCCAACGAGATCCGCGCGCTGGCCAAGATCGTCGCCAACGGCCACCTGGTGCGCGGCGCCAAGCCGGTGCACTGGTGCTTCGACTGCGGCTCGGCGCTGGCCGAGGCCGAGATCGAATACCAGGACAAGACCTCGCCGGCGATCGACGTGGCCTACACCGCGCGCGATCCGCAGCAGCTGGCCGCCCGTTTCGGCGTCACGCTGCCGGCCGGGGTGGAGGTGGCGGTGCCGATCTGGACCACCACCCCGTGGACCCTGCCGGCCTCGCTGGCGGTGTCGCTGGGCGCGGACATCGAGTACGCGCTGGTCGAAGGCCCGGCCCACGACGGCCGGCCGCGCTGGCTGGTGCTGGCCGCGGCGCTGGCCGAGCGTTCGCTGGCCCGCTACGGCGTGGCCGAGGTGGTCGTGCACGGCCATGCCAAGGGCGCGGCGCTGGAGAACCAGCTGCTGGCCCACCCGTTCTACGCCGGGCGCGACCTGCCGCTGCTCAACGGCGAACATGTCTCCGATACCGACGGTACCGGTGCGGTGCACACCGCGCCCGGCCACGGCCAGGAGGACTTCGCGGTCAGCCAGCAGTACGGGGTGATGGATGCGTACACCGCCGCCCAGATCAACCCGGTCGATGGCCGTGGCGTCTACCTGCCGTCCACGCCGCCGGCCGGCGACGTCGAACTGGCCGGCGTGCACCTGTGGAAGGCGCAGCCGCTGATCGTCGACGTGCTACGCGGCAACGGCGCGCTGCTGGCCTTCGCCGAGATCCAGCACAGCTACCCGCACTGCTGGCGCCACAAGACGCCGGTGGTGTTCCGTGCCACCCCGCAGTGGTTCATCTCGATGGACAAGGCCGGGCTGCGCGCCGATGCCATGGCCGCGATCGACAACGTCGGCTGGTTCCCGGGCTGGGGCAAGGCGCGCATCGCCAGCATGGTCGATGGCCGCCCGGACTGGTGCATCAGCCGCCAGCGCACCTGGGGCGTGCCGATCGCGCTGTTCACCCACCGCGAGACCGGGCAGCCGCACCCGCGCACGGTCGAACTGATGCAGCAGGTGGCCGACCGCGTGCAGGACGGCGGCATCGACGTGTGGTACTCGCTGGATCCGGCCGAGCTGCTCGGCGACGAGGCCGCGCAGTACGAGAAGGTCACCGACATCCTCGATGTCTGGTTCGACTCGGGCGTCACCCATGAAGGGGTGCTGCTGGCGCGCGGTTTCGGCAAGCCGGCCGACCTGTACCTGGAAGGCTCGGACCAGCACCGCGGCTGGTTCCAGTCCTCGCTGCTGACCGGCGTGGCCATCGACAAGGCGGCGCCGTACAGGCAGTGCCTGACCCATGGTTTCACCGTGGACGAGCACGGCCGCAAGATGTCCAAGTCGCTGGGCAACGGCATCGAGCCGCAGGAAATCATGCGCACGCTGGGCGCGGACATCCTGCGCCTGTGGATCGCCTCGGCCGACTACAGCAACGAGATGTCGCTGTCGCAGGAGATCCTCAAGCGCAATGCCGACGCCTACCGGCGCCTGCGCAACACCGCGCGCTTCCTGCTCGGCAACCTGGACGGCTTCGATCCGTCGCGGCACCTGCGCCCGCTCGAGGACATGGTGGCGCTGGACCGCTGGATCGTGCACCGCGCATTCGAGCTGCAGGAGAAGATCAAGGCCGCCTACGCCAGCTACAACATGGCCGAGATCGTGCAGCTGCTGCTGAATTTCTGCAGCGTGGACCTGGGCTCGCTGTACCTGGACGTGACCAAGGACCGCCTGTACACGATGCCGGCCGATTCGCGCGGGCGCCGTTCGGCGCAGAGCGCGATGTACCGCATCGCCGAAGCGTTCGTGCGCTGGGTCGCGCCGATCCTGACCTTCACCGCCGACGAGCTGTGGGGCTACCTGCCGGGCGAGCATGCCGGCAACGTGCTGTTCACCACCTGGTACGACGGCCTGGCGCCGCTGCCGGCCGACGCGCAGCTGTCGGCCGCCGACTTCGAGCAGTTGCTGGCGCTGCGCGAGCAGGTGGCCAAGGTACTGGAGCCGATGCGCGCCAATGGCGCCATCGGTGCCGCGCTGGAGGCCGAGATCACCGTGGCCGCCAGCCAGGAGCAGGCGGTGCGCTGGCAGCCGCTGGCCGATGAACTGCGTTTCCTGTTCATCAGCGGCGACGTGAGCGTGCGCCCGGCGACCACCGACGAGGTGTTCGTCAGCGCCCAGCCGACCGAGAAGGCCAAGTGCGTGCGCTGCTGGCACTATCGCGGCGACGTCGGCGCCAACGCCGACCACCCGGAGCTGTGCGGCCGCTGCGTCGGCAACATCGACGGTGCCGGTGAAGACCGCCGCTGGTTCTGATCCGCGCGTTACCCGGGACGGAGGCCGCGCGATGGCGCCGCCTCCGTCCCATGCCACTCCACTACAGGCGCATTACATGCAAGCAAAGGCTGTCAAACCCAACGCATTGATCTGGCTGCTGGTGTCGGCAGCGGTCATCGGCCTGGACCAGTGGAGCAAGGCCTGGGTGCTGGCCAGCCTGCCCGAATTCACGCCGGTGCCGGTGATCGAAGGCTTCTGGAACTGGTACCGCACCTACAACACCGGCGCGGCATTCAGCTTCCTCAGCGACGCCGGCGGCTGGCAGCTGTGGTTCTTCACCGCGCTGGCGGTGGCCATCAGTGGCCTGATGGCGTTCTGGCTGTCGCGCACCGCGCGCGGCAACTGGCGCGCGGCGCTGCCGTACGCGCTGGTGATCGGCGGTGCCATCGGCAACGTCATCGACCGCCAGCTCCACGGCCACGTGGTGGACTTCATCCAGTGGTATGTCGGCGACCACTACTGGCCGTCGTTCAACATCGCCGATTCGGCGATCGTGGCCGGCGCCATCGGCATCGCCCTGTCCGGGCTGTTCGACGGGAAGAAGCGCGAACAGGGCGCCGGGAGCGGGCAATGACGCGGCGCGGTTTCGCTCCGGTTCCCCTTGTTTCCCGTTGCCGCCGTTAGAATCGCCGCATGGACGTATTGCTTGCCAACCCCCGCGGCTTCTGCGCCGGCGTCGACCGCGCCATCGAGATCGTCAAGCGCGCGATCGAGACGCTGGGCGCCCCCATCTACGTGCGTCACGAAGTCGTGCACAACCGCTTCGTGGTCGACGACCTGAAGCAGCGCGGCGCGATCTTCGTCGAGGAGCTGCACGAGGTGCCGGACGGCAACACGGTGATCTTCAGTGCGCACGGCGTGTCGCAGGCGGTGCGCGACGAGGCCGACCGGCGCGGGCTCAAGGTGTTCGACGCGACCTGCCCGCTGGTGACCAAGGTGCATTTCGAGGTCGCGCGGCATTGCCGCGCCGGCCGCGACGTGGTGCTGATCGGCCACGAGGGCCATCCCGAAGTCGAGGGCACGATGGGGCAGTGGCGCAATGAAGCCGGGGCCGGTGCGATCTACCTGGTCGAAGACGAGGACGACGTGGCCGCGCTGGTCGTTGGCCAGCCCGAGAACCTTGCCTACACCACCCAGACCACGCTGTCGGTGGACGACACCCGCAGCGTGATCGCCGCGCTGCGGGCCAAGTTCCCCGCCATCCAGGGGCCGAAGAACGACGACATCTGCTACGCCACGCAGAACCGCCAGGACGCGGTGCGCGAACTGGCGCAGCAGTGCGACCTGGTGCTGGTGGTCGGTTCGCCGAACAGTTCCAACTCCAACCGCCTGGCCGAACTGGCCCGCCGCGAGGGCGTGGAGTCGTACCTGATCGATGGCGCGCACGAGATCGACCCGCAGTGGGTGGCCGGCAAGCAGCGCATCGGCCTGACCGCCGGCGCCTCGGCGCCGCAGGTGCTGGTCGATGGCGTGATCGAGCGCCTGCGCGAACTCGGTGCCGGCGGCGTCGCCGAGCTGGCCGGCGAGCCGGAGTCGATGGTGTTCGCGCTGCCCAAGGAACTGCGCCTGCGCCTGGTCGATTGACCACATCGCCGGCCAGCCCCTACAATTCGCGGCTCCGCCGGAATAGCTCAGTTGGTAGAGCGGCGCATTCGTAATGCGTAGGTCGCAGGTTCGACTCCTGTTTCCGGCACCAGCATCGAACCAGAGGCCAGGCGTCCGCGCCTGGCCTTTTGTTTTGCCGCGCATGCCGGCCAGTGGCGGTCAGTGGAACTGCAGGGTGAGCTGGAAATAGCGCCCCAGCGGATCGTCCAGGCCGGCGGACAGGCCGCCGTTGCCGGGCAGGTAGTTCACCGGCTGGGTGTCGAGCAGGTTGAGGACGTCCAGCGCCGCGGTCATGCGCGTGCCGATGCGGCGATCCAGGTGCAGGTTCCAGCGCAGCTGCGCCGGGTTGCTGCACTGGTCGTTGCCGCGCTGCGCCGCCGGGCAGCTGCCTGCGGCCGGCCAGGCGCGGGTGCTGCCGGCATAGCGCGCATGCAGCGCACTGCCCCAGCGCGCGCCCTGCCAGTGCAGCGAGGCATTGGCCGCCGTGCCCGGGGTGGCGTGGCCACGCAGGTCGATCCAGCGGTTGCCGGCGCGCTCGCGACGGCGCAGCGTCTGCTGGTGGACCGCGTCCAGCGACAGTCGCCACTGGCCGGCGGCGGAGCTGCGCAGGTAGTCGCCGTGCAGCACCCAGTTGCGCGACACGGTGCGCCCGATGTTGTCGAAATACAGGCGCAGCGACTGCAACCGGCCGCGCTCGTCGAGCAGCCAGGTATCCGCGTTCCAGCCGGCATCGGCCGGGCGCAGCGCCAGGATCTCGTTGCGCAGTTCGACGCGGTTGTGGGTGAGCGACAGGCTGAGTGCGGGCGTTGGGCTCCAGATGGCGCCCAGGCTCTGGTTGCGCGAGGTTTCGGCGCGCACGCCGGTGTTTTCCACCACCTGCACGTCCACCAGGCAGGCGCCATCGACGGGGTGCGCGCAGGCTGGCAGCGTGGGCGACCACGGCACGGCTTCGGCGCCGAAGTAGCCCGGTGGGCGGCGTCGTTCGAACAGGCTCGGCGCGCGGTAGCCGCGGCCGCCCGAGAACAGCAGCGACCACGCCGGCGAGGGGTTCCAGCGCAGCCCGGCGCGCGGCGAGAACGAGAATTCGCCGGCGTCGTGGTCCAGCCGTGCGGCCAGGTCCAGGCGCAGTGGCTCGGCCAGCGGCAGGCCCAGTTCGACGTAGCCGGCGTTGCTCTGGCTGGAAAGGCGCCGGCGGTCGGTGGGCAGGCCCAGCGCCAGTTCGCCGTCCTCGAGCAGCCGGTCCGGGCGCGAGGTCCAGGTTTCGTGCCGCAGGTCGATGCCCGTCGCCAGTTGCGCGGTACCGCCTGCCAGCGTGCCCAGGGCGTGGCGCACGCCCCACCACGCCAGCCACTGGTCGGTGCGGCCGCGGTTGCGGCTGCGCGGGAACAACTGCGCGCGCAGTGCCGGGTCCAGCGCGGTGAAGCCCGGGATGTAGCCGTCCGCCACGGCATCGAACAACCGCGCGGTGCGCACCGCGCCCTCGGTCGAGAGCGTGGTTTCGCTGCGCTGCCGGCCCAGCCCGGCTTCCCAGCCGCCATCGCCGCGGTCGCGGCCGATGCCGGCGGCAAGGTCCAGTTCGAGGCTGCGGACCGCCGGGCGCACGCTGCCGCCTTCCTGGAACACATGGTTGATCAGGCTGCCGTCGGCCAGGCGCAGCGCCGCCGCCGTCGGCCCCAGTTCGTAGCGCTGGCGGGCAAGGCTGGCGCGCAGTTCGGCATGGGCGTGCAGGCCGTTGCCCGCGTCGTGCCGCCAATGGCCGTAGGCGGCGGCGGTGGAGGCGGCGGGCTGCAGCGAGCGCGGGCGCGAACTGTCGTACCAGCAGCCGCTGTCCTCGCGCATGCCCGACGGGCACAGGTAGGCCGGCAGGTAATACCCGTCGCGGGTCAGCAGGCCGATCGGATAGCGCTGCCGTTCGCGGTGCCAGCCACGGCGGTCGCCGGCGACATGGTCGGCCCGTTGCAGGTCGATGCCGAGGAACCAGTCATCGCCGGCAGCGCCATTGCCGGTGGCGGCCTGCACCCGGTACTGGGCGCCGTCGCCCTGGTTGCTGGTGCCGGTCTGCAGCATGGCCTCCGGGCCATCGGCGTGGTCGCGCAGCACGATGTTGACCACGCCGGCCATGGCATCGGCGCCGTAGATGGCCGAGGCGCCGCCGCGCACCAGTTCGATGCGTTCGACGAAGCTCAGCGGCAGGCCGCCCAGGTCGGTGAGGGCGCCCTGCTGCAGCGACACCATGGGGTAGCGCGGCAGGCGCCTGCCGTTGACCAGGAACAGGGTGGCGCGCGGCCCCATCCCGTCCAGGCTGGTGGCCGCCGCGGCGCCGCCGGGCAGGTAGGGCGAATCGCCATCGCGCGCGCCCTCCACCGGCGGCCGCCCGTTCATGCCGGGCAGGTGGCGCAGCAGGTCGAACAGCGAGCCGTAGCCACTGCGTCGAATGTCGTCGCGCTCGATCACCTCCACGTTCATCGTGGTCTGCAGCGAGGTGCGCGGCAGGCGGCTGCCGGTGACGTGCAGCGGCGCCAGCTCGACCTCCGGCGCCGTCACCACTGGCGCGGCCACCGCCGCAGGCGCAGCGGTGGGTTTGCGGACGGGGCGGCGCGCTGCCTGCTGGCGGCGTACGGTGAAGATGCCCGCCGGCGAGCGCGCCAGCCTGACCGGCAGTCCCTGCAGCAGGTGTTCCAGTGCGGCCACCGGCGGCAGCGTGCCCTCGACGCCGGCGCTGTCCAGGCCGGCCAGTTCGCGGGCGTCGAACAGCAGCGGGGTGTCGCCCTGTCGCGACCATTCGCGCAGGGCCTGCACCAATGGACCGCGCGCGACCCGGTACTCCACCTTCTCGCCCGCCGGCGCGGCCATGGCCGGCGACACGGCCAGCAGCGCCAGGCACAACAGGGTCGGGCGCAGACGGTCGATCAGCGTACCCATTGCGCGGTTCAGCGCTCGCCGCGCAGCTCGAGCGCACCGTCGGCGCGCGCGCGCGCGGTGACCGACCAGCCCAGTTCCAGCGCGGACAGCAGCGCGGCCTGGTCGCCGGCGGCGAAGCTGCCGCTCACGGCCAGCGGCGCCAGTGCCGGATCGCCAATGACAAGTGGCGTGGTGGTGTAGCGGTTCATCCGCGCGATCACCACCGGCAACGGCGTGGCGTCGAACAGCAGCCGGCCCTGCGGCCAGGCCTCGGCCTGTGGCTGCACAAGCGCGCGGGCCGGCTCGATCCGGCCCGAGCGCAGCACCCGCAGCTGCTGCCCCGGGCGCAGCGCTGCGTGCATGCCCTGGGTGCCGTGGCTGTCGACCTCCAGCGCGCCGTCGAGCAGGGCGATGTCGATGCGTCCATCGTCCAGCAGCTCGACCTGGAAGGTGGTGCCGATATCGCGCAGCACGCTGTTGCCCGCCTGCACCCGCATCGGTCGGGACGACGCCGCCACCTGCAGTTGCATCCGGCCCTGCTGCAGTTCGATGCCGCGCCTGCGCCAGCCGAACCGGGCGGTCAGGGTGGTGCGGGCATCGAGCACCACGACGCTGCCGTCGCCGAGCACCTGGCGTTGCGGGGCCAGGCCGCTGTTGACGTAGGTGTGCGGGGTGGGGCTGCCGTCGGTGGCCAGTACCCAGGCGGTTCCCACCGCCAGGCACAGCGCCGCGGCCGCGGCCAGCCCGAACAGCGGGCGCCGGTAGAGAGGGCGCCGGACCACGGCGCGCGCGCCGGCGCGCAGCCAGGGGTCATCGCGCAGCGTGGCCGCGCGCGCGTGCAGCCGTTCGGCCTCGGCCCAGGCGTGTACGCGCGCCGGATCGGCCGCCAGCCACTCCTCGAACGCCGCGCGTTCGGCGCGCGTGCAGTCGGCGGCATCCAGCCGTGCCACCCAGGCCGCGGCGCGCGCGAACAGCGCGTCGCCGGCCGCTGCATCGCGCCCGCTCATTCATCCCCGCCCATGCCGAACGCGTCGGCACCCAGTTCCCGGCGCAGCCCCTGCAGGGCCCGCGCGACATGCTTTTCCACGGTCTTGGCGGTGATGCCGCGGTGGCGGGCGATCTGGCTGTAGCTCATGCCGGTGATGCGGTTGAGCAGGTAGACCTCGCGGCAGCGCTCGGGCAGTTTCAGCAGCGCCTGGCGCAGCGCATTGAGCATCTGCCCGGATTCGGCCTGGCGCAGCGGCCCCGGCGTGGCGAACGGCGCCTCGGTCGGCAGGTCCTGTTCGGCCAGTGGCAGGTGTGGCGCGGCGAGCGGCGAGCGGCCACGGTCGGCCAGGCGGTTGCGCGCGATCCGGTACAGCAGCAGCTTCAACTCCGTGTGTGGATGCCCGCGGTAACGGATCAGCCGCTCCATGCAGTCCTGCACGATGTCCTCGGCGTCTTCCTCGCCGGCGCCGCGCGCGCGCAGGAAGGCGCGCAGCGGCTCGCGCTGTTCGCGCAGGAACAGCGCGAAGCCATCGCCGGCGGGGGCGGCGCCATCGACCGGGGCACGGGAAGCGGACAGTCGGGGGGATCCGATGCGGAAGATGGCGGAGAGTGTACGCAGCACGGCGCCGGTGGGCAGCCCCGGGGGAATTCCGGGCGCCTTGATGAATGTGTTCATGTCCGGCGGACCGGGCGACTGGGGGTGATGGGTGCCTCGTCGCGTTCTGCTGGGGTCCCGCAGGCGCGGGATGAGCGGGAATACCGCTGCAACCATGGAGAGAGAAGTGCGAATGAAACGATCGGTATTGAGTATGGCGCTGTCCGGACTGCTGGCCACCGCCGCTGTCGGTGTGGCCGGCGACGCGAGCGCGATGACGGTCCACGTCAACGGTGACCGCATCTTCCTGAGCGGCGACGTCACCCTGGCCGACATCGTGGCGCTGCCGGCGATGCTGGCCAAGGCCGAGGCCGAAGGGCGGCCGTTCCGCGAGGTGGTGCTGCGCACGTCCAACGGCGGCGCGCTGATCAGCGGCGAATGGCTGCAGGCGGTGATCCGCACCGCCGGCCTGAACACCATCGTTTCCGGCCGCTGCATCTCTTCCTGCTCGATCATGCAGTCCGGTGGCGTCGAGCGTTACATGGCCGGCGACCTGCCGACCGAAGTGGACTCGGTGCAGATCCACGCCGCCAGCTCCGGCGGCCGCGTGACCTACGGCCCGTCGCCGCGCATGTTCGGCATCTACACCGGCAACTACGGCGGCGGCATGGACGAGGGGCTGCTGTACAAGGCGCTGTTCGAGGTGACCCAGCCCAACGGTCTGCTGGTGTTCGCCGACCCGGCGCGCACCAACGGCGACTCGGTCAGCTTCGATCCGGACGGTACCGGCCGCGCGGAAGAGACCTTCCCCGGCCAGGACATGTTCAACAACAACATCATGACCTCGGCCGACTACCGCAACCCGGGCGACACCCTGCGGGTGACGTCCAACGTGACCGGCGACATCAATCCCGGCTACCTGCGTACCGGCCGGCTGCTGCAGGCGCTGGTGGACGACGATTTCGCCCGCTGGACCGACGCCGATTACGGCACCACCTACATCAACCTGGCCGTCACGCTCTACAACCTGGCGCAGAACGGCCCCAACGGCATCGGCCAGTTCTCGCTCCAGGATTACCTGAGCGATCCGGGGATCCAGGCGCTGCTGGGCTCCAAGCTGCGGCTTGACCAGCTCGATGCCTCGGCCCTGGCCGACTCGGCCGGTGTGATCAGCATCGGCAACGGTGCGGTATGGCGGACCGCGGCCACCACCGGCGCCGACCTGATGCGCGTGGAGAACGGCACGATCGCACTGGAGGGCGGTGCCCTGCGCACCACCGAGCTGCGCGTGCAGCGCGCCGGCGCGCTGGTCGGCCATGGCGACATCGGCTCGGCGACCATCGACTCGGACGCCATGCTCGGCATCACCGGGCCGTCGTGGCGCGAGGACGGCTTCAGCCGCGTGGTCGTCAATGGCCTGCTGATGCCGCGTGGCGGCGACCTCACCACCCATGGCTACGTCAACATCCAGCCGGGCTCGCTGGTGGCCTTCGACGTGACCGAGGCCGGCGGCGCGGCCGCGGGCCGCCTGCGCGTGGGCGGGTTCTTCGACGGTGGCATGAACGAGGGCGCGCTGGTCGTGGCGCCGGGCGCACAGCTGGCGCTGAACGTGGCCGAGGGCTTCTATGGCGCCGACTACACCCGCGAGCTGATCGACGGCCCGATCTACATGGCCGGGGCCTACAAGGGCTTCCAGCAGGTCGCGCGCCTGGGCGATGACGCCTACAGCGCCAGCATCGTCGACGGCGAGGTGTTCCGCCCGCGCGCCAACTCGCTGCTGAGCTTCAACGTGCACCAGAGCGCCGATGGCCTGTGGCTGACCGCCAACACCGGCTTCGAGCAGACCGGGTTGTTCGCCAACACCCAGTCCGGCGATGGCCTGGGCCGCGCGCTGGCCGCGGCCGCCAACAGCGGTCGCGCCGGCATGAAGCCGCTGCTGGGCGCGCTGCAGTTCTCCGACCGCGACGTGATCCGGCAGCAGGCCGGTGCGCTGCGCGGCGACGCGCACGCCACCCTGCAGCTGGCCGACGCCGCGCTGGTCGACAGCATCGGCAACGTCATCCAGCGCCACCAGTTCGACATGCGCAGCAACGGTGGCGATGCCGATGGCCTGGCCGCGCGTGCGGCGCAGGCGGCGTCGGCGCAGCCGGGCATGGGCAGCAGCAGCCTGTTCAGCCAGCTGGCCATGCACCTGGTCGAGCCGGCCGCCAATGGCGAAGGCGAGGGTGGCATGCAGAGCGGCGACAACCGCCGTGGCGTCGGCATCTGGGGCCGCGGCTTCAGCACCCAGGGCCGGATCAAGGCGCAGGGCGACGTTGCCGGGATGAAGCAGAACATCGGCGGCATCGTGGTCGGCGCCGACACCCGGGTGGCCGACGACAAGGTGGCGCTGGGCGTGAGCGTGGCCGCGGCCGACATGTCGGCCAAGGGCCGCGATGGTTCGGATTTCCACGGCGACGTGCGTGCCCTGGACATCGGCGGCTACCTGGACGCGGCCTATGCCAAGGGCTACGTGACCGCCTCGGTGCGCTATACCGACCTGCGCCACGACACCCGTCGCGGCATTGCCGGCATCGCCGGCCTGGACGCCCCGCTGCGCGCCAAGTACGACAGCGACGCGCTGTCGGCGCGCGTGGAGCACGGGCTGTCGTTCACCACCGCCGGCGGCACCGTGGTGCAGCCGCTGCTGCCGGTGGTCGACTACACCCGCCTGTCCAACGCCCGCTTCAACGAAGGCCAGGCCGTGGGCGCGCTGAGCGGCCGCAGCGGCAGCCTGGAGAGCCTGCGCGTCGGCGCCGGCCTGCAGCTGTTCAAGAGCTTCCACGGCAGCAACGGCGAGCGCATCACCCCGCACGCGCGGGTGCTGTGGCAGCAGGAGCTGGGCGATTCGCAGGCCCGCTTCACCTCCGCCTTCGCCGCGGCGCCGGACCTGACCTTCGGTGCGGCCAGCCAGGCCGTGGGCGAGCAGCTGCTGTCGTGGAACCTGGGCGTCAGCAGCCGCGCCAGCGAACGCCTGTCGGTGATGTTCGACTACGTCGGCGAGCGCCGCGACGGCCAGACCGTGAACGGCGTCATGCTGGGCGTCGGCTACCGCTTCTGACCCTGCAAGCCCCCCGGTGGCCGGCGCCGGCCACCGGGAGGCGGCATGAATCCGCGCCCTGCGCGCGGGTGCGACAACATGTCGCATGCTGAATCGGGCTCCAGCTGCGCTGGATCATTGTCAATGCCTTTCTAAAGTGATGGGCGAAGCCTAGAATTGCCGCGCTGAATCCGGCAGTCCCGTATACGTTTTCCCCGGTGGTCCTTCACCGGGTGGTCGTTTCGCGCAAGCGTGCAAGGGAGTGCCGGACCAGGCCCCCCTCGCAATTGGATCGACCGATGATTCCGTTGAAATCACTTGGACGCAGCCTGCGTCCGGGCATGCTGCTTGTCCTGTCCGCGCTGCTGGCGGGCTGCGACGCGGCCATCCTCAACCCCAAAGGCCAGATCGGCCAGGACGAGAAGACCCTGCTGATCACCGCCACGGTGCTGATGCTGCTGGTCGTCGTCCCCGTGATCGTGATGACCCTGGCGTTCGCGTGGAAGTACCGCGCGTCCAACACCAAGGCCCGCTACGAGCCCAAGTGGTCGCATTCCACCGCCATCGAAGTGGTGGTGTGGTCGATCCCGTGCATGATCGTGCTGGTGCTGGCGGTGCTGACCTGGCGGTCCTCGCATGCGCTGGACCCGTACCGGCCGATCGAATCCGAGCGCGCCCCGGTGGTGGTCGAGGCGATCTCGATGGACTGGAAGTGGCTGTTCGTCTACCCGGAAGAGAAGGTGGCCGTGGTCAACGAGCTGACCTTCCCGGTCGATGCGCCGCTGAACCTGAAGATCACCTCCGACACGGTGATGAGCGCGTTCTTCATCCCCAGCCTGGGCAGCATGGTCTACTCGATGGCGGGCATGCAGACCAAGCTGCACCTGATCGCCAACGAGGCCGGTGCGTTCGAGGGCATGGCCTCGCATTACAGCGGCTCGGGCTTCAACAAGATGCATTTCACCGCGCATGCGGTGAGCGAGGAGCAGTACCGCGCCTGGCTGGACAAGGTCCGCGCCAGCGACAGGCTGCTGGACAAGGCCGCGTTCACCGACCTGGGCGCCGAGAAGAACCATGACTGGTATCCGGTGACCTATTACGGCCGCACCGAAGCCGGCCTGTTCGACTGGATCCTGGCCCGCCACATGGGCGACAACCACCACTTCGGCATGAAGAAGCACGACCCTGCGGCCGCGCCGCATGACGCCGCTGCGCACGAGGGCCACGAGGGCCACGACGCGGGCGACAGCCGGCCGAACGCTGCCGATGCCGCTGGACACAACGCTGACGAGCACGCCGCCCACGCCGGGCACGGCGCCTCGGGAGAATGACAATGCTGGGCAAACTGACTATCGAAGCGGTCCCGTACCACGAGCCGATCATCATGGTCACGCTCGGTGCCGCCGGGCTGATCGGCCTGCTGGTGCTGGGCCTGATCACCCGCGCCAGGCTGTGGGGCTACCTGTGGAACGAGTGGTTCACCTCGGTGGACCACAAGAAGATCGGCGCGATGTACCTGATCGTCGCCTTCATCATGATGTTGCGCGGCTTCGCCGACGCGATCATGATGCGCCTGCAGCAGGCCGTCGCCGCCGGCGGCGCCGAGGGCTACCTGCCACCGCATCACTACGACCAGATCTTCACCGCCCACGGCGTGATCATGATCTTCTTCGTGGCGATGCCGCTGATCACCGGCCTGATGAACCTGGTCGTGCCGCTGCAGATCGGCGCGCGCGACGTCGCCTTCCCGTTCCTGAACTCGCTCAGCTTCTGGCTGTTCGTGGCCGGCGCGGGCCTGGTGATGATCTCGCTGGGCGTGGGTGAGTTCGCGCAGACCGGCTGGCTGGCGTTCCCGCCCCTGTCGGGCAAGGAATACAGTCCCGGCGTCGGCGTGGATTACTACATCTGGGGCCTGCAGGTCTCCGGCCTGGGTACCACGCTGAGCGGCATCAACTTCTTCATCACCATCCTCAAGATGCGCACCCCGGGCATGAAGCTGATGCACATGCCGGTGTTCAGCTGGACCGCGCTGGTGACCAACGTGCTGATCATCGCCGCGTTCCCGGTGCTGACCGTCACCCTGGTGCTGCTGACCCTGGACCGCTACCTGGGCATGCACTTCTTCACCAACGACGGTGGCGGCAACGCCATGCTGTACATCAACCTGATCTGGATCTGGGGCCACCCCGAGGTCTACATCCTGGTGCTGCCGGCGTTCGGCGTGTTCTCCGAAGTCATCGCCACCTTCTCGCGCAAGACCCTGTTCGGCTACAAGGGCATGGTCTACGCCACCGCCTGCATCGGCGTGCTGTCGTTCATCGTGTGGCTGCACCACTTCTTCACCATGGGTTCGGGCGCCAACGTCAATGCCTTCTTCGGCATCACGACGATGATCATCTCGATCCCGACCGGCGTGAAGATCTTCAACTGGCTGTTCACGATGTACCGCGGCCGCGTGCACTTCACCTCGCCGGTGCTGTGGACCATCGGCTTCATGGTCACCTTCGTCATCGGCGGCATGACCGGCGTGATGCTGGCGATCCCGGCCATCGACTTCGTGCTGCACAACTCGCTGTTCCTGATCGCCCACTTCCACAACGTGATCATCGGCGGCGTGGTGTTCGGCATGTTCGCCGGCATCACCTACTGGTTCCCGAAGATGTTCGGCTTCAAGCTGGACGAGACCTGGGGCAAGCGTGCGTTCTGGTGCTGGTTCATCGGCTTCTACGTGGCCTTCATGCCGCTGTACGTGCTGGGCTTCATGGGCGTCACCCGCCGCCTGCAGAGCTATCCGAACGCCGACTACCAGCCGTACTTCGTGGTCGCCGCGATCGGTGCGTTCATCATCGGCGCCGGCATCCTGTGCCAGGTCATCCAGATCATCGTGTCCATCCGCGACCGCAAGAAGAACGTGGACCTGACCGGCGACCCGTGGGATGCGCGCACGCTGGAGTGGGAAACCGCTTCGCCGGTGCAGTTCTATAACTTCGCCGTGCTGCCCAAGGGCGAGGAACTGGATGACTTCTGGGAGCGCAAGCAGCGTGGCGAAGCCTGGCCGAAGCCGGCCCGCTACAGCGACATCCACATGCCGCGCAACACCGGCACCGGCGTGGTGATCGGCGCCTTCAGCCTGGTGTTCGGCTTCGCGATGATCTGGCACATCTGGTGGCTGGCCATCGTCGGCCTGGTCGGCATGATCGGCACCTTCATCTACCGCACGTTCGACAACGACGTGGATTACTGGGTGCCGGCCGCCGAAGTGGAACGCATCGAAAACGAACATCGCCGCCACCTGGAAGCGCAGGGGCTGGTGAAGACCGAGGTGAAGGCATGAGCACGACCGCCCACACGCTGAACCATGGCCACGCCGCGCACGCGGCGGACCATGGCCACGACCACGAGCACCACCACGACACCGGCGAGAAGACCATCTTCGGTTTCTGGGTGTACCTGATGAGCGACCTGCTCATCTTCGCCTCGCTGTTCGTCACCTACGTGGTGCTGGCCGGCGGTACCAACGGCGGCCCGGGCGCCAAGGAGCTGTTCGACCTGAAGTTCGTGGCCGGCGAGACCGCGCTGCTGCTGATCTCGTCGCTGACCTTCGGCCTGGGCATGATCGCCATGCACCAGAAGAAGGTCGGCCTGATGTTCACCTGGCTGGTCATCACCTGGCTGCTGGGTGCCGGCTTCATGGCCATGGAGATCTGGGAGTTCAACCACCTGGTGCACCAGGGCTACGGCCCGGACCACAGCGCCTTCCTGTCGGCGTTCTTCGCCCTGGTCGGTACCCACGGCCTGCACGTCAGCGCCGGCCTGCTGTGGCTGCTGGTGATGTTCATCCAGCTCAAGCGCAACGGCCTGACCCAGACCAACAAGACCCGCATGGCGTGCCTGAGCCTGTTCTGGCACTTCCTGGACCTGGTCTGGATCGGCGTGTTCTCTGTCGTCTACCTGTCGGGAGCCCTCTGATGTCCGCACATGACAACCACGCCCACGGTGCCGGCGGCGAGAGCCACGGCAGCGTCAAGTCCTACCTGATCGGCTTCGTGCTGGCGGCCATCCTGACCATCATCCCGTTCTGGGTGGTGATGAGCGGCGGCCTGTCCTCGACCTTCGCCACGGCGATGGTGATCCTGGTCTCCGGCCTGCTGCAGCTGCTGGTCCACCTGGTGTTCTTCCTGCACCTGGACCGCTCCTCGGCCGCGCGCTGGAACGTCAACGCCGGCCTGTTCACCGTGGTGGTGATCGGCATCATCGTCGCCGGCACGCTGTGGGTCATGTGGAACATGAATTACCACATGATGCACTGACGCCTGACGACGTCGTGATCGAAAAGGCCGCCCCCGGGGCGGCCTTTTCCTTTGCCGGGTGGCGGACGCCCGCGCCGCGCTGCGCGCGCAGTGCGGCAGCCGTTCGCGGCCTGTGCGGCTCGCGGGGCGGCACCCCGACCCGGGCGTGCGTGGAAGGCGGGCCGCGGCGCCGGGCCCGCGCCGTGGACGCCCCGCGCGCTCAGCCGGCCTGGCGCAGGAACGTCTCCGGGTCCATCGGCCGGCCGAGGTGGTAACCCTGCAGCAGGTCGCAGCCCAGCTGGTCGAGGAAATCGCGCTGGGCCTCGGTCTCCACGCCCTCGGCCACCACCTGCAGCTGCAGCGAGCGGCCCAGCGCGACGATCGAGGACACGATGGCCGCGTCCTCGGTGTTGTGCTCCAGGTCGCGCACGAAGGCGCGGTCGATCTTCAACTCCGTGGCCGGCATGCGCTTGAGGTACAGCAGGCTGGAATAGCCGGTGCCGAAATCGTCAATGGCGATCTTCACGCCCATCGCGGTCAGCGTGTTGAGCCGCTGCAGGCTGTCCTCCACGTCCCTCATCGCCGTGGTCTCGGTCACCTCCAGGGTCAGGTGGCCGGGGGCCAGCGCATGGCGCTGGAGCGTGTCGCGCACCGTCTCCACCAGCCCCGGCGAGGCGAACTGCAGCGGCGACAGGTTCACCGCCATCGACCAGCCGCCGTGGCCGGCATCGTGCCACGCGCGCAGCTGCGCGCAGGCGCGGTCGAGCACCCAGTCGCCGATCGGCAGGATCAGCCCGCTGCGCTCGGCGATCGGGATGAAGGTGTCCGGGCCGAGCAGGCCCAGCTCGGGGTGCTGCCAGCGCAGCAGCGCCTCGGCGCCGATCACCGGGTGGCCGCTGGCCGGGAACTTGGGCTGGTAATGCAGCACCAGTTCGTCGCGGGCGAGCGCGCGGCGCAGGTCCTGCAGCAGGCGCAGGCGGCGGCTGGCGCTGGCCTGCATGGCGGGGGTGAAAAACGTGTAGCCGTTCCGGCCCGCCTGCTTGGTGTGGTACATCGCCGCGTCGGCGTGCGCCATCAGTTCGCGTTCGCTGGTGGCATCGTCCGGGTACAGGGCGATGCCGAGGCTCGCGCTGAGCTGCAGTTCGGCCGCCTCGATCACGAACGGCTCAGCCACGGCCGCGGTGATGCGCTCGGCCACCACCACTGCGTCGTCGGTGGTCTCCACGTCCAGCACCACGACGAACTCGTCGCCGCCCAGCCGCGCCAGGGTGTCCTGCGGCCGCAGCAGCCCGCGCACGCGCTCGGCCATGCGCACCAGCAGGCGGTCGCCGAACTGGTGGCCGTAGGCATCGTTGACCAGCTTGAACCCGTCCAGGTCGCAGAACACCACCGCCACCGCGGTGCCGCGCCGCTGCGCCTTCTCGATCGCCTGCTCGATGCGGTCCTGCAGCAGCATGCGGTTGGGCAGCCGGGTCAGCGGGTCGTGCAGCGCCGCCTCCACCAGTTCCTGGTTGGCGCGCGCCAGCGAGTCGGCCAGGCGCCCGGTACGCCGGTGCAGGCGCTTGTCGAACAGCGAGGCGATCAGGGTGATGCCGATGATGCCCAGGGTGGTGACCACCACCAGCACCGCCAGCCAGCGGGTCTCCAGCCCGCCGTCGACCACCGCGCCGCAGATGCTGCCGGGCGGGAAGTCGGCAGCGGCCATCCCGGTGTAGTGCATGCCGACGATCGCCAGCCCCATCACCAGCGAAGCGGCCAGCCGCAGCGGCCGCGTGTGGCGGCCTTCGCGGCGCAGGCGCAGGGCGATCCACAGCGCCGCGCCCGAGGCGCCGATGGCGACCAGGATCGACGCGCTGAACCACAGCGGGTCGTAGTCGATGCCCGGCTGCATGCGCATCGCCGCCATGCCCAGGTAATGCATGGCGGCGATGCCGCTGCCCATCAGCACGGCGCCGGCCAGCAGCCGCGGCCACGGCAGCTGCGGCCGCGACGCCAGCCACAGGGCATAGGCCGACGCGCCCACCGACGCGGCCATCGAATACAGGGTGATGGCCAGGTCGTAGCCGACCGGGATCGGCAGGTGGAAGGCCAGCATGGCGATGAAGTGCATCGACCAGATGCCCAGGCCCATGGCCAGGGCGCCGCCGGCCATCCAGCCATGCAGGCTGCGGCCGCTGGCCGTGGCCAGGCGCCCGGCCATGTCCAGGGCCGTGTACGAAGCCAGGATGGCGACCAGCAGCGAAATGACCACCAGGGTCGGGTTGTAGGTGCCAACCATGCGCGCAGCGTCCGCCGATTCGTGGCCAAAGAATGCACCAGACAACGGCATGCCGCCGTGCTTCTTTAGTCGTGCCGGTCGCATCGGCTGCGACGGCCGGCGGGTATCCTGTGCGCGCATCCACTCGAGGACCCCCGATGGCGAAGAACCGCACCGCCTATGTCTGCAGCGAATGCGGCGCCGAATACAGCAAGTGGCAGGGCCAGTGCACCGAATGCGGCGCCTGGAACGTGCTCGGCGAGGTCGTGCTGGAGAGCGCGGCCGCGGTGAAGGCGCCGGCCGCGCGTCGTGGCGGCTGGGCCGGCAAGGTCGAATCGCCCAAGATCACCGCGCTCAAGGACGTGCGCCAGAGCGAGCACGCGCGGGTGTCCACCGGCATCGGTGAGTTCGACCGGGTACTGGGCGGCGGCCTGGTCGAGGGCGCGGTGGTGCTGGTCGGCGGCGACCCGGGCATCGGCAAGTCGACCCTGTTGCTGCAGGCGCTGGCGAAGATGGCCGGCACCCTGCCGGTGCTGTACGTGACCGGCGAGGAATCGCTGGCGCAGGTGGCCGGGCGCGCGGTGCGCCTGGACCTGCCGCTGGACGGCCTGGACGCATTGGCCGAGACCGGCATCGAACTGATCCTGCAGCATGCCGCCGCGGCGCGCCCGAAGCTGATCGTTGCCGACTCGGTGCAGACGCTGTGGACCGAGACGCTCACCGCCGCGCCCGGCTCGGTCAGCCAGGTGCGCGAGAGCGCCGCGCGGCTGGTGCGCTTCGCCAAGGAGACCGGCACCGCGGTGTTCCTGGTCGGCCATGTCACCAAGGAGGGCGGCATCGCCGGCCCGCGGGTGCTGGAGCACATGGTCGACGCGGTGCTGTATTTCGAGGGCGAAAGCGGCAGCCGCTTCCGCGTGCTGCGCGCGTTCAAGAACCGCTTCGGCGCGGTCAACGAACTGGGCGTGTTCGCCATGGGCGAGAAGGGCCTGAAGGAAGTGCCCAACCCCTCGGCGATCTTCCTGTCCGGCGGCAGCACCCGCCAGCCCGGCAGCTGCGTGATGGTCACCCGCGAGGGCACCCGGCCGCTGCTGGTGGAGGTCCAGGCGCTGGTCGATTCCTCGCCGCTGTCCAACCCGCGCCGGGTCGCGGTGGGGCTGGAGCAGAACCGGCTGGCGATGCTGCTGGCGGTGCTGCACCGCCATGGCGGGGTGATGGTCGGCGACCAGGACGTGTTCATCAACGTGGTCGGCGGCATCCGCGTGCAGGAGACCGCGGTCGACCTGCCGGTGCTGCTGGCGGTGCTGTCGTCGCTGCGCGACCAGCCGCTGGCGGACAAGACCATCGCCTTCGGCGAGGTCGGCCTGTCCGGCGAGATCCGGCCGGTGCCCAACGGCGAGGAGCGCCTGCGCGAGGCGGCCACGCATGGTTTCAAGCGCGCCATCGTGCCCCGTGCCAATGCGCCCAAGGCCGGGTCGGTGAAGGGCATGGAGGTGATCGCGGTCGAGCGCCTGGCCGAAGCGATCGAGGCGGCCTGAGTGGCGCGCGCTGGATCAGTGATGCGCCGCCGGGGCAGGGCATCGATGCGTATTCCCCGGGGCATGACCGGCGTCGGGGTGCTGGGGCTGCTGCTGGCGCCGGTGGCGCAGGCCGCGCCCGCCTGCGCGGCCCCGCTGGTGGTGGCGCGGGCATTGTTCCAGGCCGGGACGTCCGCGCGCTTCCTCGACACGCCCGATGCCCTGCTGGCCCCGGGGTTCGCACGGCTGATCGCGGCCGAGCGCGATTGCCAGCAGCGCGAGCAGGGCATCTGCCGGCTCGACCATGACCCATGGCTGGACGGGCAGGATGGCGAAGTGGATGCCGGACCCGGCTACCAGTGGGTGGCGCGGTCGCCGGCGGCCGGGACGGTGGAAGTGCGTTTCGCGGTATGGGGCGAGCCGCGCCTGGCGCGGTTGGCGATGCGCCGCCAGGCCGATGGCTGCTGGCGGGCCGAAGACCTGATCACCGATCGCGGGCAATCCCTGCGCGCGCTGCTGGTGCGGCCGTTTCCCTGAGTCGCCGGCGCGGCGCCGGGGCGTGGGTCAGCGCGCGTGCCCGAACACCAGTTCGATCACGAACTGGCTGCCGAAGAAGGCCAGCAACAGCAGCACCATCGCGCTCAGCGTCCAGTGCACCGCCTTCACCCCGCGCCAGCCATGCCGGCGGCGGCCGATCATCAGCGTGCCGAACACCAGCCACGACAGCACGCTGAGCACGGTCTTGTGCACCAGTTTCTGCGCCAGCAGGTCGTCCACGAACAGCACCCCGGTGACCAGGGTCAGGGTCAGCAGGCAGAAACCGACGGTGATGGTGCGGAACAGCAGCGTTTCCAGGTCGTTCAACGGCGGCAGGGCGCGCAGCCACGGCCGGAAATCACGCCGGCGCAGCGCCCGTTCCTGCAGCCACAGCATGATCGCCAGCAGCGCGGCGATGCTCAGCGTCGCGTAGGCCAGCAGCGCCAGCCAGGCGTGGGTGGCCAGGCGCCAGCCCAGCACCCGGCTCGGTTCATGGCCATAGCCGTGGTAGGCCAGCAGCAACAGCGCGGCCATCGGGAACACCAGTACCCCCAGCGCCGCCATGCGCCCGCGCGCGCCCATCACGGTGGTGAGCGCGGCCATGCCCAGCGCCACCAGCGACAGCGCGGCGAAGAAATGCATGTCCGGCCCGCCACTGGTGCGCATCGCCACCAGCAGGTGGTAGCCGGCGTGCAGCACCACCGCCGCGGACGCCGGCCACAGCCAGCTGCGCGAGCCGCTGGCGCGTTCGGCGGCCAGGCCATGGACGAGCAGGCCGGTGGACAGCAGGTAGAGCGCGGTCGCGATGAGAACGATTGTCATCGCCACAGTTTCGCACACGCGCCCGCCGCTGGCGATGCGCGCGGCGCCAGGGCGGCGGCAAGCGCCGGCGGCCGCTATAATTTGGCCTCTTTGCCAACGTTCCCGCAGGTTGCACCGCATGTTCGAGTCCCTGACCCAGCGCCTTTCCGGCACCATCGAGCGCCTGCGCGGCCGTGGCCGCCTGACCGAGGAGAACATCCGCGAGGCGACCCGCGAGGTGCGCATCGCGCTGCTGGAGGCCGATGTCGCGCTGCCGGTGGTGCAGGCGCTGATCGAGAAGATCAAGATGCGCGCGGTCGGCCAGGAGGTGCTCAAGTCGCTGACCCCGGGCCAGGCGCTGATCAAGGTCGTGCGCGACGAACTCACCGCGGTGATGGGCTCGCAGGCCACCGACCTGAACCTCAACGTGCCGGCGCCGGCGATCATCCTGATGGCCGGCCTGCAGGGCGCGGGCAAGACCACCACGGTCGGAAAGCTCGCCAAGCACCTGAAGGAAAAGCGCAAGAAGAAGGTGATGGTGGTCTCGGCCGACGTCTACCGCCCGGCCGCGATCGAGCAGCTGAAGACGCTGGCCGAGCAGGTCGGCGTGCTGTTCTTCCCGTCGTCGGCCGCACAGAAGCCGGTGGACATCGTGCGCGCGGCCATCGACGACGCCCGCAAGTCGTTCGTCGACGTGCTGCTGGTCGACACCGCCGGCCGCCTGGCCATCGACGAAGCGATGATGGCCGAGATCAAGGCCCTGCACGCGGCGGTCAACCCGGCCGAAACCCTGTTCGTGGTCGATTCGATGACCGGCCAGGACGCGGCCAACACCGCCAAGGCGTTCGGCGAGGCGCTGCCGCTGACCGGCGTGGTGCTGACCAAGACCGACGGCGACGCCCGCGGTGGCGCCGCGCTGAGCGTGCGCTACATCACCGGCAAGCCGATCAAGTTCACCGGCACCGGCGAAAAGGTCGACGGCCTGGACGTGTTCCACCCCGAGCGCGTGGCCAGCCGCATCCTGGACATGGGCGACGTGCTGTCGCTGGTGGAGCAGGTCGAGCAGCAGGTCGACAAGGACAAGGCGCAGAAGCTGGCCGAGAAGGTCGCCAAGGGCAAGAAGTTCGACCTCAACGACATGCGCGACCAGCTCGAACAGATGCAGAACATGGGCGGCATCGGCGGGCTGATGGACAAGCTGCCGGGGCTGGGGCAGATCCCCGAGCACCTCAAGCAGCAGGTGCAGCAGAGCAAGGAAGTGCCGCGCATGATCGCCATCATCAACTCGATGACCAAGAAGGAGCGGCGCAACCCGGGCCTGCTCAACGGCTCGCGCCGCGCCCGCATCGCCCGCGGCTCCGGTACCCAGCCGGCCGACGTCAACAAGCTGATGAAGCAGTACATGCAGATGGAAAAGATGATGGGCAAGCTGTCCGGCGGCGGCATGAAGGGCATGCTGCGCAACATGAAGGGCATGCTCGGCGCGATGGGCGGCAAGGGCGGGCTGCCGTTCCGCTGAGCCGCGCAGGCGCCGGTGGCGGCGCTTGTGCCGGTGCGGCCGAACCCGGCACCCGCCATCGCGTCGCCGCCGGGCGGGCCACCGTTGGCGGCGCCGCACGGCTCGGCGATGATGGCGGCTCCCGATTGGAGTGCGGCATGAACCCGGACATCCGTCAACGCACCGAGCGTTTCTGCCAGCGTTTCGGCCTCGAACTGCCGGTGCTGCTGGCGCCGATGGCCGGTAGCTGCCCGGTCGCCCTGTCCGCCGCCGTGGCCAATGCCGGCGGCATGGGTGCGATGGGCGCGGTGCTGTCCACGCCGGAACAGATCGGGCAGTGGATGGACGACTTCCGCCGGCAGTCGCGTGGCCCGGCCCAGGTCAACGTCTGGGTGCCGGACCCGGCGCCGGTGCGCGATGCCGCCGCCGAGGCCGCGACCCGCGCCTTCCTCGAGCGCTGGGGGCCGGCGGTGCCGGCCAGCGCCGGCGATGCCGGCCCGGCCGATTTCGACGCGCAGTTCGACGCCCTGGTCGCGGCGCGGCCGGCGGTGGCCTCGACCATCATGGGCGTGTTCTCCGCCGCGCAGGCCGCACGGCTGAAAGCCGCTGGCATTGCCTGGTTGGCCTGTGCCACCACGCTGGACGAGGCGTTGCAGGCGCAGGCCGCCGGCGCCGACGCGGTGGTCGCGCAGGGGATGGAGGCCGGTGGCCACCGCGGTGCGTTCGTGGACGCGCGCGCCGAAGCGCAGATGAGCGGCCTGTTCGCGCTGCTGCCGCGCCTGGCCGACCGGCTCGAGGTGCCGGTGATCGCGGCGGGCGGCATCGGCGACGGTCGCGGCGTGGCCGCGGCGCTGCTGCTGGGCGCCAGCGCGGTGCAGGTGGGCACGGCGTTCCTGGCCACCGACGAATCCAGCATCGCCGAGGCCTGGAAACAGGCGCTGCCCGTGGCGGAACCGGAACATACCCGCACCACCCGCGCTTTCAGCGGCCGCCTGGGCCGCGCGCTGGACACCGCCTACGTGCGCGCCGCCGGGGCCGCCGATGCGCCACCGCCGCGGCCGTACCCGGTGCAGCGCGGGCTGACCGCCGGCATGCGCCGGCAGGCCCAGGCCGACGACCGCCTGGACGCGATGCAGGCCTGGGCCGGGCAGTCGGCGTGGATGGCGCGGCGCGGCCCCGCCGCCGGCCTGGTGCAGGGGATGTGGCAGCAGGCGCAGGCGCTGCTGTGACTGCCGTGTCCTGCAATGGCCAACCGGTCGATGCCGGGCTGCTCGACGCGGCCCTGGTCAACTATGGGCATTTCACTTCGCTGCAGGTGCGCGACGGCGCGGTCCAGGGCTGGGCGCTGCACCTGCGGCGCCTGCAGCAGGGCACGCGCGAACTGTTCGACGCCGAACTGGACGAAGCGCGCCTGCTGGGCTGGCTGCGCCAGGCGCTGCAACGCAGCGGCATGACGGACGCCTCGCTGCGCATCACCGTGTTCTCGCGCGCGTTCGACTTCCGCCAGCCGTTGCGGGCGGTGCCGGTGGACGTGCTGGCAAGCGTCGCGGCGCCGGCCACGGTGCCCGCCGACGCCCGCGCGGTGCTGCCGGTGCGCTACCAGCGCGACTCGCCGCAGCTCAAGCACGTCGGCACCTTCCCGTTGTTCCGGCAGCGGCGCCTGGCCATGGGCCAGGGCTTCGACGATGCGCTGTTCGTCGACGCGGCCGGGCGGGTCAGCGAGGGCAGTACCTGGAACATCGCCTTCCTGGCTGGCGAAGAGGTGGTGTGGCCGCAGGCGGAAGCGCTGCGCGGCACCGCCGAACAACTGCTGGTGGCCGGACTGCAACGGCTGGGGCGGGCGCAGGCGTGGCGGGAGGTGCCGCTGGAGGCCCTGCCGGGCTTCTCCGGGGCCGTGGCCTGCAACGCCACCGGGCTGTGGCCACTGGCGCGCGTCGGCGACTGCCGGTTCGCGGAGTCGGCGGCATTGCTGGAGCGGCTGCGGCAGGCGCTGGCGCAGGAACCCTGGCGGCCGCTCTGAACCGGCCCGTTCAGGCGGGGCAGGGGACGGGCTTGGAATGGGCCGGGGGCGCGGCTATAATCGCCGGCTTACCGCGCCATCCTGGCGACTGGGCTACAAAGGAAAAACCACCATGGTCAAGATTCGACTGACCCGCGGCGGCGCCAAGAAGCGTCCGTTCTACCACATCATCGTCACCGACGTCCGTAGCGCCCGCGACGGACGCAACATCGAGCGCGTCGGCTACTACAACCCGGTCGCCCAGGGCGCCGAGCAGCGCGTGGTGCTGGACATCGCCGCGGTCGACAAGTGGGTCGCCAACGGCGCCCAGCTGACCGACAAGGTTCGCAACCTGTACAAGGAAGCGACCAAGGCCCAGGCCGCAGCGGCCTGATCCTGGCGGGCCGCGCGCAAGCGCGGCCCGACTGCTTTATGAAGAAAGATTCCGAGCGCCGGATCCTGCTGGGCAGGGTGACCGGCGCTTTTGGTGTGCGCGGCGAGCTCAAGCTCGAGTCCTGGACCGAGCCGCGGCTGGCCATCTTCAACTATCAGCCCTGGATCCTGCGCAGCCCCTCGGGGCAGGAGTCGCAGATCTCCGGCGTGCGCGGCCGCGAGGCCGGCAAGACGCTGGTGGCGACCTTCCCCGGGGTGGACGACCGCAATGTGGTCGAGGCCATGCGCGGCACCGAGATCCATATCCCGCGCAGCGCGCTGCCGCCGCCGAAGCCGGACGAGTATTACTGGGTCGACCTGGAAGGCCTGGACGTGCGGACCGTGGACGGCGTCAGCCTGGGCCGCGCCTCGCACCTGTTCAATACCGGCGCCAACGACGTGCTGGTGGTGCGTGGCGACCGCGAGCGCATGGTGCCGTTCGTGATGGACGACTTCGTCAAGTCGGTCGACTTCGATGCCAACCTGATCGTGGTCGACTGGGACCCGGAGTTCTGAGCCCGGTGCGCATCGACGTCATCACCCTGTTCCCGGAGTTCATCGCGCAGTCGGCCGCGCTGGGCGTGGTCGGCCGCGCCCGGGAGCGCGGCCTGCTCGACCTGCACGGCTGGAACCCGCGCGACCATGCCGAGGGCAACTACCGCCGCGTGGACGACCGCCCGTTCGGCGGCGGCCCGGGGATGGTGATGCTGATCGAGCCGCTGCGCGCGGCGCTGGCCGCCGCCCGTGCCGCCGACCCGGCCCCGGCGCCGCTGATCTACCTGAGCCCGCAGGGCCGGCCGCTGACCCAGGCCCGGGTGCGTGAACTGGCGGCGCTGCCGCGGATGATCCTGCTGTGCGGCCGCTACGAGGGCGTGGACGAGCGTTTCCTGGCCGCCGAGGTGGACGAGGAAATCTCCCTGGGCGACTACGTGCTGTCCGGCGGCGAGCTGGGCGCGGCGGTCATCATCGACGCGGTGACCCGGCTGCAGGAGGGGGCGCTGAACGACGCCGAATCCGCGGTCCAGGACAGTTTCGAGGGCGACGGCCTGCTGGACTGCCCGCACTACAGCCAGCCGGCCAGCCACGCGCTGGGCGACGTGCCGGAGGTGCTGCGCTCGGGCAACCATGCCGCGATCGCGCGCTGGCGCCGGCAGCAGTCGCTGCTGCGCACCGCCCTGCGCCGTCCCGACCTGCTGGACGAGGCCCGCCTGGGCAAGGCCGACCGCAGGCTGCTGGACGAGGCGCGGCAGGCCCTCGCCGGCGAAGGGGATGCCCCCACTGGCGCCGGCGGCGGCGCATAGGCTAGAATTGCGGATTCCCATGGCCCCCGGGTCCTGCGGACCGCCAGAACAACAATCGTGCAGCGCAATCCGGCGACTGCATCAGCCCAAGTTGTCGAAACGACACGTCCACCCGAATACATCGGTGCAATCATGAGCAAGCTGAACAAATCCATCGTCGCGGACTTCGAATCCGCCCAGATCACCCGCGAACTGCCGAAGTTCAGCCAGGGCGACACCGTTGTCGTCAACGTCAAGGTCAAGGAAGGCAACCGCGAGCGCGTGCAGGCCTACGAAGGCGTCGTGATCGGCACCAAGAACGCCGGCCTGAACTCCTCGTTCACCGTGCGCAAGATCTCGCACGGCTACGGCGTCGAGCGCGTGTTCCAGACCCACAGCGCGCTGATCGACTCGGTCGAAGTCAAGCGCCGCGGCAAGGTCCGTGCCGGCAAGCTGTACTACCTGCGTGGCCTGGAAGGCAAGGCCGCCCGCATCAAGGAAGACCTGGCCGCCGCTGCGCAGGCCAAGGCCGCCCGCCAGGCCGCCAAGTCCGCCGAGTAATTCCCGCCGCGCGGGCCGCGTGCCCGCCGTCGCGCAACGGCCGCCTCCGGGCGGCCGTTTGCGTTTGTGCCTTCCACGCGGGGGAGGTGCGGCATCCAGCGATGGCGCGCCTGCGCTGCCGCGCCTCGGGCGTGGGGGCGCCGGTTGCTTGCGGTTGCGGGTGCAGGTGCCCGGAACGGGCGGTTGAGGGCACGGCGAAGCCGCACGGCATGTCTGCCGCCGGTGTTTCGCGTAACGCGCGGGGCGGTGCGGTTGCCGCCGCGCCGCCGGGGAGGGGCTTGCGGCACGACGGGTTCCCCGCGTGCGCCGCCCGGGTTCCGGCCACGCCTGCGGCGCGCAGCCGCGCGTTGCCGCTCCGGGCGAGGGCCGGGTTGCGGGGGGCGTCCGGTTCCGGCCTATGCCGCCGCTTCGGCGACCACGACCTCGATGCCGCGGCGCTGCAGCCCCTCGCGCGTGGCCTCGTCGATGCCGGCGTCGGTGATCACCGCGTGGATCTGGTCCAGGTAGGCGATGCGGTGCAGGCTGACGCGGCCGAACTTGGAGGCGTCGGTCAGCACCACGATGCGCCGCGCGCGCTCGACCATGCGGTGGTTCAGGCGTGCCTCGGCCTCGTCGTGGGTGGTCAGCCCGAACTGCAGGTCCAGCCCGTCCACGCCGAGGAACAGGGTGTCGAAGCTGTAGGGGTTGAGGCTGGCCTCGGCCTGGCTGCCCTGCAGTGACAGCGACTGCTTGCGCAGCTGGCCGCCGGTGAGCAGCACGTTGACGCCGGTGGCGTTGGCCAGCTCCCAGGCGATGTTCAGGCCGTTGGTCATCACCGTCACGTCGCGGTGCCCGCGCAGGTGGCGGGCCAGGGTCATGGTGGTCGAGCCGGAGTCGATGATGATGTTGTCGCCGGGTTGCACCAGCTGCGCGGCGCGCGCGCCGATGGACTCCTTGAGCGGCAGGTTCAGCGCATCCTTTTCGTGGATGTCCTGTTCCTCGGGCGGGGTGCGCACCAGGGTGGCGCCGCCATGGGTGCGGGTGGCCAGGCCCTGCTCCTCGAAATGGCCCAGGTCGGTACGGATGGTCACTGCCGACACTGCGTAGCGCGCGACCAGTTCGGCGACCTGCACCGAGCCCTGCTCGATCAGTTGCTGCAGGATCTGCTGGCGGCGGGAGCGGGTGTTGCGCATGGCCATTGCGTGCTTTCTCCGGGAAAGGGCGAGCTTAGCCGTTCGCAAGGTTTGCCGGGGCGGAACTTGCGTTGTGCCTGCGCGGGCCGGCGTTGTTGGCGGCGCAGGCGCGCGCGTACGCGTCCAGGCACAGGCCGATGCGGTGCCGCACCAGCGCGTCGGGCGTGTTCGCCAGGCTGCCCTCGCGCACCGCGCGGAACTGCTCCGGCAGGTATTGGCTGAGCAGTGGCAGCGGCGGCGCGTGCCGCTCCAGGTTGGCGAACAGCGTGCGTACCGCCTCGCGCAGCGCCGGCTCGCCCCAGTAGTAGCGGCAGCGGTCGCTGAAGGCGAACGCGCGCAGCCGCCGCAGCGTGTCCGCGTCGCCGTGGTAGTGCGCCTGCCAGTGCCGGGGCTGCGCGGTCATCACCTCTTCCAGCACCTGCGGCAGCCGCGAGCATTGCGCCGCCGGCAGCAGCTCGGCTTCGATCGCCGCCAGCGCGAACAGCGCCTCGCGGTAGGCGAAGGTCGCGGCCGGGCCGACCTTGAGGATGGCGAAATGGTCGCGCACCAGCGCGTGCAGGCCGCTCTCGCGCTGGTAGTCGGTGGAGTGCGCCTCGAACACGATGCGCGGCTGCCGCTCCAGGAACGCGGCCAGCGCATCCGCGGCGACCGGGTCGTAGTCGTGCACGCTGCTGTGGTCGAAGTCCACGCCCGGCTGCACCACCATCGCGATCACCCGCTGCCAGGCGTCGCGCAGGTGCGGGGTGTCGAACGCCTGGCGGTGGATTTCCAGCGTCTGCGCGGCCGCGGCCGGCGTGGTCACCTGCAGGCCCCCGGCCAGCGAGGCTTCGCCACCGGGAACCGGCACCTCTGTGCCGATCACGTAGACCGGCGGCGGCAGGCCGTGTTCGGCGGCGGTGTGCTCGGCGATGGCGGCCAGCTCGGCCGAGCGCGCGGCGACGATGGCGTCGGGCAGCGGCACCGGATCGTCGGCGCAGGACATGCTGCAATCGAGGTGGATCTTGTGGAAGCCGGCGGCGACGTAGGCTTCGATCAGCACCCGTGCGTGCGCCATCGCTTCGGCCGCGGGCTGCTTCTGCCACGCATTGGGGCCGAGATGATCACCGCCCAGGATCAACCGCTCGCGCGGGAAGCCTTCCTCATCGGCCAGCGCGCACACGTAATCGCGGTACTGCGCCGGGGTCATGCCGGTGTAGCCGCCGAACTGGTCGACCTGGTTGGAGGTGGCTTCGACCAGCAGCACGGTGGCGTGGCGCGCGGCCACGTCCAGCGCCGCGCGCAGCACCTGTTCATGGCTGCAGCAGACGCTGTACAGGCCGACGCTGTGGCCGGCGCGATGCGCGGCGAGCAGGGATTGCAGCGGGGACATGGACCAACTCCCGGGGTCAGGAAAAAGTGGGCTGGCAGGCGAGCAGGGCGGCGCCACGCGCGCCACCGGCATCGCCGAAGCGGGGCGGCACGATCGGCGGCACCTGCACGCCGGCGAAAAGGTGCGCGGCGATCGCCGCCGGCAGCTGCTGGTACAGCGGCGCGTACTGCGACAGGCCGCCGCCGAGCACGATCACATGCGGGTCCAGCGCCAGCACCAGCGCGGCCAGGCTGTGGCCGAGCAGGTCGCGGTGGATGTCCAGCGCCTGCCGCGCGCGCGCGTCGCCGGCCGCGGCCAGGGCGATGACGTCGCTGGCGTTGCCGGCGCTGCCGCCGAGGTGGCGCTCGATCATCGCCACGCCGCTGCCGGAGACATAGCGCTCCACGCAGCCGCGCAGGCCGCAGCCGCAGTCGAGCAGCGGCAGGCCGTGGCGCTGCAGCAGGTTGGCGGGCACGCTCCAGTGGCCCCATTCGCCGGCCAGGCCGTTGAAGCCGCCGATCAGCCGGCCCTGCACGCAGTAGCCGCCGCCGGCACCGGTGCCGAGGATCGCGCCGAACATGCTGGGGTAGCCCTCGGCGGCCCCGCCATGCGCTTCGGACAGTGCGAAGCACTGCAGGTCATTGCCGAAATGCAGCGGGCGCTGCAGCAGCGCCTGCAGGTCGCGGGCGACGTACTGGCCGGTGAGGGCCGGTACGTTGGCACTGAGCTGGCGGCCGCTGGCGCGCTCGCGCACCCCGGGCAGGGCGATGCCGATGGCCCGTGCGCCCCGGCCCAGTGCCGCATCGGCATCGGCGACCAGTTGCTGGACGGCCAGCAGGAAGCCGGCATAGTCGCCCTGCGGGGTGGCGATGCGCTTGCGCCAGGCCACCTGCAGCGCCGCATCGCAGGCCACCAGTTCGATCTTGGTGCCGCCGATATCGATGCCGTAGCAGGCGTTGGCGATGTGCTCAGCCATGGTGGATGGTGACGCCCTTGACCACGCGGTTGACGGTGCCGTCGGGGAACGGGTTGTCCGGCGTCAGCCCCAGCGCGGCCGAGCGGCGCAGCGCGTAGAGCTGGGCGAACGGCAGCCACGCCGGCGCCAGCCAGGCATCGGCCAGCGCCGGCACCTGCAGGGTGAAGTCGTCGCCGGCGCCGATGTCCGAATGCGGGCCGAGCGACAGTACCCTGCCGGCCACGCCGTCGCCGCGCAGTTCTTCCAGCAGGTCCTGCTCGTAGCGGCGCGCCAGCGGTTGCACGCTGCGCAGCATCACCACCAGGGTGCGCGGGTCGAGGGTGGATTTGGGGCCATGGCGGAAGCCCAGCGGGGTGTTGGCCATCGCCAGCACGCGGCCGGCGGTGAGCTCCAGCACCTTCAGCGCGGCTTCGCGCGCCAGTGCCTCCAGCGGGCCGCTGGCCAGGTAGATCACCCGCTCGAACGGCTGCGTGGCGAGCGCGGCCACCGGCGCGTCCCATGCACGCAGGCCCTGCCGCGCCAGCGCGGCGACCTGGCCGATGCGCGCGCCGCGTTCGTTCCACGGGGCGCGCTCGAACACCGCCAGCGCCGCCAGCAGCATGCAGCTCAGGCTGCTGGTCATGGCGAAGGCGCGGTCACAGCTGGCCGCCGGCATCAGCAGGGTGCAGGTGTCGGCGCGGCCGGCGCCACGCCGCGCCAGTTCGCCGTCCGCATTGCAGGTGATATCCAGGAAACAGGCATCGTCCACGTCGGCACGCACGCGCTCGACCGCGGCCACGCTTTCCGGGCTCGAGCCGCTGCGCCCGAAGGACACCAGCAGGGTCGGGCGTTCGCGCTGCAGATACAGCGCCGGATGGGTCAGCAGGCTGGTGGTATGCACCGCGCGCACGTCCGCCGGCCACTGCGCGTTGATGTGGTCGGCGACCATCTCGGCGATGAAGCCAGAGCTGCCGGCGCCGGTGAACAGCACGCGCTGCGCCGGGTCGGACAGGCGCTGGCCGAGGAACGCCTGCAGGCGTTCGCGGTCGCGCCCCAGGTCTGCGGCCAGAGCGTCCCACAACGCCGGCTGCTGGGCGATTTCGGCGGCGGTATCGGCTCCGCCCAGGCGCTGCCAGGCAGATAGATCGGTAAGCAGGGTGGCGTCCATTCTTGGTTCCTGTTGGGCCAGCGCACGATCTGCTTTTTCTTTCGAAATGTCAAACATCGAAAGAAAATGGAAAGATAACTTTCGGCGCACGAGCCTGTGCGGGTCATGACGCCGAACGAAAGTTCTGTGCGCCCTATCTTTCGTTGCCGCGATACGGCAGATGAATGCCGATATAGAAAGTGGTGCTTTGCACAAACTTTCGATTTATCAAAAAATCCTTATCTTTTGCTTTCATTTTGTTGACATCTTTCGAATTGCTGCCCTAGAGTCGGCGCAACGCCATCGGATGCCCGATCGGGCCTGGGGAGCAAGGGTGCACAACCGCGTACGACGTCTGCCACTGCCGGTGGCGCTGCTTTCCGTCCTGCTGCTGCCGGCGCTGCCGGCGCAGGCCGAGCCGGTGGGCAACCTGCGCGCGGTCAGCGCCGGCGATGGCCGCGACGGCGTGCGTGGCTGGGACCTGCTCACCGACACCGGCACGCGCGTGCGCATCGAACTGCCGGCCGCCGACATCGTCCGCGTGCAGGCCGGGCGCAAGGGCAGGCTGAGTGGTGCCGGCGACAAGGCCGCGCCCATCGTGCTGCCGCAGCCCACGGCCGCCGTGCAGGCGCAACTGGAACAGGACGCGCAGGAAATCCGCGTGCGCACCGATGCCCTGGTGCTGCACGTGCAGCGGCAGCCGCTGCGGCTGCGCCTGGAGCGGCTGGACGCTGGCCGGCCCACCGCCCTGTGGCAGGAACTGCAGCCGCTGGACCTGGATGCCGCGCAGAGCGTGCAGGTGCTGTCCTCGCAGGCCGACGAGGCGTTCTTCGGCGGCGGCCAGCAGAACGGCCGCTTCCAGTTCAAGGGCCGCGAGCTGGAGATTTCCTATTCCGGCGGCTGGGAGGAGGGCGACCGCCCGAGCCCGGCGCCGATGCTGCTCAGCTCGCGCGGCTGGGGCATGCTGCGCAACACCTGGAGCGATGGCAGCTACGACCTGCGCCAGCCCGACCAGGCCACGCTGCTGCACCGCGAGGACCGCTTCGACGCCTATTACTTCGTCGGCGCCGACCTGCCGCGGCTGATCGAGCGCTACACGCAGCTGACCGGCCGCCCGAACATGGTCGCGCGCTGGGCGCTGTCCTACGGCGATGCCGACTGCTACAACGACGGCGACAACATCAAGAAGCCCGGCAGCGTGCCCGAAGGCTGGAGCGATGGCCCCACCGGGACCACGCCGGACGTGGTCGACAGCGTCGCCAGGCAGTACCGCGAGCACGACATGCCCGGCGGCTGGATCCTGCCCAACGACGGTTACGGCTGCGGCTACAAACAACTGCCCGAGACCGTGCAGGGGCTGGCGAAGTACGGCTTCAGGACCGGCCTGTGGACCGAGAACGGGGTGGACAAGATCGCCTGGGAAGTGGGCAAGGCCGGCAGCCGCGTGCAGAAGCTGGACGTGGCCTGGACCGGCCAGGGCTACCAGTTCGCGATGGACGCCAACCGCCAGGCGTTCAACGGCATCCTCGACAATTCCGACTCGCGCCCGTTCCTGTGGACGGTGATGGGCTGGGCCGGGATCCAGCGCTACGCCGTGGCCTGGACCGGCGACCAGAGCAGCAGCTGGGACTACATCCGCTGGCATGTGCCGACCCTGGTCGGCTCGGGCCTGTCCGGCATGGCCTACGCCAGCGGCGACGTCGACGCGATCTTCGGCGGCAGCGCCGAGACCTTCACCCGCGACCTGCAGTGGAAGGCGTTCACCCCGGTGCTGATGGGCATGTCGGGCTGGTCGTCCAACGCACGCAAGCACCCGTGGTGGTTCGACGAACCCTATCGCTCGATCAACCGCGACTACCTCAAGCTGAAGATGCGCCTGACCCCGTACATGTACGGGCTGGTGCACGAGGCCGCGCAGACCGGCGCGCCGCCGGTGCGCGGGCTGATGTGGGACTACCCACGCGATCCGCACGCGCGCGACGAAACCTACAAGTACCAGTTCCTGCTCGGCCGCGACCTGCTGGTGGCGCCGGTGTACCGCAGCCAGGCCGCCAGCCGCGGCTGGCGCCGCGACATCCACCTGCCGGCCGGCGGCTGGATCGACTACTGGGACGGCCGCCGCGTGCAGGCCGGCGCCGACGGCCGCCAGCTCGACCGCCAGGTGGACCTGGCGACGCTGCCGGTGTTCGTGCGCGCCGGCGCGATCCTGCCGATGTACCCGGCCATGCTGTTCGACGGCGAGAAGCCGCTGGATGAGGTGACCTTCGACCTGTATCCGCAGGGCGATTCGCAGTACACGCTGTACGAGGACGACGGCAACACGCGCCGCTACCAGCAGGGCGAATCGAGCACCCAGCAGATCCGCGTGCAGGCGCCGGCGCAGGGCAGTGGCCCGGTGCAGGTGCGCATCGAGGCGGTGCAGGGCGAATACCGCGGCCAGCTGGCGCAGCGCCGCTACGGCCTGCGCGTGCTCAACCGGCAGGCACCGGCCGCGGTGCGGCTGGACGGCCGCGCGCTGCCCGCGCTCGCCGATGCCGCCGCTTTCGACGCGGCCGGCGAAGGCTGGTACTTCGACGCCGGCGAGCGCCGCGGCACCCTGCACGTGCGCACCGCGGCGGTGGACATCCGCCAGCCGCTGCAACTGCAGCTGGACTTCCCGGTGGCCGCCGCGGCAGCCGACGACGCGTTCCCGGCCGCCCCGCAACAGGGTCGGGCGCTGCCGCCGGACAGCCTGCTGGTGGTCAACCGCCCGGCCGAGGAGAACGGCTACCCGCTGGAGAACGCCTTCGACGACGATCCGGCCACCTGGTTCCGCACCGTGCGCAACCAGGCCATCCGCACCGGCGCCCACGAATGGGTGATCGGCTTCGGCGAGCGCAGGATGATCGATGGCATCGAACTGGCACCGCGCAACGACCAGCACTGGAAGCACGGCCAGGTACGCGACTACGAGATCTACCTGGCCGACAGCAACGGCGAATGGGGCGAGCCGGTCGCACGCGGCCGCCTGCCGCTGAAGGAAGGCCTGCAGCGCGTCGATTTCCCGGCCCATGCCGGCCGCCTGCTGCGCTTCCGCGTGCTCGGCGTGCAGAACCCGGACGGCGACGGTGCCGCGGCCAGCGACCCGATGGTCAGCGCCGCGCAGGGCGCCACGGCACGCGCCGTCGATGCGCTGCGGCCGCGCGACGTCGGCCCGATCGCACTGTCCACTTTCCGCATCCTCGAGCAACGCCGACCGGAGCGGCCGGCACGGCAGCAATACCTCTCCCGGCTGCCGCTGCCGGCCGCGCTGGCCGGCCAGGTGCGGGCCGACCGCGCGTTCCGCGGCGATGCCGGCATGCGCATGAACGGCCTGCAGTTCCGCAGCGGGCTGGGCGTCGGTGCCGACAGCCGCATCGACCTGGCACTCACCGGCCACTGGCAGCTGCTGCGCGCCGACCTCGGCATCGACGATGCCTGCCGCGCCGCCGGCGGCCTGCAGTTCCAGGTCTGGGGCGATGGCCGCCTGCTCTACGACAGTGGCCTGGTGAAGGCGCCCGGCGTGGTCAAGCCGGAGCTGGACATCCGCGGCCTGTCCGCGCTGAGCCTGCGCACGCTGGGCGCGCAGGGCAGCCAACCCGCCCAGGTCTGTGGCAACTGGGCCAATGCCGTGCTGATCGGCGAGGAGGGCGACTCCGCCGAACTCGTCGCCCCATGACCCCCGCGTAACACCGCTGCTCCCCCAACACACCGCCCACGGCCGTCGCGGCCGTGGAACGGGATCGCCATGCCCGCCATCCGCTGTTCCGTGCGTCACCGCCAGGAGAGAACCCCGATGTTGCCAGCCCGCCGCAATCCCACCCGTTGCCTGTCCACGCCGCTGTCGCTGGCCGTGGCCAGCGCCCTGATCGCCATCGCCGCGCCGGCCCTCGCGCAGGATGCCGGCAAGGACAAGGACAAGGAAAAAACCACCGAACTGGCCCGCGTCGAAGTCACCGGTTCCAACATCCGCCGCACCGACGTGGAAACCGCCTCGCCGGTGCAGGTGATCAGCAAGCAGGACATCCAGAACATGGGCGCCCGCACCCTGCTGCAGGTGCTGGACAACCTGCCTGCCGCGCGCCCGGCCCAGGTCGATTCCAAGTCGCTGTTCACCGGTTCCGACGGCGCCTCGCAGGCCAACCTGCGCGGCCTCGGCCCGCAGGGCACGCTGGTGCTGCTCAATGGCCGCCGGCTGTCGTACTACGGCGCGCCGTCGGGCTTCCAGACCCAGTTCGTCAACATCGACGCCATCCCCGCCGCCGCGATCGAACGCATGGAAGTGCTGACCGACGGCGCCTCGGCGGTGTACGGCACCGACGCGGTGGCCGGCGTCATCAACGTCATCACCAAGCGCAGCTACCAGGGCCTGGAGGTCAGCGGCACCTGGGACACCGCGCCGCGCTTCGACTCCTACGGCGAGAAGCAGGCCAGCATCACCGGCGGCTTCGGCGACCTGTCCCGCGACCGATACAACGTCTACGCCAGCGTCAACCTGTACGAGCGCGACGGCATCCCCGACAGCGAGTGGTACGACAAGAACCCGGCCCAGTTCTACGTCAACAATCCGGACTACATCAAGAACCTGCGGCTGGGCACGGGCAGTGCGCCGGGGGTGTTCAACCCGGGGTACTACTTCGCCTTCGACCCGGTCACCAAGGCGCGCGTGGACGAGGCCGCGCCGGGCTGCAAGAACGTGCTGCAGGTGAGCAGCGGCACCCGCTGCATCTGGCAGACCTGGATGAACCGCCAGATCAACGGCGGCGCCGACTCCCGCCGGGTCACCGCCTACGTCAACGGCCACTTCGTGGTGAACGATGCCACCGAGGCGTTCGCCGAGGTCACCTATACCGACATCGACCTGCGCGCCAATGGCGGCACCCGCGCGCCTACGGCACCACCACCGGCAACCCGCAGAGCTGGTTCTCGCGCAATACCGGCAACACGGTCAACCAGTTCCTGTATCCGTTCCTGGGCCCGAACAACGAGTACAACCACGCCAGCCCCGAGCTGAAGGCGCTGATGGGCGGCGTGGTCGGCCTGGGCTACCTGCTGCAGGACGTGGGCGGCAACCACTTCGGCCAGCGCAATACCGACAAGAGCTACCGCGCGGTGGCCGGCCTGCGCGGCAGCATCGGCGACTGGAACTGGGAAACCGCCTTCGCCACCGCCGGCTCGCATTCGGTCACCTACCAGACCACCAACGTCAACCTGCGCGGCTTCGAGAAGGCCTTCGGCCCGTACACGGTCGACCCGGGCACCGGCCGGGTGATCATTTCCGACCACCCGGCCTACAAGTTCGGCGAGCTGAGCGAAGCCAATGCCGCGCTGATCCGCGAGGCGTTCCCGACCTTCGACATCCAGTCGTGGACGCGGCTGCATACCCTGGACGGCAAGATCGAAGGCCCGCTGTTCAACCTGCCGGCCGGCGAAGTGCGCGCCGCGTTCGGCTTCAACGCCACCCGCGAGACCTTCTATACCCCCGGCAACCCGGACGCCGCCAACGGCCTGATCACCCAGCAGGGCGGCTCATGGTTCGACGGCAAGCGCAACACCTACGCGCTGTTCTCCGAAGCGGTGGCGCCGATCACCGACAAGCTGGAGCTGGACGCCGCGCTGCGCGTGGACAAGTACCCGGGCTTCAGCGCCAACCTGGCGCCGAAGATCGGCCTGAAGTACCAGGCGCTGCCGCAGCTGATGCTGCGCGGTACCTATTCCGAAGGCTTCCGCGCGCCCAGCCTGGCCGAGTCCGGCAGCGGCGGCGTGTACGCGCAGATCGGCGGCTACCGCGACGAGACCCGCTGCGCCGAGACCAATGCCATCGCCGGCCTGCTGCGCCAGTCCGCGCGCGGCGTCGACAAGGACCTGGGCAACAGCCTGTGGAACAGCGACTGCAGCCGCAACGTGGCGCGCATGACCCAGCCCAACCCGGAGCTGAAGCCGGAGAAGGCCAAGATCGCCACCGTCGGCTTCGTGCTCGAGCCGACCGACTGGCTGTCGCTGTCGGCCGACTACTGGTTCGTGTACCGCCGCAACGAGATCGTCGCGCCGGACTACAGCAAGCCGGAAGAAATCAGCGCGATGACCCGCTTCCCGATCACCGAGACCGACCTGGCCAACCTGGCCGCGCTGGCCCGCATGTGCGCCGACCCGGCCAGCGGCGTGGCCTGTCCGGCGACCCTGCCGGGCTACAGCACCGGCAACGTGGCCAGCGTGATCGGCCAGTACAAGAACCGCGGCCGCACCCTGGTCGACGGCCTGGACGTGGACGCCCGCGGCCGCTTCGACCTGGGCGAGTGGGGCCGGCTGAACGTCGGCGTGGCCGCGACCATCGCCAACCGCAACATGTACAACGCCGATGATGCCGACGGCTGGTACTACGGCAACTTCGTCGGTTACTACAACAACCCGCGGCTGCGCGCCACGTTCAACACCAACTGGACCTACGGCAACTGGGACACCGGCTTCTACATCAACTATGTCGGCGGCACCAAGTGGGCGTATGACCGCATCGACGCGGAAGACAACAACGCCGAAACCTGCACCGGCAGCTACGTCGACGTGTCGCCCAGCCAGTGCGAGGGCGCGCCGTCGTGGTGGACGGCCAACCTGAGCGTGAACTGGCGGCCGGTCGAGAAGCTGAGCGTGGGGGTGACGGTGAAGAATCTGTTCAACCGCCTGCCGTTCTACGACCCGAACGACTGGATGAACTTCCCGGGCTACACCAACAACTTCGGCCGCATCTACAGCGTGACCGCCACCTACCGGTTCTGATGCCGCACCGTTGCGTGCTCCCCTGCGTGCATGGCATGAAGGGGAGCACGCCTGCTTCGCCCGCCCGGGGCGTGCCATGGCGGCCGCCACGGGCGTGATTCCAAGCCAAAGAGGACATGCAATGAAACGCAGGGAATTCATCCTGGCCGGCGCCGCGCTGGCCGCCACCAGCCTGTTGCCGGAGACCCCGGCCTGGGCGCGCGGACGCAGGCTGCGGCTGGGCATGATCGGCACCGGCATGCGCGGCCAGGTGCTGCTCAAGGAACTGCTGCGCCGTGACGACGTGGACATGGTGGCGCTGTGCGACATCGAGCCGATCATGCTCGGCCGCGCCACCGCCATGGCAACCCGGGCCGGCAAGCCGGTGCCGCGGACCTACGGCGCCGATGGCGATGCCAACGCCTGGAAACGCCTGCTGGAGCAGCGTGGCCTGGACGGGGTGATCATCGCCACGCCATGGGAACTGCACGCGCCGATGGCGATCGCGGCGATGCAGGCCAGGGTCGCGGTTGGCTGCGAAGTGGTGGCCGGCATCACCCTGCAGGACCACTGGGACGTGCTCAACACCCAGCTGCAGACCGGCACCCCGTACATGCTGCTGGAGAACGTGTGCTACCGCCGCGACGTGATGGCGGCGCTGCAGATGGTACGCGAAGGCCTGTTCGGCGAGCTGGTGCACCTGCAGGGCGGTTACCAGCATGACCTGCGCGGGGTGAAGTTCAACGACGGCAATCCCGACCATCCCTACGGCAGCGGGGTCGAGTTCGGGCCCAAGGGCTGGTCCGAGGCGCGCTGGCGCACCGAACACTCGGTCACCCGCAACGGCGAGCTGTACCCGAGCCATGGCATCGGCCCCTGCGCGATGTACACCGGCATCAACCGCGGCAACCGCTTCACCCACATCAATGCCTTCGCCAGCAAGGCGCGCGGGCTGCATGAATACACCGTGGCCAAGAGTGGCGGCACCACGCATCCGAGCACCCGGGTGCAGTTCAAGCTCGGCGACATCGTCACCACCACCCTGGCCTGCGCCAACGGCGAGACCATCCTGTTGCAGCACGACACCTCGCTGCCGCGCCCGTACTCGCTGGGCTTCCGCGTGCAGGGCACCAAGGGCCTGTGGATGGACCTCAACCACGGCATCCATATCGAGGGCCGCAGCCCGCCGCACGAGTGGGAGGACTTCAAGGCCTACCAGGACCAGTACGAGCACCCGCTGTGGAAGCAGCATGCCGATACCGCCGCCGGCGCCGGCCACGGCGGCATGGACTGGTTCGTGATCCACGCCTTCGTCGAGGCGCTCAAGGCGCAGGCGCCGATGCCGATCGACATCTTCGACGCGGTGACCTGGAGCGCGATCACGCCGCTGTCCGAGCAGTCCATCGGCAACGGCTTCCAGACCCTGGAGTTCCCGGATTTCACCGGTGGCCTGTGGCGCCAGCGCAAGCCGATCTTCGCGTTCGACGGGCGCTATTGAGCCCGCAGCAGCGCACCCCGGTACGCGAGCGGGCTTTGCCCTGATACCCCGCACCTGGGCGTGCCGGCAATGCGAAGGGCCTGCGTGCAGGCCCTTCGCGCACTGAAGTGGGGTCCTGCCGCCTGCCGGTTCTCAGCGGGTGGCGGTTTCCGCATCGGCGTCGGCCACCGGCGAGGGCGGGCACGCCGGCACTTCGGCCGGCGTCGCCAGTTCCCCGGCATGCGCCGGCGGCGCCAGCATCCTGGCCCTGCGCCAGCCGCCCCAGCGGTAGTAGGCCAGCGACAGCAGCATCGAGACCAGCGAACTGACCGGGAAGCTCCACCAGATCGCATCGGCGCCCCAGTACGGCTGCAGCAGTTCGGCAAACGGCACGCGCACGCCCCACAGCGCGGCGGCCAGGATCAGCAGCGGGGCCATCACCGCACCGGTGGAGCGGACCACGCCGGAAATCACGAAGCTCACGCCGAAGAACAGGAACGACCACACCGCGATGTGGTTCAGGTGCCGCGCGACCGCCAGCGCCTGGCTGCCGTCGGGCAGGAACAGGGCCAGCGAGTGCCGGTCCAGCAGGACCAGCGGCAGGATCAGCACCCCGGTGAGCACGAAGTTGTACAGCACGCCCTTGCGCGCGGTGCCGCGGACCCGGTTCCAGTGGCCGGCGCCCACGTTCTGCGCGGCCATGGACGAGCATGCCGCGCCGATCGCCATCGCCGGCATCTGCACGTAGGTCCACAACTGCAGCGACGCGCCATAGGCGGCGGCGGTATCGGTGCCGTAATCGTTGACCATGGTCATCAGCATGATCATCGACAGCGAGATCAGCACCATCTGCAGGCCCATCGGCACGCCCTTGACCACCAGTGCGCGCAGGATCGCCAGGTCGATGCGCAGCAGCCCCAGGTCCTTGCGCCCCAGCCACAGCACATGGCCGCGCTGGCGCATGTAGGCCAGCAGGCCGAGCAGCGACAGCGACTGCGCCAGCAGCGTGGCCCACGCCGCACCGGCGATGCCCAGCCGCGGGAACGGGCCGATGCCGAAGATCAGCAGCGGGTTGAGCACGATGTCCAGCGCCACCGACAGCAGCAGGAAGCGGAACGGCGTGCGCGAGTCGCCGGCACCGCGCAGCGCCGCGCTGAGGAAGGCGAAGGCGTACAGCGTCGGCGTGGCCAGGAAGATGATCCGCAGGTAGGCCTCGGCCAGCGGCAGCGACGCGGCCGGGGTACCCATCGCGCGCAGCAGCGGATGCGCCATGAACCAGCCGGCGATGGCGATCAGCACTGAAATGCCGATGAAGAAGGTGGCGCTGGTGCCCATCACCCGCCGTGCCTGGACCACGTCGCGCGCGCCCATCGCCTGGCCGATGAGGATGGTGGCGGCCATGCCGATGCCGAACACCGAGCCGATCAGGAAGAACATGATGTTGTTGGCGTTGGCCGTGGCGGTCAGCGCCGCTTCGCCGAGGAACCGGCCGACCCAGATCGCGTTGACCGAGCCGTTGAGCGACTGGGCGATGTTGCCGGCCAGGATCGGCAGGGCGAACAGCAGCAGGTTGCGCCCGATGGGGCCTTCGGTCAGCGAGCGGGCGGCAGGGGCGGGGGCGGTCATGGGCGGCGGTCGGCGACTGAATGCGGACACTAGCATTGCCGGTGTGACGGTGGCCGCAGGTCTCGCTACGATGGCGTCCGGGTATGTCCAGTGGAGGAACGGGAGTGCGCAGACAGCTGTGCGGCGCAATGGCGGTGCTGGCCCTGTCGGGCTGCGCCAACAGCGAGCGCCTGATGGACGCCGGCGTGCGTCCGTCCGACCATGCCGACTGCCTGGTCGGCGCCGGGCCCGCCGAGCCGGTGCCCAGGGGGGCCGCGCCATCGATGCGCAGCCGGCGCTGCAACCCCGACGAGGGCCTGAACTGGACCATCGGTTCGTCGCGCAGCGAGACGATGGACGTGGACTTCAAGAAAAAGCATGACTGAAACGCAACAAGTACCGGCGACCATCCGCCTGGACGTGTGGCTGTGGGCCGCGCGTTTCTTCAAGACCCGCAGCCTGGCCAAGCACGCGGTGGAGACCGGCAAGGTCGAGGTGGACGGGCAGCGCCCGAAATCCTCGCGCGCGGTCCGCGTCGGCGACGCCCTGCGCGTGCAGCGCGGCGATGAGGTTTTCGAGATCGGCGTGCGCGGTCTCAGCGACACGCGCGGGCCGGCACCGGTGGCGCAGGCGCTGTACCAGGAGACCGAGGCCTCGCGCAGGGCGCGCGAGGAACAGCGGCTGCAGCGCGCCGCCGCCCGCGACGGCTACCTGCCCCCGGAGCACAAGCCGGACAAGCGCGCGCGGCGGCTGATCCGCGCGCTGGGCGACATCGACGCGCTGTAGGCGAGGCCGCGCCCTGGCGGCGCGTGGCAACGGCCGCCTGCGGCACGGGCGGGGCCGCTCACCGCCGCCAGCGGGTGCCGTTCAGATCGCGTGGGCGCCGGCTCAGCGCTTGCCGCTGCCGAGCAGGCCGCTGCCAAGCCGGATCAGGTCGGATACGCCGAGCTGGCCATCGCCGTCCTGGTCGAGCAGGCTGCCGAGCAGGCCGCCGGCGACACCGCCCTGCTGCACCACCTGTTGTCTTTCCTCGCCAAGCAGGCGGCCCAGGCCACCGGCGTCGACCTGGTCGCCCGCGGACAGGCGCTGGGCCAGGTAGGCCATCACCACCGGTGCCAGGATCCGTAGCAGTTGCCCGGCGCGCTCGCCGCCCAGGCCGGTGGCCTGCGCCAGCCCGGCCTCGGCGCGGCCCTGGTTGCCGCCGAAGATATGACCGAGGATGCCCGCGCCGTTGGTAGCCGGGCTGCTGCCGCCGCCCAGCACCGCGCCCAGCACGCTGCCGATGTCCAGGCCGCTGTGGTTGTCCTGCAGCGCGCCGAACAGCGCCTCGGCGCCCTGTGGCCGCGCGGCGTTGTTGCCCAGGGCGCCCAGCAGCAGCGGCAGTGCCGCGCTGACCGCGCCGGCGGCCTGCCGGCTGTCCAGTCCCAACTGCTGGGAGACCTGTTGCAGCGGCGCGCCCTGCAATTGGGAAAGAAGCTCGTCGGTAAGGCTCATCGGGCGGATCCTTGCGGTGGGTATGCCTGGCCATGGTAGCGCCGGCGGACGCCATGCGCGGCCGCCGGCACACGGGGCACGCGGCAGTGGGGCGCGCTGGATGCGGCCGGTACGCCGGTGCGGTGCGCGCCCGGCGGCCATGCGGCGGGGGCGCGGACCGCCAGCGCAGCGCCACCCCGGCGCCGGCATGTCCGCCCTGGCGGGGAGCGGGCGGTGGGGCGGCAATCGCCCGCTCCGCGTGGCGGCGCAGGCGCCGCTTGCAGGTGTCCGCGGCCCCGCCGCGCAGGGCGGGGCCAAGGGCGTCACAGCGTGATGTCTTCCGCGCCCGGCGTGGCCCTGGGGAACGTCGCTTCCGGCTGTGCCGGCGCGAACGGGTCGGCCGGCCCCGCCTCCGCCAGCTTCTTCAGTGCCGCCGCGACGCCGGCGCCATAGGCCGGGTCGGCCTTGCTGCAGTTGTCCACGTGGCGCTGCTTGATGAAGTCCGGGGCGTCGCCCAGGGCGCGCGCGGTGTTGTCGAACAGGCGCTGCTTCTGCGCGTCGTCGTAGCTGCGGAACAGCGCGCCGGGCTGGCTGAAATAGTCGCTGTCGTCCTCGCGGAAGTTCCAGAAGTCGGCATCGCCGCGGATGCGCAGCGGCGGCTCGCGGTACTGCGGCTGCTCCTGCCACTGGCCGTAGCTGTTGGGCTCGTAGTGCGGCAACCCGCCGTAGTTGCCGTCCACCCGCATGGCACCGTCGCGGTGGTTGCTGTGTACCGGGCAGCGCGCCGCGTTCACCGGGATCTGGTGGTGGTTGACGCCCAGCCGGTAGCGCTGCGCGTCGGAATAGGCGAACAGCCGCGCCTGCAGCATCTTGTCCGGCGAAGGACCGATGCCCGGCACCAGGTTGCTCGGCGCGAACGCCGACTGCTCCACGTCCTGGTACCAGTTCGCCGGGTTGCGGTTGAGCTCGAACTCGCCCACCTCGATCAGCGGGTAGTCGCTCTTGGGCCACACCTTGGTCAGGTCGAACGGGTGGATGCGGTAGGTCTCGGCCTCCAGCTCCGGCATGACCTGCACGAACAGCTTCCACTTGGGGAAGTCGCCGCGCTCGATCGCCTGGAACAGATCGCGGCCGTGGCTTTCGCGGTCGTGCCCGACCAGCACCTGCGCCTGTGCGTCGGTCAGCGCTTCGATGCCCTGCTGGCTGTGGAAGTGGAACTTCACCCAGAAGCGCTCGCCGTCGGCGTTGGTGAAGCTGTAGGTATGCGAGCCGAAGCCATGCATGTGGCGGAACGTGCGCGGGATGCCGCGGTCGCTCATCACCACGGTGACCTGCAGCAGCGCCTCCGGCAGCAGGGTCCAGAAGTCCCAGTTGTTGCGCGCGCTGCGCAGGTTGGTGTGCGGGTCGCGCTTGACCGCCTTGTTGAGGTCGGCGAACTTGCGCGGGTCGCGCAGGAAGAACACCGGGGTGTTGTTGCCCACCAGGTCCCAGTTGCCTTCCTCGGTGTAGAACTTCAGCGCGAAGCCGCGGATGTCGCGCTCGGCATCGGCCGCGCCGCGTTCGCCGGCCACGGTGGTGAAGCGGGCGAACATCTCCGTCTTCTTGCCGACCTCGGAGAAGAGCCTGGCGCGGGTATAGCGGGTGATGTCGTGGGTGACGGTGAAGGTGCCGAACGCGCCGGAACCCTTGGCGTGCATGCGCCGCTCGGGATCACTTCGCGGTTGAGGTTGGCCAGCTTCTCCAGCAGCCACACGTCTTCCATCAGCAGCGGTCCGCGCGGCCCGGCGGTGCGGCTGTTCTGGTTGTCCACCACCGGCGCGCCGAACGCCGTGGTCATCGGCGTGGTCGGCGCGTCACCGTGCTTCTGGGCCGGGGTGGTACTGGTGTCGCGCTGCGACTGCGCGGCCTGCGCCGGCGTGGGCGCGGCATGGTACGGGCAGGTGGGTTTGCTGTCGTTGCTGCTCATGGCGGGCTCCTGGCTGGCATCGGGAAACATCGTGCGACGACGATAGCTACGGGACGGTGAAATGAAAAATCGAATGATCCGCTCGGAACCATAGGTTCGGCCTATGGCGTTGCAGACCGGTCGAGCCCGCCGCCTGCGCTCAGTCGCGGTCCGGCGCGCCCAGCGGGAACAATGCGCGATAGGGACGCGCCGCGGCGACCGCGCGGGCGAACGAAGGGCGGGCGAGCAGCCGCGCCCGGTAGTCGCGCAGCACCGGGTAGCGGGCGTCGATGCGGTGGGTCCAGTCGGCATAGAACAGCGCCGGCGCAGCGGCGCAGTCGGCCAGGGTGAAGTCCGCCCCGGCCGCCCACGGCCTGCCGGCCAGCGCGTCCTCGAGCCAGCCGTAGGCCAGCTCCAGCCGTTCCACCGCGCTGGCCAGGGCATCGCCGGCCTTGCCGGCGTCGCCGCTGAGCGCGCCGCCGACCGCGTGCTGCACCGGGCTCATCACATGCAGGTCGAAGAAGCGGTCGAGGAAGCGCACCTCCAGCGCGGCGCCGGCATCGTCCGGCAGCAGCGGCACCGGTCCGCGGTGCCGCTGCTGCAGGTATTCGATGATGATGCTGCTCTCCACCACGCTGCGCCCGTCGTCCAGCAGCAGCGGGAACCTGCGCAGCGGCCAGCGCTGCAGCCATTCGGCCGCGTTGAGCGGCGCATCCGGGCCGAGCATGCGGAACTCGAACGCGGTGGCGTTCTCGTACAGGGCGATGAGCACCTTCTGGGTGTACGAGGAGAACGGGTGGCCATACAGCAGCAGCGACATGGAAGCCCTCCGCGGCGGATGCCGATGCCGGCAATGTGGGCGCAATGCCGGCGCCGCGCAAGGTGGCCCGGCCGGTGCCGGATGTCGGCGGTGGCCGGTATCTGCCAGACTGCGCCTGCCCCCGGACCGCCCTGGATTGTCCCGCATGAGCGAACGCGCCACCCGCCTGCTGCACCTGCTGGACGAACTGCGGCGGCGGCGCAAGCCGGTGCGCGGCGCGCACCTGGCCGAGCACCTGGGGGTGAGCCTGCGCACGCTGTACCGTGACATCGACGCGCTGCGCGGGCAGGGCGCGGACATCGGCGGCGACCCCGGCGTCGGCTATCAGCTGCGGGGCGGATTCCTGCTGCCGCCGATGATGTTCTCGGCCGAGGAACTGGAGGCGATCGTGCTCGGCGTGCGCTGGGTGGCCTCGCATGCCGATCCGGACCTGGCGGTTGCCGCCGGCGCCGCGCTGGACCGGGTGACCGGGGTGCTGCCGGAGAACCTGCGCCTGCAGGTCGAGACCAGCGGCCTGTACGCGCCGCAGTGGCACCCGACCGAGCCCGAACCCTGGTTGCCGGCGCTGCGCCGTGCGATCCGCGCCGGGCATGCGGTGCGCATCCATTACCGCGATGCCGAAGACCGCGCCAGCGAGCGGGTGATCTGGCCGTTCGCGATGGCCTTCCTGGCCGAGGTCCGGCTGTTGGCGGCCTGGTGCGAGATGCGCGGCGACTTCCGCCATTTCCGCGCCGACCGCGTGCTGGCCCTGCACGACACCGGCCAGTGCTACCCGGAGCAGCGGCACCGCCTGCTCAAGCGCTGGGGCGAGCAGCGGCGGCAGCGCCAGGCACTGGGGGCTGACTGCTGACAGCGGCTGTCAGCAGCCCCCGCGCACACTGCCGGCTCCTTCCCGTACCGGAGCCCGCCATGACCACGCTGACCTTCTACACCCATCCGTTCTCCCGCGGCCGCATCGCGCGCTGGATGCTGGAAGAGGCCGGCCTGCCCTACGAGGAGGTCATCCTCGATTACGGCACCACGATGAAGGCGCCGGCGTACCTGGCGATCAACCCGATGGGCAAGGTGCCCGCGCTGCGCCACGACGACACCGTGGTGACCGAGAACGCGGCCATCTGCCTGCACCTGGCCGACCTGGTGCCGGAAAAGGCGCTGCTGCCGCCGCCCGGCACCGCGGCGCGCGGTGCGTGCTATCGCTGGGTGCTGTTCGCCGCCGGTCCGCTGGAGTCGTTCATCACCGCGCGCCGGCACGGCGCGCTGGCGCCGGCGAGGGAGGCCGGTTATGGCAACGAGGCCGACCTGATGCGCACCGTGGAAGGCGCGCTGGCGGGCAGGCGGTATCTGGTGGGTGACCGGTTCAGCGTCGCCGATCTGTACATGGCGGCGTTGCTTGGCTACTACATGCGTATCGGCGAGCTGGAATCGAGGCCGGTGTTCGAGGCGTATGCGGCCGCGCATCTGCAGCGGCCGGCGGCGCAGCGGGCCAATGCGCGCGACGATGCGCTGGTGGCGGAACGGGCGGAGAGTGCCTGAGTGCGGCACGCTGCCCACCGTTGCCGTTGCCGTTGCCGTTGCCGTTGCCGTTGCCGTGCTTGTGAAGTTGCTCCGCTTTTGACTTCCGGATCCCTTTCCGCAGCGACGGAGCCAACGGACAAGACCCCGCAGGGGCGACGTGCAGGGACGCACGTCGTTTTTCGACACGACAGGGACGACCGGAAATAGGCGAAGCACTGCTTCGCCCCGGTGAGCGGGCTGGCGCCGTGAGGCGACTGCCCCGGCCCCAGTTGCATCGCAGCTGGGTCGTGTCGAAAAATCCCGGCGGCGGAGTGGACCCGGCGCGTGCAGCGCACCGAAGGGGAGCGAAAGCCTTTGATCCTGTTTCTGCCCTTGCTCTGGCTTCTCTTGGAGGCGTGTGTCAAAGCGATAGGCAAAGGACCAAGCCAGAGGCCAAGCCAGCGCCAGAGGAAAGGATAGAGCCCAAAGCTAAGCGCAAGGCGGAGGCCAAGCATGAAGCGGAAGCTTGAAAGCAGAGCTTTCGCCCCTGCTTCGCAGGAGCGAGTTACTTCTCTTTGCTCGTGCAAAGAGAAGTAACCAAGAGAAAGCACGCCCCTGCCTACGCGCCCAGCCCACTGCGCGGGCTGGGTCCACTCCGCCGGTGGGATTTTTCGACGAGACGTCCCTGTCTCGTCGAAAAACGACGCGCGTCCCTGCGCGTCGCCCTTCGGGTTTTTCCCGCCGGCTCCGTCGCTGCGGAAGGGGGCCCGGAAATCAAAAGCTGGAGAGCAACAGCACAATCACGGGCAACCGCAACCGCAACCGCAACCGCAACTGCAACTGCAACTGCAACTGCAACTGCAACTGCAGGGGCGTGCAGCCGGCGGGCGTGCGCTCACAGCAGCGATTTCATCCGGTACAGCGCCTCCAGCGCCTGTTTCGGCGTCAGCTCGTCCGGGTCGATCGCCTGCAGCGCCTCCAGTGCCGCCGAGGACACCGGCGCGAACAATCCGAACTGCTGCGGTGCGTCCAGCGCCTGTGGCGCCATCTGCGCGGCGTGGGTCTCGCCGCCACGCTGTTCCAGCTCGGCCAGGCGGCGCCGCGCCTGCGCCACGGTGGCGCGCGGCAACCCGGCCAGCGCGGCCACCTGCAGGCCGAAGCTGCGGTTGGCCGGGCCGTCCTTGACCGCGTGCATGAACACCAGTGTCTCGCCGCCGCTTTTATCGTGATGTTCCACCGCGTCCAGGTGCACGTTGGCGATACCACTGGGGCCGCCCTCGTGGGTTTCATCGGCCAGCGCGGTCAGTTCGAAGTAGTGGGTGGCGAACAGGGTGTAGCAGCGGTTGACGTGGGCCAGGTGGCGCGCGACCGCGTCGGCCAGGGCCAGGCCGTCGTAGGTGGAGGTGCCGCGGCCGATCTCGTCCATCAGCACCAGCGAGTGCGCGGTGGCGTGGTGCAGGATGTAACTGGTCTCGGCCATTTCCACCATGAAGGTCGACTGGCCCTTGGCCAGGTCGTCGCCGGCGCCGATGCGGGTGAGGATGCGGTCGATCGGGCCGATCACCGCGCGGCTGGCCGGCACGAAGCTGCCGATGTGGGCCAGCAGCACGATCAGTGCGTTCTGCCGCATGTAGGTCGATTTGCCGCCCATGTTCGGGCCGGTGATGACCAGCATGCGCCGCTGTGGGTGCAGGTCCAGGTCGTTGGGCTCGAACGGCGCCTCGCGCACCGCTTCCACCACCGGGTGGCGGCCGCGCTCGATCTTCAGGCACGGCGCGGTGTCCAGTTCCGGTCGCGCCCAGTCCAGCGCCTGCGCGCGCTCGGCGAAGCAGGCCAGCACGTCCAGTTCGCTCAGCGCGGCGGCGCAGCGCCGGAGCGGTTCCAGGCGCTCGCCGATGCTGTCCAGCAGGCCTTCGTACAACAGTTTCTCGCGCGACAGCGAACGCTCCCGCGCCGACAGCACCTTGTCCTCGAAGTTCTTGAGTTCCTCGGTGATGTAGCGCTCGGCATTGGCCAGGGTCTGCCGCCGGGTGTAGTGCACCGGCGCCTTGTCGGCCTGGCCCTTGCTGATCTCGATGTAGTAGCCGTGCACCCGGTTGTAGCCGACCTTCAGGGTCGGGATGCCGCTGCTCTCGCGCTCGCGCAGCTCCAGGTCGATCAGGAACTGGTCGGCGTGGGTGGACAGCCGCCGCAGTTCGTCCAGTTCGGCATCGAAGCCCTCGGCGATCACCCCGCCGTCGGACAGCTTGAGCGGCGGTTGCGTGGCGATGGCGCCGGCCAGCAGCTGCGCGCTGTCGTCATGCGAGCCGAGCTCGGCGCGCAGTTGCTGCAGGCGCGGCGAATCCAGCGCCTGCAACTGCGTGGCGATCGCCGGCAGCATGCCCAGGCCGTCGCGCAGGGTGGAAAAATCGCGCGGGCGCGCCGAGCGCAGCGCCATGCGGGTGAGGATGCGCTCGATGTCGCCAAGCGCGCGGAACGACTCGCGCAGGTCGGCATCGACGCCGCGGTCGATCAACGTCGCCACCGCGTGGTGGCGCTGCTGCAGCACCTCGCGCAGGCGCAGCGGGCGGTGCAGCCAGCGTCGCAGCAGGCGCCCGCCCATCGGCGTCACCGTGCTGTCGAGCACGCCCAGCAGGGTGTTGCGGGTGTCGCCGTCCACGCGCGTGTCCAGCTCCAGGTGGCGGCGGGTGGCGGCATTCATCGCGATCGCCTCGCCGGCGGTTTCCACCGCGATCGAGGTCAGGTGCGGCAGCCGCTGCTTCTGGGTTTCCTCGACATAGCCGAGCAGCGCGCCGGCGGCGGCGGTGGCGCGCGGCTTGTCGTCGATGCCGAAGCCGGAAAGGTCATGCAGCTTGAAGAAGGCCAGCAGCTGGCGGCGGCCGCTGTCGGCGTCGAACAGCCAGGGCGCGCGACGCCGCACGCCACTGCGCTGGCGCAGGAATTCCGGCCAGTTCTCCTCGTCCGGCACCAGCAGCTCGGCCGGCTCCAGCCGTGCCAACTCCGCTTCCAGCGCGTCCTCGGTCTCGACCTCGTTGACCAGGAAGCGGCCGCCGGCCAGGTCGGCCCAGGCCAGGCCGTAGCCCTGCTTGCTGCGCGACAGCGCCATCAGCAGGGTGTCGCGGCGTTCGTCCAGCAGGGCTTCGTCGGTGACCGTGCCGGGGGTGACGATGCGCACCACCTTGCGTTCGACCAGGCCCTTGGCCAGCGCCGGGTCGCCGATCTGCTCGCAGATCGCCACCGACTCGCCCAGCGCCACCAGCCGTGCCAGGTAGCCCTCGTAGGCATGTACCGGCACCCCGGCCATCGGGATCGGCGCGCCGCCGGAGCTGCCGCGCTGGGTCAGGGTGATGTCCAGCAGCCGCGCGGCCTTGCGCGCGTCGTCATAGAACAGCTCGTAGAAATCGCCCATCCGGAAGAACAGCAGCAGGTCCGGGTAATCGGCCTTGGCTGCGAAGAACTGCTTCATCAACGGGGTGTGTTCGGGCTTTTTCTCGGTCACGCGCATTCCACTTCGATAGCCGGACAGGGGCTGCGGCCATTGTAGTGGCTGGGCATGGGCAGCACGAATCGCGGTGCGCCGGTACCGGCGCCGATGTCGCGGCCAGCGCGCGCGGCACGCATCCGCGGCTTGACCGCGCCGGTCACGCCCGGCGCCTCCCGGAAGCCCTGCGCGCATCTGCCGGGCAGGCGCCCGCCGCCGGCCGCGAGGGAGACGCTCAGGTCCAGGCCGGGTCGGAGGTGAAGTCGATGGTCAGCCAGAAACGGCCCGAACGCGCATCCAGGCGTTCGGCGATGCCATCGCGCAGGCGGTCGACATCGCCGATGCTGCCCAGCCGCGCATCGGGCCGGGTGAGCACATGGATCTCGATGAACTGCATCCGGCCGATCTTGGCGACGTGGCTGGTGAAGCCCTCGAAGCCGTGTTCGGTGACGAACGCCCGCATGACCTCGCGTACCTGCCGGTCCAGGTCGTCCGGGGCCACCTGCAGCACTTCGCGCGCGGCCTTCCACGCCGCGCGCAGCGGCACCGGCAGCGCCGCCAGGCTGATGCCGGCCAGCACCAGCGGGTCGATGTAGGGGATCCAGTGCGCATGCGCGCCGCCGCGCAGGGCCAGGGCGATCAGGAACGACAGGACCACCGCCAGGCTCATCAGCCCGGTCAGCAGCCAGGCGCGGGCGTCGAGCGCCAGCAGTCCGGACTGCAGCCGGCGCGCATGGCGGCCGATCCACAGCGCCATGACCAGGTCGACCGCGGCCAGCAGCGCGGCCCAGGCCAGGCCGGGGCCGAGCCGGGGCTCATGGCCGCCATCGCTGAAGCCGATGACGGCGTTGGCCAGCGCGTAGATGCAGGCGAGGCTGAGGATCGCCCCGCCCAGCGCCTCGACCATCGGCTCCAGGTGCCAGAACCCGTACTGGAAGCGCGGGCTCTGCTCGCTGGCCATCAGCCGCAGCACCGCCAGCGCGACCAGGGTGAGGGCGACGTCGACCAGGCTGTAGACGCCGTCGAACAGGATCGCCTGCGAGCGCGCCAGCAGGCCGCCGAAAAAACCGATCGCGGCGACCAGCACGGTGGCCGCGATCGAGCGCTGCAGTACGCGTTGTTCCTGTCGGGTACCGGTCATCGGGCTGTCGGCTGGCGGTTGCGGCGCACCCGGCCGCATGCCGGGCTCACAGTTTCAGTACCTCCACCTTATAGCCGGGCTGCGCGCCGCTGTCATCGATGATCAGGCCGTGCACGTCGGACTCGAAGCCGGGGAAGCGCGCGTTCTGCTCGCGGGCGATGCGCAGCGACTGGATGATCGGCTCGTCCTGCGCACCGAAGCGCTCGCCGGGCATGATGGTCGGGATGCCCGGCGGATACGGCACCAGCATGGTGCCGGCGACGCGGCCGCTGATGTGGTCGATGTCGACCCGCTCGATCTCGCCGCGCACCAGGTGGTCGTACGCCTGCGCCGGGGTCATGACCGGCTCGGGCAGGTCCACGTACATCTCGCGCATGACCTCGGCCACGCGGAACTCGCGGTTGAAGTCGTGCAGCGCCTCGCACAGGTCGCGCAGGCCCCAGTCGGCGTAGGCGGCCGGATGTTCCCGGGCCAGGTCCGGCAGCGCCTGGGCCAGCGGCGCATTGGCGTCGTACAGGTCCTTGAACGCCAGCAGCTCGGTGACCAGCGTGCTCCACTTGCCCTTGGTGACGCCCATCGAGAACAGGAACAGCACCGAGTACAGGTTGGTCTTCTCCACGGTGATGCCGCGGGTCCACAGGAACTTGCTCAGCACCGCGGCGGGGATGCCGCGCCGGCCCATCTCGCCGTCCATGGACAGCCCCGGGGTGAGCAGGGTGACCTTGACCGGGTCGATCAGCACGTAGTCGTCGGCCAGGTTGTCGAAGCCATGCCAGTGCGCGTCGGGGCGCAGGTACCAGTTCGGGCGCGAGGTGGCCATCGGCCGGGCGGCGTCCTCGCGCGCAAGCGCACGTTCCACGCCATCGGGTTGCCACACCTTGAACCACCAGTCGTCGCGACCGAGGTCGCGGCTGACATGCAGCATCGCACGGCGGAACGCCACCGCCTCGTCGTGCATCTCCTGCACCAGCGAGCGGCCGGCTTCGCCTTCCATCATCTTCGAGGCGACATCGCAGGAGGCGATGATCCCGTAGTGCGGGCTGGTGGAGGTGTGCATCATGAACGATTCGTTGAACCGCTCCGCATCCAGCGCGCGGGTGGCGGCATTGCGCACGTGGATCATCGATGCCTGCGAGAACGCGGCCAGCAGCTTGTGCGTGGACTGGGTGGTGAAGATGATCGCGTCCTGCTCGCGCGGCTTTCCCTTGGCCATGCCGTAGTGGTTCTCGTAGAACGGGTGGAACGCGGCGTAGCCATACCAGGCTTCGTCGAAGTGCAGGAAGTCGACCGCGGTGCCGAGGTTGTCGGCGATCTTCTCGGCGTTGTAGCAGAGCCCGTCATAGGTGGAGTTGGTGACCACCGCGATGCGCGGCCGGGCGCCGGGGCGGGCGGCCTTGCTGGCCAGCGGGTTGGCCTGGATCATCCGCTGCATCGCCTCGCCGGAGAACTGCTCCAGGCTGATCGGCCCGATGATGCCGTGGGCGTTGCGGCTGGGGTGAAGTACACCGGAATGCCGCCGGTCATGATCAGCGAGTGCAGCAGCGATTTGTGGCAGTTGCGGTCCACGAACACGATGTCGCCGCGGGCCACGGTGCCATGCCAGACGATCTTGTTGGCGGTGGAGGTGCCGTTGGTGACGAAGAAGGTGTGGTCGGCGCCGAAGTTGCGCGCGGCCTCGGCCTCGGCCGCGCGTATCGGGCCGGTGTGGTCCAGCAGCGAGCCCAGCTCCGGCACCGAGATCGACAGGTCGCTGCGCAGCGTGTTCTCGCCGTAGAACTGGTGCAGCGCACGGCCCACCGGCGATTTGGTGAAGGCCACGCCGCCGGCGTGGCCCGGGGTATGCCAGGAGTAGTTGGACTCGGCGGCATGGTGGATCAGCGCCTTGAAGAACGGCGGCAGCAGCCGGGCCATGTAGTCCTCGGCCGCGCGCATCACCTGGCGGGCGATGAAGCTCTTGGTGTCCTCGAACAGGAAGATGTAGCCGTGCACGAACTTGAGCAGCTTGCTCGGCACTTTCTCGATGGTGCGGCGGTCGCCGTACAGGAACACCGGCAGGTCGGCGCGGCGCTTGCTCTGTTCGCGCAGGAACGCCAGCAGCTGCTGGAACTGCTCGTCGTTTTCCTCGGTGCCATCGATGGAAATCAGCACCGCCGACGCGGCCACGTAGGTGCGGGCGCCGGCGCGCGCGTCGTCCAGGGTCAGCCCGCACAGCACGCGCTGGTCGTTGTGGCGCAGCTCGTCGGCCAGGGCGCGGATCAGGATGCCGTTGATGCGCGGCGAGTCATAGTCCGCGTCGATGATGACGATGGGATAGTCCAGGGATTTGAAGTACATGGCGGTTTCCTTGTGCAGCCGGGCGGGGGATTCAGTTCGACCCGGCACGCGGGGCGCCGGCGGGGGTGAGCCGGGCAAGCCGCTGCCTGCGACGCTCTTCGCTGAAGAACGGATAGAAGACGGTGATGAACAGCACGAACAGGAAGGCGTACTGCACGATCGCGCCGGACGAGCCGAAGATCGCCCACAGGCAATAGACCACGGTGATGCTGGTCAGTACCCAGAACGCGCCGGTGTGCACCAGCGTGTGCGAGCGCTCCACCACGAAGTAGCAGGCCACGCAGGAGTAGATGTAGGGCAGCAGGGTCAGCACCACGGCGGCGGAGGTGATGACGTCGAACTGTGCCGATGCGGTCTTCGAGGTGGAGGTGATCAACACCGCCACGGTCATCAGCACCGCGACGATCAGCACCCCCTTGACCGGCACGTCATCCTGGTTGGTGCGGCTGAACACGCCGGGGAACAGGCCGTCGTCCGAGGCCGCCTTGGCGCTCTGCGCGGTCAGCAGGATCCACCCGCCCAGCGAGCCGGCCGCGCCCAGGAACGCGCACAGGCTCACCAGCGCGCCGCCCCAGCCGCCGACCGCATTGGCCGCCGCCAGCGCGAACGGCGCATCGGAGACCTGCAGCTGCGCGTTCGGCACCATGCCCATGATCACCGAGGAACTGGCGATGTAGGCGATGGCGGCCAGGAACACGCCGGCCAGGGTGGCGCGGGCGACATTCTTCTCCGGGTTCTCGACCACGCCGGCGGTCACCGAGGCCGATTCCACGCCGATGAACGCCCACAGGGTCAGCGCCGCGGCGCTGGACACCGCGCCGAAGTTGGACTGGCCCGAGACGTTGTAGGCGCCCCTGAAGATGGCCGGGTCGAAGAAGAACCAGCCGAACACCGCGATGCCCAGGATCGGCACCAGCGCGAAGCTGGTGGTGACCGTCTGCACGCGGCTGACGAAGGCCGGGCCGACGACGTTGGCCAGGCTCAGCGCCCACACCAGCAGCAGCACCGCGATGCAGCGCGGCAGCGGCTCGGACAGGATCGGGAAGAAATAGCTGAAGTAGCCCACCGCCGCGATCGGGATGGCCACGTTGCCGATCCAGTTGGCGAACCAGTAGATGGTGTTGGTCTGGAAGCCCATGTACGGGCCGAACCAGTCGCGCGCATAGGCGTAGGGGCCGCCGGCCTTGGGCGCGAGCTTGCCGAGCTTGGCGAACACGAACGCCAGCAGCAGCGCGCCGGCGGTGGTGATCAGCCAGCCCCAGATCGAGGCGGTGCCGATCTTGGCCAGGCTGGAGGGCAGCAGGAACACGCCCGAGCCCATCATGTTGCCGGCAACCAGGAAGGTTGCTCCAACCACGCCGATCTTCTTCTGGCCTGCCATGGGGTTCTCCTTTCAACGGGTATGCCGGTGTGACTCCAGTGGAAACGGTGCTGGCGCCCGCGCGGGCGCGGGCTATTTGATGAAGCTGTACTGCAGGCTGCCCTGCACGCGCAGGGTGTCGGCGCTGCGGCCGTCCTGCAGCCGCTGCTGGCCGTAGAGCACTTCCATGCCCATCGTCCACGACGGCGCCGGGCTCCAGATCAGGTTCAATGCGGCGTACTGGCTGCGGCGGAACGCGTCGCCGGCCAGCGCCCCGGCATCGCCCAGGTACAGGCGGCCATAGACCAGGTTCGAGCGCCACATGTCCGACCAGTAGTGGGTGTAGCCGAAGAAGCCGCCGTGCAGCGGCAACGCCCTGAGCCGGCCGTCGGCATCGATCGCCGCATCCAGCCCCGAGCCGGTGAGGTCGGCGGTATAGCGGGCGATGCCCTTGCCGCCGACCAGCCCGAACAGCAGCAGGTCGCGTTCGGCGACGGCGTAGGAGCCGCTGAGCTGCAGCCCGCCGCCGAAGGTCCGGTCGTCGCGTCCATCACCGTCGTAGCCCAGGCTGCGCGCGACCGCTCCCAACTGCAGGTGGCCCCACTCGCGCTCCATGCGCGCCACCAGGCTGATGTCGGGCAGGCGTTCGGTGCTGATGTCGGCATCGCCGGCAGCGGCCAGCTGCGAATCGGGGTCCTCGGCGGCCAGGGTCAGCGTGTTGCCCTTGCCCAGTGCGAAACTGTGGTGGATGCCGGCCACCAGCAGGTAGCCGGCGGCGCCGGGGCCGGCGAAATCCAGCGTGTCGGGCAGCGAATCGGCATCCATGAACGTGGCGTAGCCGTAACCGGCGTAGGTGTTGCCCAGCTGCCCGTAGGCATGCCGCAGACGGAACTGGTAGCCGTCGCTGCTGCCGAAGAAGTCGTTCTCAAGGTAGAAGCGCAGCGCGCCATGGGTGGTCGGCCGGCGCGCCTCGAAGCTGAAACGGGTCTGCTTGGCGTGCATGCCGAAATGCGCGACATCCCGGTGCGGGCCGCCGACCGGGATGGACGAGGGAATGAACTGCTCGTTGTCGCCGGCGGCATGGTTGTCGGCGATGGCGTCGAGCTTGGCATAGCCACCGAGGCGGATCCGGGTCTGGGTGCCGGGGATGGCGAAGAAGCCCTTGAGTTCCGGGTCGGTGGGCGAGGCCGCGCTGTCCGGGCGCGATGCCGCGGTGGACGGGTCGGCGACCGAATCGCGGGGCGGGAGGATGGGCGCCGCGGCCACCGCGGTCCGTGCGCTGGCAGGCGCTGCCGGTGCGGGTGCCGGGGGGGCGTGGCCTGCGCGCCGGTTGCCGCGGGAGTGTCGGGCGGCGCGTGGCCCTGCTGGCGTTCCAGCGCGTCCAGGCGCGCGGTCAGGGCCTGCAGGTGCGCCTGGGCCTGGCTGATTTCCTGCCGCAGTGCGCTGACCGAGTCCTGCGCGAGCGCGGTTCCCGGGGCCAGCAACAACGGCAGCATCGCAAGTGCGCGTGGTTTCATCGCCTGTCCCAAGCTCTGCAAACACCACGTCGCGCCGGGCGCTTGCCCGTGCGCGGCTTCTGTCGGTCGTGGCGGGCGCCCCGGCGATTCCCGATGTCCGGCGACGCCCCGCCTGGTCAGGCTGGCGCGGGTTTCATGACGGGGGTGTGAAACCTGGGGGGAGGCAGTCGTTTCTGGAACGCCAGTCACGCGGCAACCGCGCGTTCATGGACGAAGCGCGGGACCGGCGCGGCAGGACGGCGCGTACAGCGCGCGCCGGCCGGCCGCATGGTGCGGCGAGGGCGGCGCGAGGCACCGTACGGCGGCTCAGCCGTCCGCGTCGGGCGTCCCCTCGGCCAGCGGTGCCCGGGTGCCGTCAAGCAGGCCGCGGCTGAGCTTCCCGTTTTCGATGAACAGCAGTTCGCCGTTGTCACCGTTCTTGATGCTGCTGTCGATGGCGATGACGCGGCCGCCGTGGAAGGTGCTCACGTGCGCCATCGAGGTATGGCCGACGACGATGCGCTCCAGCCCCAGCCGCTCGAGCAGGGCCTGCACGCCGGCGGTATCCAGGCGGCCGTCGAAGTAGCCGCGGTACCAGATCGGGCTGGTCTTGCCGTCGTACAGCGGCGCGGTGGCCGGATCGGCCTTGACCTCCGCCTTGGGGCGCCCGAGCGATGCCTGGTAGGCGGCATTGGTGGCGGCCGGGTCCAGGGCCAGCTGCAGCGCCTCGGGCGAGATGCCGCCGTGCAGGAACAGCGTGTCGCCGACCCGCAGCAGCACCGGGCGGGTGCGCAGCCACTGCCCGATCACCGAATCGGCGCCGTACAGCTGCGGGTAGCTGCGACCGAGCAGCCGCGCGCTGCGCAGGTACTTGGGGTTGACGTAGCGCAGGTCGTCGTACAGCACCATGGTCTCGTGGTTGCCGAGCACGAAATGCACCGCACCGCCGGCCGCGGTGGCCTGCTGCTGCAGGCCGTACAGCAGCCAGAACACGTCGGTGACCTGCGGCCCGCGGTCGAACACGTCGCCGGCGATCACCAGCGTGTCGCGGCCCAAGGTCCAGCGGTCCTGTTCGTCGATGACGCCGTGGGCGCGCAGCAGTTTCACCAGCAGGCCGTACTGGCCGTGGATGTCGGACACCGCGACGATGCGCGCGGCCTGCGGCAGTACCGCCGTGGCCACCGGCAGCGGCGGCGCCACCGCGACCGGGTGCGGATAGCCGCAGCGCGCCGCAACCGTCGCCTGCGCGTCGTCCCATACCTGCTCCTGCACCGCGTCGTTGCAGATCCAGCGGGCGCGCAGATGGCCGTTTTCCCGGAACACGTAGGGACCGTCGGCATCGACATGCGCGGGCTCGGCCAGCGGCGGGGCGGCCAGCGCGGCGGCGCTGGCGAGCAGCACCCAGCAGGCCAAGAGCATGCGGCGGAACGACGGGCGGCAAGTCGGCATCGGGCTTTCCTGTGGCGGTGGCAGCCCGATCATGCCACGTGCCCGGTGCGCTGGCCCGCGTCCGCTCAGCCGCGCTGCAGGGCGATCCGTCCCGGCGCTTCCGGCAGCGAGCCGTCGGCCAGCACCACGCGGTTGCGGCCGCGCTTCTTGGCCTGGTACATCGCCGCGTCGGCACGGGCCATGACCCGCTCGTAGTCCGGGTGGCCGTCATGCACGGCCACGCCGATGCTGGTGGTGATCGCCAGCGCATCGCCGTTGGCCAGCGCCACCGGCGACTCGGCCACGCGTCGGCACAGGCTGTTGGCGATCACCAGCGCCTGCGGCTCGTCCACCGCCACCAGCACCACCACGAATTCCTCGCCGCCGTAGCGGAACACGTAGTCGCTGCCGCGGGTGAACTGGCCGAGGATGGTGGCCACGTGCTGCAGCGCGCGGTCGCCCACTTCGTGGCCGTGTTCGTCATTGATCGCCTTGAAGTGGTCCAGGTCCAGCAGCAGCACCGCGAAGCTGCTCTGCGATTTGGCCGCCAGTTCGATTTCGCGGCGCAGCACGGTGGGCAGGAAGCGCCGGTTGAGCAGGTTGGTCAGCGTGTCGCAGCCGGCGTCGAGTTCGCCGATGCGTTCGAACAGCATGCCCAGCAGGCTGCGGACCTGGCTGACGCGGCTGCGGATGTCCTGCAGCTGGATGGCGCGCACGCGCGCATCGTTCTCGCCGTGCAGGGTCTGCTGCAGGGCGTTGTCGATCTCGCCGATGAGTTCGCAGATCTGCCGGGTTTCGGCGCTTTCGCCAAAGCTGGGCACGCCCTTGTGGGTGAACCACAGCCCGAACTCCGAGCCGGCCAGCGACGGGAAGCCGGCGGTGTCGCACTGGCTCGCCAGGGCGTAGAGCAGGGTGTTTTCCCAGTCCAGCAGCAGCGCGCGCTGGCGCTCGCGCTCGGTGCCGACGTTCTGCACCAGCGAGAACAGGCGGTAGGCGGCATCGGTACGCGAGGAGCGTTCGCGCGCGTTGGAATAAGCCAGGGTCATGCCTTCCAGCGCGATGTCGAACGAGGCGGTGAGGCTGGCCACGGCCGCGTGCGCGACCTGGCCATGGCCGGCCAGTGCGGCGATGGACTGGAACAGGCGCTGCTTGAGCACGCGGGTGCCGCGCGTCACCAGGTCCACCGGGATGCCGACGCGGGCATGCACGTCGCCGATCACCCGCTGCGCGGCGATCAGCCCCTCGACGTCGTCCGGCGTGGCGCGCAGCAGGCCGTTCACCCAGCGTTGCATCGCCGGCTGCAGGCGCGTGCGCACCTGCTCGTGCGACAGCAGGCGCGAGGCGCGCGGGTCGCCCATCATCACCTGGTAGAAATGCACCGCCATCGCCGCCGCGTCGGTTTCCGCCAGCGCCGCCAGCACCTGCGTGGCTTCGGGGCCGGCCTCGACCAGGTTCCTGCGCCAGTCCGCGGCAAGGCTGTTGTCGTCGTGGTCGGCGCGGGCAGGAGCGGTGTTGGGCATGGCGATGGCGGGGGACGTGTCGGGGGCGAAGAGACATTATCGGCCGTAGCGGCTACTGTTTGAGGGCTTATCCGCAACGGTCCATGCCAACGTGTCGTCCAGCGCTTTTGCCCCTGTTTTTCCGCCGGCGCGTCCGCAGCCGCTGCACATGATCCGGCTCGTCCCCGTTCAGCTTTGCCCGCCGCTCGGAGGCGCGCCATGTCCGTGATCAGCGCCGGGCCGTTTCCGCTGATGGCGGTGCTGGGCCTGGTCGCGGCCCTGATCGCCTGGTTGTTCGCGCGTGGCGTCGCCAGCGCCACCGATGGCGGACGCCGCCGCGCCGGCGCGGTGGTGCTCGACGCGTTCCTGCTCGGGGTGCTGGGCGCGCGCGTGGCGCATGTGCTGTGGCATGCCACGGACTACCTGCCGCAGCCGCTGTCGATCATCCGCCTGGGCGATGGCGGGTACTCGGTGTGGGCCGGCGTGGTCGTGGCCGCGGTGTACGCGCTGTGGCGCACCCGGCGCCAGGCGCCACGCAGGCCGGTGCTGCTCGGGTTGGCCGCGGGCGCCGTGTTCTGGCTGGTCGGCGGCATGGCGCTGTTCGCGGTGCAGCGCTCCACCATCGTCCTGCCCGACATCGTGCTCACCGACATGCAGGGCGCCGCGGTGCCGCTGTCCACGCATGCCGGCAGACCGCTGGTGATCAACCTGTGGGCGAGCTGGTGCGGCCCGTGCCGGCGCGAGATGCCGACCCTGGCGCGCGCGCAGGCGGAGCATCCGCAGGTGGCCTTCGTGTTCGCCAACCAGGGCGAGGACGCCGGCGAGGTGGCCGACTACCTGCGCGCCGAAATGCTGGCGCCGGGGAACATCCTGCTGGATCCGGAGTCGGAGCTGATGCGCCTGACCGGCGCGCGCGCGCTGCCGACCACGCTGTTCTTCGACGCCGATGGCCGGCTGCGCCGCGCGCACATGGGCGAACTGTCGCGGGCCACGCTGGAGGCGCGCCTGCGCGAGCTGCAATGACTTCCCGATTCCTTCCGTGAGATATGCGATGACCCGTTCCCGTCCGCTCCTGTTCCTGCTCTCGGCCACATTGCTGGCGCCGGTTGCCTGTGCCCGCGACGGCGGTGCCACGCCACCGGCATCCCCGCCGGCAGGCACCCCCGCCGCCGCCGAGCCGGAGGTGGTCAAGACCCTGCGCGGGCAGGGCGTGGAGTTCATGGGCACGTTCGATACGCCGGTGGGATTGACCGGCTACGCCGGCGTCGCCGGGCAGCGGCCGTTGGCGGTGTACGTGTCCAGCGACGGGCAGCATGCGATCGTCGGCACCTTGGTCAATGCCAAGGGCGAAGACGTCGGTGCCGCCAGGCTCAAGGCGCTGGTGTCCGGGCCGATGGGCGCCAAGCTGTGGCAGCGGGTCGAGGCCAGCCACTGGGTGGCCGACGGCAAGGCCGACGCGCCACGCATCGTGTACGCCTTCAGCGACCCCAACTGCCCGTACTGCAACCGCTTCTGGGAAGCGGCGCGGCCGTGGGTGGAATCGGGCAAGGTGCAGATCCGGCAGATCCTGGTGGGCGTGATCCGCGAGGACAGCGCCAACAAGGCCGCGGCGATCCTCGGCGCGGCGTCGCCGGAGCAGGCGCTGCAGCAGAACGAACGCGACTTTTCCCGCGGCGGGATCAAGGGCGTGGCCAAGGTGCCGGCCGCGATCGAGGCCAAGCTGCGCGACAACGAACTGGCGATGCTGGAGCTCGGGTTCCAGGGCACGCCGGGCATCGTGTTCAAGGACGCCGACGGCAGCGTGCAGACGCGCTCGGGCCTGCCGCAGGGCGATGACCTGCAGGCGGTGCTGGGGCCGCGCTGATCGCGGCGCCCGCGGGCACCGCGGCATGGCGGCCGGCGGCGATGTAATAGTCTCCGCCGCGCCGGGCTGACTAAGCTGGCGGGGTCCTGCACGGAGCCCGCCATGAGCCACGACCACAACCACGTCCCCAGCGAGATACGCCACGAAAAGCCCCTGTGGTGGGCGCTGGCGCTGACCTCGTCCTACCTGGTGGTGGAGGTGGTCGGTGCGTTCATGACCAACAGCCTGGCGCTGTTGTCCGATGCCGCGCACATGGCCACCGACGCGCTGGCGCTGGTGATCGCGCTGACCGCGGTGCGGCTCAGCCGGCGCCCGGCCGATGCGCGTCGCACCTATGGCTACGCGCGGCTGGAAGCGCTGGGCGCGCTGGCCAACGGCGGCCTGCTGTTCGCGGTCGGCCTGTACATCCTGTGGGAGGCCGTGGGCCGCTTCCGCGCGCCGCAGCCCATCGCCTCCACCGGCATGCTGTGGGTGGCCGGCTTCGGCCTGCTGGTCAACCTGATCGCCATGCGCCTGCTCAGCGCCGGCAGCGGCGAGAGCCTGAACGTCAAGGGCGCCTACCTGGAAGTGTGGAGCGACATGCTCGGCTCGGTGGCGGTGATCATCGCCGCGCTGATCATCCGCTTCACCGGCTGGACCCTGGTCGACCCGATCCTCGCCGTGCTGATCGGCCTGTGGGTGCTGCCGCGCACCTGGGTGCTGCTGCGCGACGCGCTGAACGTGCTGCTCGAAGGCGTGCCCAAGGGCATCGCGCTGGCCGAGGTCGAGCAGGCGCTGCGCGGCCATGCCGGCGTCACCGACATCCACGACCTGCATGTCTGGGCGCTGGGCTCGAGCACGCCGGCGTTGACCGCGCACGTGGTGACGGCGGCCACCGGCCAGGACGCGGACACGCTGCGGCGCACCCTGGCGGCCATGCTGCACGAGCGCTTCGGCATCGACCACGTGACCCTGCAGGTGGAGGCCGACCATTGTGGCGATGCCTGCGCCGTGCACGCGCGGCAGGGCGCGCACGCCGATGGCGACCACGACGGCCACGATCACGGGCATTGAGCGGCGTTGCCGGCGGCTGTCCGGAAGCGGTGTATCCTCGCGGCAGGACACCGGGCAGCGGAGGCTGTGCATGAAAACCGCGCAGGAAATCGTCGATTCGCGCCTCGTGCTGCGTTCGCTCTGTGCCGCGCTGGCGCTGATGGGCATGGCGGCGATGGCGTATCGGGTGCATCAGGTCGCCATCGGCCGCATCCCGTTTGATTATTGGCTGCCGGTGTCCCTGCTCGGCGCACTGTATGCCGTATGCCTGTTCGGCCATGTCGCGCTGAAGGGCCGGCTGCCGCGTTCATGGCCAGGGCCGGCGGTCCGGCAGGGGATTGATCAGCGCGGTCACCACCGCCTGCATTGACGCGGCAGGTGCGCGGCTTGCCTCGCACGCTGTTGCCACGACGGAAAGGCCCATGCGGGGCAAGCCCCGCACCTACGCAGGTGGGCGCCTGCCTGCGCCGTGCGCGGATCGTACGAGGTCCCGACCACCGATCATCGAGAGGATCCAACCACCGCCGGCATTGACGCGGCAGGTGCGAGGTTTGCCTCGCACGCTGTTGCCACAACGGAAAAAGCCCCATGCGGGGCAAGCCCCGCACCTACGCAGGTGGGCGCCCGCCTGCGCCGTGCGCGGATCGTACAAGGTCCCGACCACCGATCATCGACAGCATCTGACCACCGGCAGCATTGGCGCGGTAGGTGCGAGGCTTGCCTCGCACGCTGTTGCCCCAACGGAAAAAGCCCCATGCGGGGCAGGCCCGCATCTCCGCGCAGGTGCCGGTGGGGCCATCCGGCAAGTCGTCAATGCCGGGGCATGCAGCCCAGCGCGCTGAGTACGCCATGCAGGGCCGGTACCTGCATCAGCCATGGGGCGGCGATGGTCAGCAGACCGGCGGCGAGGATGAAACCGGCCAGCGCCATGCGCAGGCCCGGGCGTTGCAGCCCACGGCCGATGCGCGCGCCGGACCAGGTCAGCGGCACCATCACCGGCAGGGTGGCCAGGCCGAATACCGCCATCACCAGCGCGCCGCCCAGTGCGTTGGCCTGCAGCCAGGCCACGCTCAGCAGGCTCAGGCTCAGGCCGCACGGCATCCAGCCCCACAGCGCACCCAGCGCCAGGCGGCGCCAGGCGCGGTCCGCCGGCAGCAGGTGCCGGTGCAGGGGCCGCAGCCATTGCCACAGCTGCTGGCCGGGACGGGCCAGCAGGTCCAGGCGGCCGCCGCGGCCGAGCAGGCGCAGCGCCAGCAGCACCAGGGCGAGGCCGGCGGCGACGCGCACGCCCAGCGCCAGGGTGTCGCTGCGTGCCAGCCGCAGGATGCCGCCGCCCAGTCCACCGGCCAGCGCGCCGGCCACGGTGTAGCCGCTGACGCGGCCGAGATTGGCCTGCCAGGCCACGCCCAGGGCACGGCCCGGGGCCATCGCCGGGAAGCCGGTGGCGATGCCGCCACACATCACCGCGCAGTGCAGCCCGCCGAGCAACCCGGCGACGAACGCGGCGGTCAGGACCGGGATGTCCAGTGGCAACACGGTCAGTCTTCGCGGGCCGGTTCCGCGCTGCCGCGGCGGTCGTCGCCCGCCTGGGCCGGGGGCGGCGCGGGGCGGTCGTTGTCTTCCAGGATGTCCAGCGCGGGGGTGTCGAGGTCATCGAACTGGCCGCGCTTGACCGCCCAGACAAAGGCGCCCACGGCCGCGCCCAGCAGCACCAGGCTGATCGGGATCAACATCAGCAGGATGGCCATCAGGATGCCTCCGTGGGGGTCTTGAGCCGCGCCAGGCGCAGCGCGTTGAGGGTGACGATCAGCGACGACAGCGCCATGCCCAGCGCCGCCAGCCACGGCGTGACCCAGCCGGCCGCGGCCAGCGGCAGCGCCAGCAGGTTGTAGCCGGTGGCCCAGGCCAGATTCTGGCGGATGATGCGCTGGGTGGCACGCGCCAGGGTGACCGCGGCCGGAATCCGACGCAGGCCGCCGCCGGTGGTGACCAGGTCGGCGGCGCGGTGCGCCAGCGAGGCGCCTTCGCCCATGGCGATGGAAACGTCGGCGCCCGCCAGCACCGGCGCGTCGTTGAGGCCGTCGCCGACCATCGCCACCACCCGGCCTTCGGCCTGCAGGCGCCGCACCAGCGCCAGCTTGTCCTCCGGCGACTGCCGCGCGTGGGCATCGTCCAGCCCCAGCGCCGCGGCCATGCGCCGCACCGCCGCTTCGCCGTCGCCGCTGGCCAGGTGCACGCGCAGGCCCTGCGCGCGCAGCGCGGCGAGCGCCTGCGCGGCGTCGTCGCGGGCGCGTTCTTCCAGCACGAAGCGGGCGGCGGCGCGCTGGCCGTCGCCGAGCCAAAGCGCACCGTCGTCCGGCTGCGCGGCGGCGAAATCGGCCCGGCCCAGGCGCCAGTGGCGGCCATCGACCATGCCCTGCACGCCGCGCCCGGGAACCGCCTGGACCTGGGTGGCGGGCAGCGCGGCGGCATTGCCGCGGGTGAAGGCGGCGGCCAGCGGGTGGCCGCTGTCGCGCTCCAGCGCGGCGGCGATATCCAGCGCGGCGGCCGCATCCAGCGACGCATCCAGCACCTGGGTGGCGGCCAGCACCGGGCGGCCGTCGCTGAGCGTGCCGGTCTTGTCGAACACGATGTCGGTGGCGCGTGCCAGCGTATCCATCGCGTCCGCGCGTACCGCCAGCAGGCCGATGCGCGCCAGTGCGCCATGCGCGGTGGCCAGCGCCGCCGGCACCGACAGCGACAGCGCGCAGGGGCAGCTGATCACGAGCAGGGCGAGGGTGACTTCCAGCGCGCGTTCGGGCTGGTAGTGCCACCAGCCGGCGAACACGACCAGCGCCACCGGCAGCAGCGCCAGCACGAAGCGGCTGCCGATGCGGTCGGCCAGCCGCGCCAGCGCCGGCCGGTGCGCCTGCGCCTGTTCGACCAGCCGCGCCAGCTGCGACAGGCGGGTGGCGGTGCCGGTGAGGGTGACGCGCAGCCGCGCCGGACGCTCGCGGCAGACGGTGCCGGCATAGACCGGCTCGCCGGGTTGCTTGCGTACCGGTTCGGATTCGCCGGTCAACAGCGCTTCCTCGAACCAGGCCTCGTCGCCGTCGCCGCCGAGCAGCACGCCGTCGGCCGGCACCGCTTCGCCGGCGGCCACGCAGGCCACGTCGCCGACGCTCAGTGCCGCCAGTGGTACCGCCTCGCGCTGGCCGTCGGCGCGCTCGCGGGTGGCGAACGCCGGGCGCGCGCGCGCCAGCGCATCGACCTGGGCGCTGGCCACCGCGCGTGCGCGTTGCTCCAGCATGCGCGCGGCCAGCAGCAGGAACACGAACATCACCGCCGCGTCGTACCACACATGCGGCCCGCCGCGGAGGGTCTCGAACAGGCTGGCGAAGTAGGCGAGCAGGGTCGAGCTGGCGATCAGCACATCCATGCCCAGGCGGCGTTCGCGCAGTTCGCGCATCGCCCCGGACAGGAACGGCCAGCCGGAATAGAACACCACCGGCGTGCACAGCAGGAACGTCAGCCAGCGGAAGAAATCGCGGGTCGGCACCGGCATGGTGCTGTTGAAGTCCAGGTACAGCGCCTCGGCCAGCATCATCGCCTGCAGCATGCCCAGGCCGGCGATGCCCAGCCGCAGCAGCCAGCGCCGGCGTTCGCGGGTGCGCTGCCGCTCGGCGGCCTCGCTGCCGGCCAGGTACGGGCGGTAGCCGAGCATCGCCAGCCGCCGCAGTGGCGCCGACAGCGCGGTGCGCGCCGGGTCCCAGGCGATGCGGATGCGGCCGGTGACGGCGTTGGCGCCGCAGTCGATCACGCCCGGCTCGCGCGCCAGCGCGCGATCGATCAGCCACGCGCAGGCGGCGCAGCGCATGCCGTCGGTGAGCAGGGTGATCTCGCGGCCGCCGTCGACCGGGCGGCTGTGCTCGGCCTGCACGTCGGCGCGGTCCCAGACCGCAAGGTCGGGCAGGTCCTCGCCGACGCGCGCGGCATTGGCGCTGCGCAGGCGGTAGTACCCGTCCAGGTCGGCGCTGGCGATCCACTCGGCGGCGGCGGCGCAGCCATGGCAGCAGAACGCGTGCGTGCCGCCGCCCAGCGTCGCCATGTGGGGCTGGGCCGGCAGTGCTTCGCCGCAGTGGTGGCAGGTGCCGGTGGCCGCCATGACGGCGGGCGACCGCGCCGGATCGGCGATCACGTCCGGGCTCAGTGTGCCCCGCCCAGCGAGGGGGACAGGCGTGCGGCGTGCTGCTGCTTCGGCAGCCGGCCGTGCAGGCGCCAGCGGCCGTCGGCGTCGCGCAGCTGCACGACCCAGTCGTGCTCGCCGTCCACCGCCTGCTCGACGCGCCAGCCCGGGCCCTGCGGCAGCAGTTCCAGGCGCAGGTCGTCGGACTGCCGGGTGGGGTGTTCCAGCACCAGTTGCAGCGCCGCCGCGCTGGCGAACTTGCCGGTGGCCGGCAGCACTTCGACCACGCCATCCTCGACCCGCAGCACCGCGCTCAGGCCCAGCTTGGCGGCCGCTTCATCCGGCCCCAGGTCGGTGGTCTGGATCTGCGACACGCGCTGTACCGGATCGGACACGACATCGGCACCGCCGGAACGCACGGCAACGATCACCAGCCCGACACCGGCCACGATCGACAGCAGCGGCAGGCCGACCACCAGCCAGAACACGGGGACCCGCCAGGGGGATTTCGGACGTTCGTTCATTGCACCGGACCAAAGAAACTGCTTTCGACGACGCGCTTCTCGTCGCCCCCTTCGCGCTCGACCACGAAGCGCAGCGCACGGCGGCCGCTGACCTGGCCGTCGGCGACCACGTTCAGTGCCACCGGCAGCACCTGCTCGGGGCCGGCCTGGACCTCGGTCTGGCCCTGCAGGCGCAGGCCGGCGTCGGCAGGCTCCAGGGTGATGCGGTAACGCCGCGTCTCCTGGCTCTTGTTGATCAGCTTGAGCGTGTAGTCGTTGGCGATGGTGCCGTCGGCGGACTGCCGGTACAGCGCATTGCGGTCGCGCAGCACTTCGGCGATCAGCTCGCTGCGGTGGCCCACGCCCCACACCCAGGCGCTGCACAGGCCCAGCAGCAGCAGGCCGTAGACGAAGATGCGCGGGCGCAGCACGCGGGTCGGCTTGCCGTCGATGGCGTTCTGCGTGGAGTAGCGGATCAGGCCATGCGGGTAGCCCATCTTGTCCATGACTTCGTCGCAGGCGTCGATGCAGGCGCCGCAGGCGATGCATTCGTACTGCAGGCCGTTGCGGATGTCGATGCCGGTCGGGCAGACCTGCACGCAGATGGTGCAGTCGATGCAGTCGCCCAGTTCCTCGGGCGCGAATTTCGGCAGCGGCGCGACTTCGGCCAGGTCGCCGTCCCAGGTGATCGTGCCCTTGGCGTGGGCGGCCTGGGTGGCGGCGGACGGATGGCGGCCGGCACGGAACACGTAGTCATAGGCGACCGACGGGACCAGCAGGCCGCGTGCGCGCTCCAGCACGCTGCCGAGGCCGCGCTTGCGCGGGCCGCGCGGTTCGCCGCGCATCGGGTCGTAGGCGATCAGCAGCGTGTTGCGGTCGAACATCGCGCTCTGGAAGCGCGCATACGGGCACATGTACTTGCACACCTGCTCGCGCAGGACGCCGGCGTTGCCCCAGGTGGCCAGCGCGTAGAACAGTACCCAGAAGGTCTCCCAGCCGCCCCATTCGAACGGCAGCAGGCGTGCGCCCAGGTCCTTGATCGGGGTGAAGAAGCCGACGAAGGTGAAGCCGGTCCACAGCGCGAACAGCAGCCACAGCAGGTGCTTGCTGCCCTTGCGCAGCACCTTTTCGCGGTTCCACGGGCCGGCGTCGAGCTTCATCCGCCGCGGGCGGTCGCCCTCGGTCCAGCGCTCCATCCACAGGAAGGTCTCGGTCCACACCGTCTGCGGGCAGGCATAGCCGCACCACAGCCGGCCGGACAGCGCGGTCGAGAAGAACAGGGTCATGGCCGCGATGATCAGCAGCAGCGCCAGGAACAGGAAGTCCTGCGGCCAGAACACCAGCCCGAAGATGTAGAACTTGCGCGCGGGCAGGTCGAACAGTACCGCCTGGCGGCCGTCCCACGACAGCCACGGGAACACGTAGTACATGCCCAGCAGCCACACCACCGCGGCCACCCGCAGGCGGTTGAAGCGGCCCGAGACATCGCGCGGGTAGACCTTGCGCTCGCTGACGTAGAACGAATTGCCCTGTTCGTCCACGACATCCAGCGGAATGCGCTTGCTCATGGCGTGCGTTCCATGGGGGCTGGCGGGGGAGGGAGCGGGAACGGGCGGTAAGCGGTCATGGGGTCTGCGGGGCGTATTGCTGCGCGGGAGCGCTCAGTATCGGGCCGTAACGGAGGCAAGGAAGCGACGGATTGTCGCAGCCGCCGCTCAGCGGTCTGGCGGCAGGGCGCGGTTGAAGCGGCTGGCGGGCCGCAGCAGGATCCAGGTGAACAGGCTGGAGGACGCGGTGGCCAGCCAGAACATGGCGAAGCCCAGCGTATAGCCGAGCTCGCGTGAAATGGGCAGGTCGGGGAAGGTCATGTCGCGCAGCGTCAGCGGGTCGACGAAGGCGAAGAACACCATCGTCGCCACGCCGGCGGCAAAGAAGCTGGGCCAGGCGATGGCCCCCACGCGCTGGGCCAGCGGACGTGGGGGTGGTCGAAGCGTGGCTCGCTGAAGTCGGTCACTTTGCGCTCGTGCCTGCCGGGGTGTCCGCCTGATTATGCGACAACGACCAGACATAGGCAGCGACCAGCCGGACCCGGGTCTCGCCGAGCAGTTCGCGGTGCGCCGGCATGCTGCCGTGGCGGCCTTCGGTGATCGTCTTGTACAGGCTTTCGCGGCTGTTGCCGTAGAGCCAGTAGTTGTCGGTCAGGTCCGGCGCGCCGATGTCCAGGTTGCCCTTGCCGTCGACCCCATGGCAGGCCACGCAGACGCCCTCGTAGAGCTTCTTGCCGCGGGCGGCCATGTAGTTGTTCTGCAGGGTCTCCGGGGCCGACAGGGTGCGCACGTAGGCGATGGTGTAGTCGATCGCCTCCGGGCCGCCCATGCCGGTGAGCACGGTGCCCCACTCGGGCATGATGCCTTCGCGGCCGTCCAGCACCGTTTCCAGGATGCGCTCGGGCGAGCCGCCCCAGTGCCAGATGTCGTCGGTCAGGTTCGGGTAGCCGATGGCACCCTGGCCCGAGGAGCCGTGGCAGGTGGCGCAGGTGTTGCCGAAGATCGAGCGGCCCAGCGCCAGCGCCTTGGGATCCCTGGCCAGCTGGTCGATCGGCTTGCCGGCATACGGCTTGAAGGTCTGCTCGAGCTTGGCGTCCTCGATGGCCTTCTCCTTGGCATGCTCGCCCTTGGAGGTCCAGCCGCTGTAACCGGGGATATTGCCCAGCCCGCCGTACCAGAACAGGTAGCCAATGCTGAAGAAGATGGTCAGGTAGAACAGGTTGATCCACCAGCGCGGCAACGGCTTGTTGTACTCGGTGATGTCACCGTCCCAGGTGTGCAGCGTGTCCTCGGGCTTCGGGTCGCCCGGGCGGCGGCGTGCGGTCCACCACAGCAGCCACACGCAGCCCAGAATGTTCAGCGCAACCAGGGCGATGACGTACCACGTCCATCCCATGCTCATCATCCGCGCTCTCCCCCGTTGCCGTATTGCACGTTGTCATCTTCCAGCGGCAGGCGTGCCGCATCCTCGAACTCACGCTTGCGCTTCGGGCTCCAGGCCCAGATCCAGCCGCCGACGAACAGCACCAGCAGCAGCGCGGTCACGATGCCGGAGATCATGGCTGGCCTCCCCGCGGCGCATGCCGGCCCAGTCCCTGCAGGTAGGCCACGACCGCATCCAGCTCGGTCTTGCCCTTGACGTCCTCGGCGGCGCTGGCGATCTGCTCGTCGCTGTACGGGTCGCCCAGCGCCTTGAGCGCGCTCATGTGCCGGGCCACGGTGGCGCCGTCGACCTGGTTCTTCTCCAGCCACGGGAAGCTGGGCATGTTCGACTCCGGCACCACGTCGCGCGGATTGATCAGGTGCACGCGGTGCCAGGCGTCGGAATAACGGCCGCCGACACGCGCCAGGTCCGGGCCGGTGCGCTTGCTGCCCCACTGGAAGGGGCGGTCGTAGACCGATTCGCCGGCCAGCGAGTAGTGGCCGTAGCGCTCGGTCTCGAAGCGCAGGGTGCGCACCATCTGCGAATGGCAGTTGTAGCAGCCCTCGCGGACGTAGACGTCACGGCCGGCCAGTTCCAGCGCCGGGTAGGGCTCGACGCCCTCCAGCGGCTTGATCGCCTCGGCCTGGAACATCAGCGGGACGATCTCGGCCAGGCCGCCGAACGACACGGCGACCGCGATCAGCACCGCCATCAGGCCGACGTTCTTCTCGACTTTCTCGTGGGGATTCTTGTTCTCGCTCATGGGGTTCCTTCCTCCTCAGGCACGCACTTCGGAGGCGTCGACGGGCAGCAGCGGCTGCGGTTCGATCGCGGGGGCGGTACGCCAGGTACGCCAGACGTTCCAGGCCATCAGGCACATGCCGCTCAGCACCACCAGGCCGCCGCCGAGGCGGATCAGGTAGTACGGATAGGTGAACTTCAGCGATTCGACGAAGGTGTAGGTCAGGGTGCCGTCGTCATTGGTCGCGCGCCACATCAGGCCCTGCATCACGCCGGCGATCCACATCGAGGCGATGTACAGCACCACGCCGATGGTGTGCAGCCAGAAGTGCGTGTCGATGGCCTTGACCGAATACATCTGCTCGCGGCCCAGCAGCTTGGGCATCAGCGCGTAGATCGAGCCGATCGAGATCATCGCCACCCAGCCCAGCGCGCCGGCGTGGACGTGGCCCACGGTCCAGTCGGTGTAGTGGGACAGCGAGTTGACCGTCTTGATCGACATCATCGGGCCTTCGAAGGTGGCGATCATGTAGAACGACACGGCCACGATCAGGAACTTCAGGATCGGGTCGGTGCGCAGCTTGTGCCACACGCCGGACAGGGTCAGCACGCCGTTGATCGCGCCACCCCACGACGGGGCCAGCAGGATCAGCGAGAACACCATGCCCAGCGACTGCGCCCAGTCGGGCAGGGCCGTGTACTGCAGGTGGTGCGGGCCGGCCCACATGTAGACCGCGATCAGCGCCCAGAAGTGCACGATCGACAGCCGGTAGGAGTACACCGGGCGGCCGGCCTGCTTGGGCACGAAGTAGTACATCATTCCCAGGAAGCCGGCGGTCAGGAAGAAGCCCACCGCGTTATGGCCGTACCACCACTGCACCATCGCGTCCACCGCGCCGCTGTAGACCGAGTAGGACTTGGTCGCGCCGGCCGGCATGGAGATGTTGTTGACGATGTGCAGCAGCGCGATGGCGATGATGAAGCTGGCGTAGAACCAGTTCGCCACGTAGATGTGCTTGACCCGGCGCTTGGCGATGGTGCCGATGAACAGCACCGCGTAGGCCACCCACACCGCGGCGATCAGGATGTCGATCGGCCATTCCAGCTCGGCGTATTCCTTGCCCTGGGTGTAACCCAGTGGCAGGGTGATGGCCGCGGCCACGATCACCAGCTGCCAGCCCCAGAACACGAAGGCCGCCAGTTTGTCCGATATCAGCCGGACGTGGCAGGTACGCTGCACCACGTGCAGGCTGGTGGCGAACAGCGCGCAGCCACCGAAGGCGAAGATCACCGCATTGGTGTGCAGCGGTCGCAGCCGCCCGTAGCCCAGCCACGGTATGCCTTCGCCGAGCGTCGGCCAGTAAAGCTGGGCGGCGATGATCACGCCCACCAGCATCCCCACGATGCCCCAGACCACGGTCATCACCGCGAACTGGCGCACCACCTTGTCGTTATACGTCCCCTGCACGCTTTGCATGCGGCCTGATCCTCGGTCTGAACGGGGAAAATCATCCCCCGTGTGGAGCACTCCGGGCATTGACTTGAATCAATCCGTGTCCCGGGCGGTTGCGGCCATCCATGGATCCTTCCCCGTGGATGCCATCCTGAACAGTATATGACGGAGGCCCGGGCGACAGGGTCGCCCGGGCCTCGGTCCAGGTGCAGCGGAATCAGCGGGTTACGACCAGCTTGCCCTTCATCATGGCCGAGTGGCCGGGGAACGAGCAGTAGAAGCTGTAGTCGCCGCCGGCGGTGAGCTTGTTGCCCGGGAAGCGCACCTGGGTCTTCTGGCCGCCGCCGATCAGGCTGGTGTGGGCGATCACGCGGGCGTCCTTGGCCGGCACGTAGTTGTTGGCCACGCCGGCGCGGATCGCGTCACGGTTGACGCCGGCCATGTCGGCGGTGGTGGACACCACCACGTTGTGGCCCATGGCGGTGGCCGGGAGCTTGCCGGTGTGGGTCAGTTCGAGGGTGATCGTGGCGCAGCCGGCCGAGACGGTGACTTCCTTGAGATCGAACTGCATCGCGTCGTTGCCCTTGAGCGAAACGGTGCAGTTGCCGGCAGCCTGGGCCGCGCCCGCGGCACCGACGAGGGCCAGGGCGAGGAGAAGACGGCGCGAGGTTTTCATGGGTGTTGCTCCTGTGGGATATGCGTGGACGCAGCGTGCGGCCTGGCCGTCACGGCCCGGCGCAGGCGTGTGCCGGGCGACGCGCATAGGGTCGGTCCAGACGCGCCGGATTTCCTTGATCTGGGTCAATCAACCCGGCGGTGGCCGGCATCGGCGCATTCGGCGTGCTTCCCCCGGATGCGGGGGCGACGCCGCGGAAGCCGCGGCGAACGCATGAGGGAACAAAGGAGCAAAAAAGCAAAAGCGCAAAAGCGCAAAAGCGCAAAAGCAGCGCCCCCCGGGGGCATGGCGCGGCCGGGGAGGGCGACCGCCGCCAGCGGTCAGGCCACGGGCGTGCGCAGTACCGGCATGTCCCAGCCCGGACGCGGCGCGAAACGGTCGCCGTGGCGGGCCTGCAGGGTCCTGAGTTTTTCCACCAGGGCGTCGGCGCCGGTGGCGCGGATGTGCTGGATCGGGCCACCGCGGAACGGCGCGAAGCCGGTGCCGAAGATCACCCCGGCATCGAGCAGGTCGGCATCGGCGACCACGCCGTCGTGCAGACAGGCGACCGCCTCGTTGAGCAGCGGCAGGATCAGGCGGTCCTCCAGGTCCGACGGCGCCTGGTAGTCCTTGGCCACCTCCGGCTTCACCGCGCGTCCGTTCTCCCATTTGTAGATGCCCTGGCCGTCCTTCTTGCCGCGCTTGCCGGCGTCCACGGACGCCAGCGCGGCCGGGATCTGCAGGCCCAGGAACGGCGCCAGCTCGCGGCCGACACTGGCGGCCACGTCCAGGCCGACGGTGTCGAGCAGTTCGATCGGGCCCATCGGCATGCCGAACTTCACCGCGGCGCGGTCGATCACCGGGCCGGGGATGCCTTCGGCATAGGCGGTGGCCGCTTCCAGCATGTACGGGAACAGCACCCGGTTGACCAGGAACCCCGGGGTGCCGGCCACCGGCACCGGGAACTTGCCCAGCGTCTTGCAGAACGCGGCCAGCCGCTGTCCGGTCTCCGGCGCCATGCGGTCGTGGTGGATGATCTCCACCAGCGGCATCTGCGCCACCGGGTTGAAGTAGTGCAGGCCGGCGAACCGGGCCGGCTGCGCGATGTGTTCGCGCAGTTCGTCCAGCGGGATCGAGGAGGTGTTGGTGGTCAGCAGCGCGTCGGGCTTCAGCCGCGGCTCCAGCGCCTGGTACAGCGCGCGCTTGGCTTCCGGGTTCTCGATGATCGCCTCGATCACCAGGTCGGCCTGGGCCACGCCGTCGCCGGCCAGATCGGCCTTCAACCGGGCGGCGACATCCGCGCGCCTGGCCGGGTCCTTCACCTTCTTCTCGAACAGCGCCTGGGCACGGGCCATGGCCGGGTCGATGAAGCGCTGTTCGCGGTCCTGCAGGGTCACGTCGAACCCCTTGTAGGCCGCCCACGCGGCGATGTCGCCGCCCATCACCCCGGCGCCGACCACGTGCACGTGGCGGATGTCCGATTCCTTGCCGCCCAGGGCCTTGAGCCGTTCGGTCAGGAAGAAGATGCGGATCAGGTTGCGCGCGGTCGGGCCGCCGGCCAGCTTGACCACCGCGCGGCGCTCGGCGTCCAGCCGCGCCTGGATGCCGCTGCCGCCGCTGCGTTCCCAGGTCGAGATCAGCGCGTACGGCGCCGGGTAATGCTCCTTTCTGGCCTTGCGCGCGACCTGCCTGGCCATCTGCGGGGCCAGGATCCTGCGCGCCAGCCAGGTATTGGTGGCCCAGGCGGTGGCGCGTTGCCTGAACGGCCGGGTCACGCCCGACTGCAGCAGCGCTACCGCCGCGTCGACCAGTACCGCCGGGGCCGCGACCTTGTCGACCAGGCCGATGCCACGGGCGGCCGACGCCGACAGGGTGCGTCCGGTGAGCATCATGTCCATCGCCGCCGGTGCGCCGACCAGGCGCGGCAGGCGCGCGCTGCCGCCCCAGCCCGGGAAGATGCCCAGCTGGGTCTCGGGCAGGCCGATGCGGGTGGATGGATCGCTGGAGGCCACGCGGTAGCGGCAGGCCAGGGCCAGCTCGGTGCCGCCGCCCAGGCAGTGGCCGTGGATCGCGGCCACGGTGGGGCAGGGCAGCTCGGCCAGCTTCTGGTAGGTGGACTGGCCGCGGCGGATGGCGTCATTGACGGTGCCGCGGCGGTCGAACTCCTGGAACTCCTTCAGGTCCGCCCCGGCAATGAAGCCGGCGGCCTTGGCCGAGCGGATCACCACCCCCCTGGGCGGGTCGATCGCCAGCCGCTCGACGATGTCGCCCAGTTCCAGCAGCACGTCCTGGGACATCGCGTTGACCGGACTGTCGCGGCGGTCCAGGGCCAGCACGACGACGCCGTCGTCGCGGATTTCGGCCTGCCAGTGAGTGAAGCGGAGCCCATCGAAACCTGAAAGCATGGGACGTTCCATCCGGTTGTGTATGGAGAAGATCGCTATGATCCAGAGGTTGTTTCCCCGGCGTCAAATCCCAATGCTGGGGAGGCAGGCGCGTTCGCGCCGGCCGGTCGTCAGCGACAGGCTATCCGAACGCGGGTTGCAGCATGTCTACATCCCGTTCGCGCGCGTCACGGCGGCGCGCGCAGGGCAGCCGCTATGCTCGGGTGCAGTGCGCGCCGGCCCGGGCCTGGCGGCCGCAGGGTAAACATGCTCTGAAGGACGGCGCGGCGCTCCGGGGACGGGACGCTGAACTTTTTCCGCCCCAGGCGGTCTCATTGCCCGACGTCGGTTGGGCTGACAGGAGTGCGGCCCCGCATGGCCGAGGTTGAAACACCGCAGGAGCTGGATCTGGAGCTGGTCCGGCGCGTGCAGCGCGGCGAGAGCGCGGCGTTCGATGTCCTGGTGCGCAAGTACCAGCACCGCATCGTCGCGCTGATCGGGCGCTACATCGCCGACTGGAGTGAATGTCAGGACGTGGCCCAGGACACTTTCGTCCGCGCCTATCGCGCGATCGGGAATTTCCGTGGCGACGCCCAGTTCTATACCTGGTTGCATCGAATCGCAGTGAATACCGCCAAGAACTACCTTGCCGCGCACAACCGGCGCCCGCCCACCGATGACGTCGAGATCGGCGATGCCGAACAGTTCGACGCCGGCGCGCGCCTGCGCGACACCGACACGCCCGAGCGCGAACTGATGCGGCAGGAACTGGAACAGACCGTGATGAAGGCGGTCGATGCGCTTCCCGAGGAGCTGCGTTCGGCCATCACGTTGCGAGAGGTGGAAGGCATGAGCTACGAGGAAATCGCACAGAAAATGGGGTGCCCGATCGGCACCGTGCGCTCGCGGATATTCCGTGCCCGCGAAGCCATCGACGCGCAGTTGCGTCCCCTGCTGGACACCGCCAGCGCCACCCGCGAGAGGAGCCGCGCATGAATGTTTCCGGCCGCGTCGATGCGGCGGCGGGCAATGCCGCCGACAAATTCGAACTGCACTACCGGCAGCAGCTGTCGGCGCTGGTCGATGGCGAGCTGGCCACCGACGAGGCGCGCTTCCTGCTGCGCCGGCTCGAGCACGACGACGAGTTGTCCGGCTGCCAGGAACGCTGGCAGCTGTTGGGCGACGTACTGCGCGGCCAGGCCTGCGCGCCGGCACCGGCCGGGTTCGACCGCCGGATCCGTGCGGCGATCGCCGCCGACGCGGAGCAGGGGGGCACGGTCTCCGTGCGCCCGCCGCGTCGCGCGGGCTGGCGGCGCTGGGGCGGCGGTGCCGCCCTGGCCGCGTCGGTCGCGGCCGTGGCGCTGTTCATGGCGCGCGGACAGCTGCCGGCGCCGGGCGTGCCCGAAACCGTGATCGCCACCGCGGCGCAGGTCCCGGCGACCCCCGTCGTCGCCGATGCCGACCCGGCCACGGCCTCCGATGCCGAAGCCGGGCTGGCCGCCGCGGCGCCCGCCGTGGCCGCCGTCGCACTGCGGCGGGCAGATGCCGCCGCACGCCGCGGCAGCGCCACCCGCAACCAGCAGGTGGCACGCAGCGTCGCCTCGCGGCAGGCCGAGCCGGCACGCGCGGTGGCCGTGCAGGCGCCGCTGCCGGTCGTGCGCCATGACCCGTTCGCCGACCCCGGCAGCGTGCTGCAGGCGCGGCCATGGCCGCGCTCGAGCCTGGCGCCGGCGCTGTCGTCGGGCAATGCCCTGAATGCCAGCGCGTCTGCCGAAGGCGGCGCGACCTTCTACCCGTTCGAGCCGCGCCTGCCCCCGCAGGGGGCGCCGGCGCAGCCGGACGCGCAGCCGGCGCGGCCCTGAGCCGGCGTTTGTCCAGGTGCCCGCGGCGCTGTGCGGCGGGTACCGTTTCCCGGGATTTCCCCGTCTGGCGGCCACTGCCGGGCGGAGCGTGTTTCTTCATTTTCCAATCGGAGGCTCGAGTCTGATGACCCACCGTATCCCCACGCGGCTGTTCGGCCTGCTGGCAATGACCCTGCCGCTGGTCGCCTGCGCCCAGAGCAATGCCCCCACCGCCCCCGCCGAACAGGCGGTCGCCGCGCGCCCGGCCACGCCGGCCCCGCAGCTGGTCAGCGGCCTGCCCGACTTCACCCAGCTGGTGGACCGGGTCGGGCCCGGCGTGGTCAACGTCGAGACCGTCATCGGCGCGCGGCGCGGGCCGCGCATGGCCGGCGGCGGACGACCGGACATGGACCAGATGCCGGAATTCTTCCGGCGCTTCTTCGGGCCGGATTTCCAGATGCCGCGCGAGGCGCCTGAGGACGGCCCACGCGGCCGCGGCATGGGCTCGGGCTTCATCATTTCCGCCGACGGCTACGTGCTCACCAACCACCACGTGATCGACGGCGCCGAGACGGTCAAGGTCAAGCTCAGCGATCGCCGCGAGTTCGACGCCAAGGTCGTCGGCAGCGACCAGCAGTACGACGTGGCGCTGCTGAAGATCGACGCCAAGGGCCTGCCGACCGTGCGCGTGGGCGATTCCAACACGCTCAAGCCCGGCCAGTGGGTGGTGGCGATCGGCTCGCCGTTCGGCCTGGATCACTCGGTGACCGCCGGCATCGTCAGCGCCACCGGCCGCAGCAACCCCTACGCCGAACAGCGCTACGTGCCGTTCATCCAGACCGACGTGGCGATCAACCAGGGCAACTCTGGCGGCCCGCTGCTCAACACCCGCGGCGAGGTGGTCGGCATCAACTCGCAGATCTTCTCCGCCTCCGGCGGCTACATGGGCATCAGCTTCGCCATCCCGATCGACCTGGCGATGAGCGCGGTGGAGCAGATCAAGAAGACCGGCAAGGTCAGCCGCGGCCAGCTGGGCGTGGTGGTCGAGCCGCTCGACTCGCTCAAGGCCCAGGGGCTCGGCATGCCCGACAGCCGCGGCGCGCTGGTCAACCAGATGGTCGAGGACAGCCCGGCCCGCAAGGCGGGCCTGGAAGTCGGCGACGTCATCCGCTCGGTCAACGGCACCGAGATCGCCGCCTCCAGCGACCTGCCGCCGTTGATCGGCGCCATGCCGCCGGGCAGCAAGGTGCGGCTGGGCATCCTGCGCGACGGCAAGCCGCGCGAGATCACCGTGACCCTGACCGAACTGGCCGAGGACGCCGCGCGCACGGCCAATGCCCCGGCCACGGCCGGCGAGGACAAGCCGCAGGCCGGTGCCAACGCGCTGCTGGGGCTGGAAGTGGCCGACCTGACCGCCGCCGAGCGCCGCCAGCTGGGCCTGGATGCCGGCGAGGGCGTGCGCATCACCGCCGTGAACAGCCAGGCCGCGCGCGAGGCACGGCTGGCGCCGGGCATGGTGGTGCTGCAGGTCGGGCGTACCCCGGTCGGCAGCGTGGCCGCGCTCAACCGCGAGCTGGCCGGCTACAAGAAGGGCGACGTGGTGATGCTGCTGGTGCGCGCGGGCGGCAACAGCGCCTTCGTCGCGGTCCGTGCCGGCGGCTGAACTCGATATTCATCAAGCTGTACGCAGGGGCCGCCTCCGGGCGGCCCCTGCCGTTGCGGCGGCCGCCCTGTGCGGGCTGCCCGCCGGCCGTGCGATAATGGCGCGTTATCCTGACGACGCGACGCGCCGCCGCCACCTTATGTCTGCCGATTCGATGCGGAACATCCGCAATTTCTCCATCATCGCCCACGTCGACCATGGCAAGTCCACCCTGGCCGACCGCATCATCCAGATCTGCGGCGGCCTGACCGCGCGCGAAATGGAAGCGCAGGTCCTGGACAACAACCCGATCGAGCGCGAGCGTGGCATCACCATCAAGGCGCAGTCGGTGTCGTTGCCGTACACCGCGCGCAACGGCGAAACCTACTACCTGAACTTCATCGACACCCCCGGCCACGTCGACTTCTCCTATGAAGTCAGCCGTTCGCTGGCCGCCTGCGAGGGCGCGCTGCTGGTGGTGGACGCGGCGCAGGGCGTGGAAGCCCAGTCCGTGGCCAACTGCTATACCGCGGTGGAGATGGGCCTGGAAGTGGTGCCGGTGCTGAACAAGATCGACCTGCCCACCGCCGACACCGAGCGCGCCAAGGCCGAGATCGAGGCGGTGATCGGCATCGACGCCACCGACGCGGTGCCGGTGTCGGCCAAGACCGGGCTGAACGTGGAAGAGGTGCTGGAGGCCATCGTCCACCGCATCCCGCCGCCGGCTCCGCGTGATACCGACAAGCTGCAGGCGCTGATCATCGACTCCTGGTTCGACAACTACCTGGGCGTGGTCTCGCTGGTGCGGGTGATGCAGGGCGAGGTCAAGACCGGCGACAAGCTGCTGGTGATGTCCACCGGCCGCAACCACCAGGTCGACGCGGTGGGCGTGTTCACGCCCAAGCGCAAGGTCACCGGCAAGCTGTCGGCCGGCGAGGTGGGCTGGATCACCGCGTCGATCAAGGACGTGCACGGCGCGCCGGTCGGCGACACCCTGACCCTGGCCGCCGACCCGGCGCCGGCGCCGCTGCCCGGCTTCCAGGAAATGCAGCCGCGCGTGTTCGCCGGCCTGTTCCCGGTCGACGCCGAGGACTACCCGGACCTGCGCGAAGCGCTGGACAAGCTGCGCCTGAACGACGCCGCGCTGCGCTTCGAGCCGGAAAGCTCCGAGGCGATGGGCTTCGGCTTCCGCTGCGGCTTCCTCGGCATGCTGCACATGGAGATCGTCCAGGAGCGCCTGGAGCGCGAGTACGACCTGGACCTGATCAGCACCGCGCCGACCGTGGTCTACGAGGTGCTCAAGAGCGACGGCTCCATCGTGATGATGGACAACCCGGCCAAGCTGCCCCGGTCAACCAGGTCGAGGAGATCCGCGAGCCGATCATCCGCGCCAACGTGCTCACCCCCGAGGAGTACATCGGCAACATCATCAAGCTGTGCGAAGAGAAGCGCGGCACCCAGATCGGCATCAATTACCTGGGCAGCCAGGTGCAGATCAGCTACGAGCTGCCGATGGCCGAGGTGGTGCTGGACTTCTTCGACAAGCTCAAGTCGGTCAGCCGCGGCTATGCGTCGCTGGACTACCACTTCGTGCGCTTCGAGGCCGGTCCGTTCGTGCGCGTGGATGTGCTGATCAACGGCGACAAGGTCGACGCGCTGTCGCTGATCGTGCACCGCAGCCATGCCGACCGCCGCGGCCGCGAGCTGTGCGAGAAGATGAAGGACCTGATCCCGCGGCAGATGTTCGACGTCGCCATCCAGGCCGCCGTCGGCTCGCAGATCATCGCCCGCACCACGGTCAAGGCGATGCGCAAGAACGTGCTGGCCAAGTGCTATGGTGGCGACGTTTCGCGCAAGAAGAAGCTGCTGGAGAAGCAGAAGGAAGGCAAGAAGCGCATGAAGCAGGTCGGCCGCGTGGAGATCCCGCAGGAAGCCTTCCTGGCCGTGCTGCAGATGGACAACAAGTAAGAGGCCAGGGGCCTCCGGCCCCCGGTCCCCGCACTCAAGGACTCTGGAATGAAATGGTTTGAAATCGCCCTGGTGGTGCTGACCCTGGGATCGGGCCTGGTCCTGCTGCTGGACAAACTGTTCCTGGCCAAGCGCCGCGCGACCAAGGGCGGCCTGCTGGACAGCGAGGAACCGGCGCTCGTCGATTACTCGCGCGCGTTCTTCCCGGTGCTGGCGGTGGTGCTGGTGCTGCGCAGCTTCATCGCCGAGCCGTACAAGATCCCGTCCAGCTCGATGATGCCCAACCTGCTGATCGGCGACTTCATCCTGGTCAACAAGTTCGCCTACGGCATCCGCCTGCCGATCACCAACACCAAGGTGATCCCGACCGGCGAGCCCAAGCGCGGCGACGTGGTGGTGTTCCAGTTCCCCGGCCACCCGGACATGCCCGGCGACCCGCAGCGCGGCGAGAATTTCATCAAGCGCGTCATCGGTCTGCCGGGCGACCGCATCGGCTTCCATGGCGACACCCTGTCGATCAACGGGCAGCCGCTGGCCTACGAGATCAAGGGCGAGTACGTGGGCAAGGGCCGCGGTGCCGAAATGAATGGCGCCACCCTGCTCGGCGAGGCATTGCCGGGCCGTCCGCACACCGTGCTGGAGTACCTGGGCCGCGCCAATCCGGCCGGCCAGGGCGACTGGCAGGTGCCGCAGGGCCAGTACCTGGTCATGGGCGACAACCGCGACAACAGCGACGACGGCCGTTTCTGGGGCTTCCTGCCGGAGCAGAACCTGCGCGGCAAGGCGTTCCTGATCTGGCTCAACTGCAGCGGCTGGTTCTGCAAGGACGGCTTCGAGCCGTCGCGGATCGGCTCGGGCATCCAGTAACCTAGGCGCAAACCGGGGAGAATGCTATGAATCGCAAACAAGGCGGCATGACGCTGACGTCGTTCCTGATGGTGCTGGCCGTGGTCGGTTTCGCGCTCTACGTGGGCATGAAGCTGTTCCCGATGTACCAGGAGTTCTACGCGGTAAAGACCTCGATGAAGGCCCTGGCCAAGGAGCCGGGCACGTCGGATCCGGCCAAGGCGCAGGAGCTGTTCTTCAAGCGCATGGACATGAACTACTCGGACAGTGTCAAGCGCGACAACATCAAGTTCGACCGCATCGACGGTGGCGTGCGCATGAACGTGAGCTATGAAGTGCGCCGCCCGCTGGTCGGCAACCTCGACATCGTCGGCCGCTTCGAGAACTCCCAGGACCTGACCTCGCACGGTGAGTAGGACGGTGACGCGGGGTGACCGCATCGGCCACCCGTTCCGGGATCCGGGCCTGCTGCGGCAGGCCCTGACCCATCGCAGCGCGGGCGCGCCGCACAACGAGCGCCTGGAGTTCCTCGGCGACAGCATCGTCAACCTGATCGTGGCCGAGGCGCTGTTCGCGCGCTGGCCCAAGGCCGACGAAGGCGCGTTGACCCGGGCGCGGGCGGCGCTGGTGTGCGAAGCCGCACTGGCGGCCATGGCGCGTACCCTGGACCTGGGCGAGCGCCTGACCCTGGGCCCCGGCGAGATGAAATCCGGTGGCCACCGCCGCGATTCGATCCTGGCCGACGCCTTCGAGGCGGTGGTGGCGGCGATCTACCTGGATGCCGGGTTCGAGGCCTGCCGTGCGCGGGTGTTGCCCTGGTTCGAGGCACCGATGGCCGCGGTGCCGGTCGGCAAGCCCGAGAAAGACCCCAAGACCCGGCTGCAGGAATGGCTGCAGGCGCGGCAGAAGCCGCTGCCGGTGTATGAACTGGTATCGGAAACCGGCGATGACCATGCCCGGCATTTCCGGGTACGCTGCCGCCTGACCGACCCGGATGTGACCACCGCGGGCGAGGGCAGCTCCCGGCGGCTGGCCGAACAACAGGCGGCTGCGGCCGCGATCGAGCAACTGGATTCCAAGTGAACGACACCTCCTCCCACCGCTGTGGCAGCGTCGCCGTCATCGGCCGCCCCAATGTCGGCAAATCGACCCTCACCAACGCCCTGGTGGGCGCCAAGGTCAGCATCGTCTCCAACCGGCCGCAGACCACCCGCCACCGCCTGCTGGGCATCGCCACCTTCCCCGAGGGGCAGCTGGTGCTGGTCGACACCCCCGGGCTGCACCGCCAGCAGAAGCGGGCGATGAACCGGGTGATGAACCGCGCCGCGCGCGGGTCGCTGGAAGGCGTGGACGCCGGCCTGCTGGTGATCGAGGCCGGGCGCTGGGACGAGGAGGACACGCTGGCCTTCAACGTGCTGCGCGACGCCGGCATCCCGGTGCTGCTGGTGGTCAACAAGGTCGACCGGCTGAAGGACAAGGGCGCGCTGCTGCCGTTCCTGCAGGAAATCACCGAAGGCCGCGACTTCGCCGGCGTGCACCCGATCTCGGCGCAGAAGCGCAATGGCCTGGAAGCACTGGTGCGCGACGTGCTCAAGCTGCTGCCGGAGGCCCCGCCGATGTTCGGCGAGGACGAGATCACCGACCGCAGCCAGCGCTTCCTGGCCGGCGAACTGGTGCGCGAGCAGTTGATGCGCCAGCTCGGCGAGGAGTTGCCGTATGCGACCACGGTGGAGATCGAACGCTTCGCCGAGGACGGCAACCTGCTGCGCATCGGCGCGGTGATCTGGGTCGAGCGCGAGGGCCAGAAGGCCATCGTGATCGGCAAGGGCGGCGCGCGGCTGAAGGAAATCGGCGCCAAGGCCCGCCTGCAGATGGAGCGCCTGTTCGGCGCCAAGGTGTTCCTGGAAACCTGGGTGCGCGTACGCGAAGGCTGGTCCGACGACGAGGCCGCGCTCAAGGCGTTCGGTTACGAGTGAGGCCGGTAACGGGGGCGGGCGGCCAGGAATGAGGGCGCGCGCGTAGTCGGCTCCGCCCTGTCGTGCCCCGGCCTGCGGGTGGCAGGTGGCCGGCGCTCTGCCAGACTGCGGACGCGGCACGGTTGCATCCCCGACCCCTGCCTCCCACTCCCGGCTCCAGCGCATGCGCATCGACGACGAACCCGCTTACGTGCTGCATGCGCGCCCCTGGCGCGAAACCAGCCTGTTGGTCGAGGCGCTGACCCGCGGGCATGGCCGCATCGGCCTGCTGGCGCGTGGCGTGCATGGCCCGAAAAAGCAGCTCCTGCGCGCCGCGCTGCAGCCGCTGCAGTCGATCCGCCTGGATGCGGTGATGCGCGGCGAACTGGCGCAGCTGCGGCGTGCCGAGAGCCAGGACGCGGCACCGCGGCTGCATGGGCAGGCGATGCTGGCCGCCTTCTACGTCAACGAACTGGTGCTGCGGCTGGCGCCGCGCCACGACCCCTTGCCCGAGCTGCACCATGCCTATGGCCAGGTCCGCGGCCGGCTGGCCGACGCGGCGGGTCTGGCGTGGGCGCTGCGGTGTTTCGAGCGCGACCTGCTCGAGGCGCTGGGGTTCGGTTTCGACTGGACCTGCACCGCGGACGGGCAGCCCATCGATCCGGCGGCCCGCTACCGGCTGGACCCGCAGGAGGGGCCGCTGCGGCTGCTCAGCGAGCGCAACGCCAGCGAACGCCGGGGCCTGGCCACCGGCGCGGCGCTGCTGGCACTGGCCGCGGACCAGCCGCCGGCGGCGGCCGACCTCGCCAGCCTGCGGCCGCAGATGCGCGCGGTGCTGCTGCACCACCTGGGGGGGCGCGGGCTCAAGTCCTGGGAAATGCTGGGGATTTGAAAGGCAGGAGTGAGTGAAGAGGAGTGAGGAATGAGAAGAAGCAAGAGCGATCTCCGCCTTCGCGGAGATGACGGCTTTTGCTCCTGCCTTTTCTCACTCCTCTTCACTCACTCCTGGCTTCAATGCAGTAGCGCGCTCACGGCCGCATCGAACTGGCGCCGCGCCATGTCCGACTCCGGCGCCTGGTGCAGTTGCCGCACCGCGCGGCCGAGCCGCGAGGCACCGACGAAACCGCAGCTGGCCTGCAGCCGGTGCAGCTGCCGGCGTAGGGCGCCATCGTCATGCTGCCGCAGCGCCACCGATACCGCGTCGCGGGCCACCGGCAGTTCGGACAGGAACAGTTCGCGCAACGCCACGACATGCGCCTGCTGGCCATTGAGTGCGCTCAGCGCCGCGCCTTCGTCCCAGTCGGGCGCGGCCGCATCCTCGCTGGCCGGGGCCTCGCCGGCGGTGGCCTGGCCGAGGCCCTCACGCACCGCGGCCTGCAGTTCGGCGCGGGTCATCGGCTTGACCAGTACCCGCTCGAAACCGGCCTCGTGCAGCGACCGCCGGATGTCCGCGCCATTGTCGGCGGTGTGCGCCAGCGCGGGCACCTGCGGGTGCAGCGCGCGCAGTTGCCGCAGCAGCGCGTGGCCGCTGCCATCGGGAAGATGGACGTCCACCAGCCACAGGTCGTGGCGGACGGCGCTGCCCATCCGCAATGCCTGCGCGACCGAGCCGGCGATGTCGACCGTGGCCGGCAACGCTTCCAGCGCGGCCCGGAAAAAGCCCTGGCTGGTCGCGTCGTCCTCGACCAGCAGCAGGCGCGGTGGATGCCCCTGGGCGTGCGTATTCATATGCTGCCTCCATGTCAGCCGTGCCCGGCATCATTGGCGATGTGGCCGTGCCGCGCAAGCGGCGGAAGTCAGGCCGATGTGCATCTGCGACAATGGCGCCCCGCAACCCGCAGCCTTTCGCCACGTGGCCCGATCCAGATCCCGCATCGACAAGACCCCGTTCCAGACCGACATCCTCGACCTCAGCCATGACGGACGCGGCGTTGCCCGCCGTGAAGGCGAGGGCGGCAAGGTGACCTTCGTGGCCGGTGCGCTGCCTGGCGAGACGGTGATGGCCGAACAGACCGGCAAGAGCCGCCATTTCGACGAGGCGCGGACCGTGGAGGTGCTCGCGGCCTCGCCGCACCGGGTGCAGCCCCGCTGCCCGCATTTCGGCGTCTGCGCCGGCTGCGTGCTGCAGCACCTGGACGAGGGCCAGCAGATCGTGGCCAAGCAGCAGGTGCTGATGGACAACCTGACCCGCATCGGCCATGTCAGCCCGGGCACGGTGCTGGCGCCGCTGGTCGGCGACAACTGGGGCTACCGGCGCAAGGGCCGGTTCTCGGTGCGCCGGGTCGAGAAGAAGGACAAGACCCTGGTGGGCTTCCGCGAGCAGGACCCGCGCTTCGTCGCCGACCTGTCGCAGTGCCTGACCGTGATTCCCGAGATCGGTACCCGGGTCGCGGCACTGTCGGCCTTCATCGAGGGCCTGGACGGCAAGCGCGACATTCCGCAGATCGAGTTCATCGGCGGCGATGCCGCCATCGCCCTGACCGTGCGCCACCTGCAGCCGCTGTCCGACGCGGACCGCCAGGCCTGGCAGGCGTTCGGCCAGCAGCATGGCTTCGCCATCTACCTGCAGCCCGGCGGGCTGGAGTCGGTGCATCCCTTGTGGCCGGCCGACGGCGTGCCGCTGTCCTTCGCGCTGCCGCAGTGGGACGTGGAGCTGGCGTTCCGTCCGCTGGACTTCATCCAGGTCAACGCCAAGCTCAACCAGCAGATGATCGCGCATGCGCTGGCGCTGCTGGACGCACAGCCGGACGAGCGCGTGCTCGACCTGTTCTGCGGCCTGGGCAATTTCACCCTGCCGCTGGCGCGCACCGTGCGCGAGGTAGTGGGCGTGGAGGGCGAGGCCGGGCTGGTGGCGCGGGCAAGGGAAAACGCGCAGCGCAACGGGCTGGACAACGCGCAGTTCTTTGCCGCCGACCTCACCCAGGACCAGCGCGCCGCGCCGTGGATGCGGCAGGGCTTCGACAAGCTGCTGCTCGACCCGCCGCGCTCGGGTGCGATCGACGTGCTGCAGCAGCTGCCGCTCAAGCAGTTCAAGCGCATCGTCTACGTCAGCTGCCACCCCGGTTCGCTGGCGCGTGATGCCGGTTACCTGGTCAACGAACAGGGCTTCACCCTGGTCTCGGCCGGCGCGATGGACATGTTCCCGCACACCGCGCACGTGGAAAGCATCGCGGTGTTCGAGAAAAAATGAAATCCGCGCACAGGGATGTGCGCTGCTCCTGTGAAGGACTCGCATAAATAAGATCCGCGCACAGGTAGGTGCGCTGCTCCTGCGAAGGAATCGCACAAATTAAATCCGCGCACAGGCATGTGCAGCCGCTCCTGCGGGGATTGGCGCCGGTTGAATCCGCGCGCACGGACGTGCGCTGCTTCGGCATCAACGAATCGCACGCGCAGCGACGCGCGGGTCACGCGGGAACGCGGGGAACGCGCACCAACGAGCGCACCAACGAGGTGGTGATGGGCATCGAGATCGAACGCAAATTCCTGGTCACCGGCGACGGCTGGCGCGCTGCCGCGCATGCCGTCATCCCGATGGCGCAGGGCTACATCAATGACATGGCGGCGATGGACAGCGGCGCGCAGAAGGCGTCGGTACGGGTGCGCATCCAGGGCGATGCGGCGTACCTGAACATCAAATCGCGCGAGCTGGGCCATACCCGCCAGGAGTTCGACTACCCGGTGCCGGTGGAGGAGGCCCGCGAACTGCTGGCGCTGTGCGTCGGTGGCCTGGTCGACAAGCGCCGCCACCTGGTCAGGCACGCCGGCCTGCTGTGGGAAGTGGACGAGTTCCTCGGCGACAACGCCGGGCTGGTGGTGGCCGAGGTGGAGCTGGAAAGCGCCGACCAGCCATTCGACAAGCCGGACTGGGCCGGTGCCGAAGTGACCGACGCGCCGCGCTACTACAATCTCGCCCTGGCCTCGCACCCCTACACCCGTTGGAGCGCCGCCGAGCGCGGCTGAGCCCCCGGGAGAACAGAAGGAACCCCCATGCGCATCGACATCTGGTCCGACGTGGTCTGCCCCTGGTGCTGGATCGGCAAGCACCGCTTCCAGCGCGCGCTGGCGCTGATGGGCGACAAGGCGCCGCCGGTGGAGGTGCGCTGGCATCCGTTCCTGCTCGACCCCGGCGCCGACGCCACGCCGGTACCGCTGCGCGAGGCCTACGCGGCCAAGTTCGGTGGCGCCGAGCGTACCGCGCAGATGCTGGCGCAGACCCAGTCCACCGCCCGCGCCGAAGGCCTGCCGATGGATTTCGACCGCGGCCAGGTCCGGGTGACCACGCTGCCGGCGCACCGCCTGCTGTGGCTGGCCGGGCGCGAGGGCGTGCAGGACGCGGTCGGCGAGGCGCTGTTCCGCGCCCATTTCGAGCAGGGCCGCAACCTGGCCGACCCGCAGGTGCTGGCGGAGGCCGCGGCCGCCGGCGGCATTCCGGCCGCGCGCGTCGAGGCCCTGCTGGCCTCGGACGAAGGCCTGGCCGAGGTCTGTGCCGGGCTGGGACAGGCGCAGGCGCTGGGCATTCAGTCGGTGCCGACCTTCGTCATCAACGGCCGCTACGCGGTGCAGGGCGCGCAACCGCCGGAGGTGTTCATGCAGGTGCTGGAGAAGGTGGCCGCCGAGCTGGCGCCGGCGCCGGTGGCCGGGAACCATGAACCGGGCTGCGGCGCGGACGGCTGCAGCGTCTGACGCGGCGGGCGCCATCTGCGACAATGCCGGGCTTGGCCGTATGGGAATCCGCACATGCTTCTGATTGGCGTCGCCGGCACCACACTGACCGCGCGGGAACGCGACTGGCTGCAGCATGACGCCGTGGCCGGCGTGGTGCTGTTCAAGCGCAATTTCGCTTCGCGCGACCAGGTGGTCGAGCTGACCGCTGCGATCCGTGCCGCCACCGCGCGTCCGCTGCTGGTGGCGGTGGACCAGGAAGGCGGCCGCGTGCAGCGCTTCCACGCCGGCTTCACCGAACTGCCGCCGCTGGACGGCTTCGGCCGGCTGCACGCCACCGACCCGGACGCCGCGCTGGCGCTGGCCGAGCAGCATGCCTGGCTGATGGCCAGCGAAATCCGCGCGACCGGGCTGGACCTGAGCTTCGCCCCAGTGGTGGACCTGGGGCGCGGCAACCTGGCCATCGGCAACCGCGCCTTCGCCGGGGACCCGCAGGTCGTGGCGGCGCTGGCCCAGGCCTATGTGCGCGGCATGCACGCGGCCGGCATGGCCGCCACGCTCAAGCACTTCCCGGGCCACGGCACGGTGCGCGAGGACACCCACCACGACACCGCCATCGACCCGCGCCCGCTGCACGCGCTGGAAGCGGAGGATCTGCTACCGTTCCGCGCCGGCATCGACGCCGGCGCCGATGCGGTGATGATGGCTCACGTCATCTACCCGCAGGTGGCGCCGGAACCGGCCGGCTACTCGCCGCGCTGGATCAACCAGATCCTGCGCGGGCAGATGGGCTTCCGCGGCGTGGTGTTCTCCGACGACATCGGCATGGCGGCCTCGTCCGCCGCCGGTGGGGTCAAGGCCCGGGTCGAAGCCCACCTGGATGCCGGCTGCGACGTGGTGCTGGTCTGCCACCCGGAGCTGGTCGAAGAATCGCTGCAGGCCGTGGCCGGCCGCAGCCTCAACACCGCCGCGCTGCTGGGCCTGATCGCCCACGGTGCCATGGGCTGGGGCGGCCTGCTGGCCGATGCCCGCCACGGCGATACCCGAACCCGTCTGCTCGAAACTCTTGGAAGAACCGCCTGATGTCCAAACTCACTCTTGCACAAGCCGTGGCCCAGGCCGACCTGCTGGTCGATCGTCCCGCCATCGACCAGGCCATCGCCGGCATCGCCGACGCCATCGCGCGCGATTACAAGGGCGAGGTGCCGGTGTTCCTGTCGATCATGAATGGCGCGCTGCCGTTCGCCGGCCAGCTTGCGCTGGAACTGGGCGCGCGCGGCCAGGATGCGCAGTTCGACTACATGCAGGCCTCGCGCTACCACGGCGAGAGCGGTGGCGAGCTGGTCTGGAAGCACCGCCCGGTATCCTCGCTGTTCGGCCGCCGCGTGCTGCTGGTGGATGACATCCTCGATGAGGGGTTCACCCTGCAGGGCGTGCGCGACTGGTGCCTGGAACAGGGCGCCACCGATGTCCGCATCGCGGTGCTGACGGTCAAGAAGCACGACCGCTGCCTGGACGGCGTCAAGGCCGACTACGCGGGCATCGAGCTGCCGGACCGCTTCGTCTTCGGCTTCGGCATGGACGTGAGCGAATCGCTGCGCTCGCTGCCGGCGATCTACGCGATGAAGCAGTAGCGGCCGGGTAGCCGGTCCGCGCGATCGCGCTGCCGCCTTCCGCGCAACGCGCGCCGACCCGGAGCGGCCGGGGTGCGGGCGGTGTCCCGGGCCGCGGCGCGCTGGTGGGCGCCGGCGCGCGGCCGCTACGATGACGCGGCCACGCCCCGTGTCGCCCCCGACTGCGAACAGAAACCAGGAAACCACGATGGACGATATCGCACTGGCCGTGATCGGCGGCACCGGTGTCTACAAGCTCGCCGCGCTGGACGATGTCCAGGCCCATGAAGTCCCGACCCGCTACGGTGCGCCGTCGGGCCCGGTGCGGGTCGGACGGCTGGATGGCCGTCGGGTGGCGTTCCTCGCCCGCCATGGCGAAGGGCATTCGATCCCGCCGCACAAGGTCAACTACCGCGCCAACCTGGCCGCGTTGAAGCAGCTGGGCGCCACCCGCGTGCTCGCCCTGAACACGGTCGGCGGCATCACCGGCGATTTCGGTCCGCGCGTGCTGGCCTGCCCGGACCAGCTGATCGACTACACCTGGGGCCGCGTTTCCACGCTGTGCGAGGAGGAGGGCAGCGAGGTGCTGCACGTGGATTTCGGCCATCCCTATACGCCTGCGCTGCGCGCGCAGGTGCTGGCCGCGGCACGTGCGCGCGGCGTCGCGGTGCATGACGGCGGCTGCTATGGCGCCACCCAGGGCCCGCGCCTGGAGACCATCGCCGAAATCGCGCGGATGCGCCGCGACGGCTGCGACCTGGTCGGCATGACCGGCATGCCCGAGGCCGGGCTGGCACGCGAGCTGGGGCTGGATTACGCCTGCCTGGCCATCGTCGCCAACTGGGCGGCGGGCTGCGGTGACGCGGCCGAGATCACCATGGAAGAAGTACTGGCCAACGTCGCCGCCGCCTCGGCTGGGCTGCCCGCGCTGGTGGGGGAGCTGGCCCGGGGGTGATTGTCATCGCGGCCCAAGCTTTGCATACTCCGCGAGCGCGCTTCATTCAGCGTGCATCAATCCATTCATCGAACAAGGTCTCGCATCACCATGCCGAACGGTACCGTCAAGTGGTTCAACGACGCCAAGGGATTTGGCTTCATCTCACCGGAGGACGGCAGCGCCGATGTCTTCGCGCACTTCTCCGCGATCAATTCCAAGGGTTTCCGCAGCCTGCAGGAAGGACAGCGCGTCAGCTATGACGTGACCCAGGGCCCGAAGGGCGCCCAGGCTTCCAATATCACGCCGGTCGAGTGATCCACTCGGCTGTGCCGGAAAAACCCGCCGAGGCGGGGTTTTTTTTTAGCCGGCCGCCTCCGGGAAACGCAATGAACAGGTCATTGGATATCGCCATCGTCGGTTACGGCACCGCCGGCCAGTCGCTGGCCGTGCTGCTGTCGCGCGACGGCCACCGCGTGCAGGTATTCGAACGCGCGCCGCGGCCCGGGCCGGTGGGCGCCGGCTTCCTGCTGCAGCCCAGCGGGCTGCAGGTGCTGTGGCGGATGGGCCTGTTGCCGCAGGTGCTGGCCCATGGCGCGGCGGTACGCCGCCTGTACGGCGAGACCTCGTGCGGGCGCGCGGTGATGGACATGCGCTATGCCGGGCTGGATGCGCGCCTGCACGGGGTGGGCATGCAGCGCGGGGCGCTGTTCTCGCTGCTGGACGCGGCGTGGGAGCCTGGCGACGCACTGCACGTGGACTGCTGCATCGGCGCCATCGACGACGGCCTGCGCCGGGTACGCGACCAGCACGGGCAGTGGCACGGCCCCTTCGACCTGGTGGTCGCCACCGACGGCGCGGCGTCGGCGTTGCGCGCGCAGGTGCGGGGCACGCGGCTGGACCGCCCGTACCCGTGGGGCGCGCTGTGGTGCCTGCTGCCGGCCGGCGACTGGCCGTTCGTCGACGAACTGCGGCAGCGCTACGTGGCCGCGCGGCGGATGATCGGCCTGTTGCCGGTGGGCACGCGCCCCGGCGACGCGGTGCCGCGGCTGAGCTTCTTCTGGAGCCTGCCGGGCGATGGCTTCGAGGCCTGGGAGCGGGCCGGGCTCGCGCCTTGGCTCGACGAGATCGCGCAGCTGTGGCCGGAGGCACGGCTGCGGATGCAGGACATCGGCATGCCGTCGCAGCTGGCGCGGGCCAGCTACCGCGACGCGGTGCTGGACCGCTGGTACCGCGGCCGCCTGGTGCTGGCCGGCGACGCCGCGCATTCGATGAGCCCGCAGCTCGGGCAGGGCGTGAACATGGCGCTGCTCGACGCCCTGGCCCTGCGCGACGCACTGCGCGGGCAGCCCGACCTCGATGCGGCATTGGCGCATTACCAGGCAACCCGCCAGGCGCATGTGCGCCTGTACCAGTTCTGGAGCCGCTGGCTGACGCCGCTGTTCCAGTCCGACCGCGACTGGATCGCGCATGCGCGCGATCTCCTGTTCGGGCCGCTGGGGCGCATGCCGGGCGGGCGCGGGCACATGCTGCGCGTGCTCAGCGGCACCCAGCAGGGGGTGTTCGGCACGTTGCCGCTGGCGCCCGGGTTCGTAAAGGCGCTGGCCGCCGGCGGCTGAGCCGGCCGCCCCGGCGCCGCACGGCGCGGTCCCGGCGTGCGGCAGAATGGACGGCATCCTCCCGTGCGCAGGGGCCGGCCATGAACACCGAAGCAGCGCCGTTCGAAACCCACGTGGTATTCAACCAGCCGCCGCCGTTTCCCGAATGCAACCTGTGGCGCGACGACCGGGTGCTGCGCGAGGCGGTCGCACGCGAAGGCGGCGGCGCGTTCGCCACGGCGCTGGACGACTACGGCGCGCTGGCTGGCGGCGAACTGTACCGGCTCGGCTTCGACGCCAACCGCAACCGGCCGCTGCTGCGCACCCATGACGCGCAGGGCCAGCGCATCGACGCCGTGGATTTCCACCCCGCCTGGCACCGCTTGATGGACGCGGCCAAGGCGCACGGCGTGGCCGGGCTGTCGTGGCGGCAGCCGCAACCGGGCGCGCACGTCGCGCGCGCCGCGTTGAGCTTCCTGCACCACCAGGCGGAGGCGGGCAGCAGCTGCCCGTTGACCATGACCCATGCCGCGGTGCCGGTGCTGCGCCGCGAACCGGCGCTGGCCGAGTGGGCGGCCAAAGCCGCCGCGCCGCACTACGACCCGCGCGACCTGCCCATCGCGCAAAAGCCCGGCATCACCGTAGGCATGGGCATGACCGAGAAGCAGGGCGGCTCGGACGTGCGCAGCAACCGCACCTGCGCGACGCCGCTGGCCGGCGAGGGCGAGTACTCGCTGGTCGGGCACAAGTGGTTCCTGTCCGCGCCCATGTCCGACGGCTGGCTGGTGCTGGCGCAGGCGCCGGGCGGATTGAGCTGCTTGCTGATGCCGCGGCGCCTGCCCGACGGTGCGCGCAACGGCTTCCGGCTGATGCGGCTGAAGGACAAGCTCGGCGACTGGGCCAACGCCTCGAGCGAGGTCGAGTTCTGCGGCGCGTGGGCAAGGCGCATCGGCGCCGAAGGGCGCGGCGTGGCGACCATCATCGAGATGGTGATGCTGACGCGGCTGGACTGCATGCTCGGCGCGGCCGCGGAAATGCGCATGGCGCTGGCCCAGGCGCTGCACCATGCACGGCACCGCCGCGCCTTCGGCCGGCGCCTGGTCGAGCAGCCGCTGATGGCCAACGTGCTGGCCGACCTGGCGCTGGAATCGGAGGCCTCCACCGCACTGGCGCTGCGGGTCGCGCGCGCGGTGGATGCGGCCGCGCGCGACCCCGCCGAAGCGGCGTTCGCGCGCGTCGCCACGGCCCTCGGCAAATTCTGGGTCTGCCGGCGCGTGGCGGGCTTCGTCAACGAGGCGCAGGAGTGCCTGGGCGGTGCAGGCTACATCGAGGAGTCGATGCTGCCGCGGCTGTACCGGCAGGCGCCGCTCAATTCGATCTGGGAAGGCAGCGGCAACGTGCAATGCCTGGACGTGCTGCGCGCGCTGTCGCGCGAGCCGCAGTCGCGGCAGGCGCTGCTGCGCGAACTGGAGCAGGCGCGTGGGCGCGAGGCGGCCTACGACGCGGCGCTGGAGGCCTTGCCGCCCTTGCTGGACGGGGCAACGGTGGCCGAAGCCGCGGCACGGCACGTGGCCGCTTCGCTGGCGCTGCTGCTGCAGGCGGCCACGCTGCTGCGGGGCGGCAGCCCGGTGGCGGGCCTGTTCGTGGCCGCGCGGCTGGCGGCGCCGCTGCCGCCAGCCTACGGCATGCTGGAGGCGTCGGTGGCGTTCGCGGACATCCTGGAGCGGGCCGTGCCGGCACCCTGAGCGCGCTGGCCTCGGCAACCGGCACCCGCGGCGCCGGACAGATCGCTGGACGGCGTCGCCGCCGTCGCAGGGATCGCGCAGCCGCCCGCCGGGGACGGCTGCGCGATGGGGTGGGGACGATCAGTGCTTGGCGTCGTCCGCCTTCTGGCGCGCCTTCTCCGCCGCGTCGTGCGCTTCGTCGGCGACCTTCTGCGCGGCGTTGGCGGTGGCGGCGCTGGCATCGGCCGCGGCCTCCTTGGCGGCCGCCGACGCATCTTCGGCCGCGGCGCTGGTGGCGTTGGCCGCGCGGTCCAGCGCATGCTCCGACTTGGCGGCGGCCTCGCGGGTGGCGTCGGCGGCACGGTCGGCGGCGCTGCGGGCGGCGTCGGCCGCCGACTCACCGGCGTTGCGCGCGGCATCGGCGGCGTGGTCGGCCGCGGCTTCGGCATCGCGCTTGGCCTGTTCGGCATTGGGGTCGTTGCAGGCGGACAGGGCCAGCATCAGGCTGCCGGCCAGCAGCGGTACAAACAGCTTCATCGCGTTCTCCTGGGTTTGGGGGACGACGCGCGCAGCGTAGGCGGACGCGGATTCAGATTGCGTCAACGCCGACCCGGCACCGCCGGCTGCGCCGGCCATCGGCGCCCTGGACGATCCGCGGCTGGGTGGCGCGCGCGCCTGGCCCCTGCGGCCGAGGGGGAAAGGCGGGAGAAGGCAAAAAAAAAAGCCGCTGGCGAACCAGCGGCTTTTCCGACTTGCGTCGAAGCAGAAGTTATTACTTCTTGGCTTCTTCGGCAGCGTCCTTGGCCTTGTCGGCCACGTCTTCAGCAGCCTTGGCGGTGTCGGCAGCGGCGCCGGCAGCGGCGTCGGTGGCGGCGCCGGCAGCGGCGGCAGCGGCGTCACCAGCGGCGTCAGCAGCGGTGGCGGCGGTGTCGGCAGCAGCCTGGGCGGCGTCGGCGGTTTCGGCGCCGGCGGCAGCAGCCTGGTCAGCGGCGGCCTGGGCGTCGGTGGCGGCTTCGTTGGCCGAAGCAGCGGCGTCCTGGGCAGCTTCCTGCTTCGAGCAGGCGGCCAGGGCCAGGCCCAGGGCCATCGCGATCAGCAGCTTGTTGATGCTCATTGTGTGAATCCTCGTCGTTAGATTAGGCAACGCGCCATTGCGCGCCTTAAACATGATGACAAGCCCGTTTGGACTGTCAAGCGAACGCGCATTCATTTTTGTAAAAAAGGCATTAAGTCTAATCAAATCAATTCGATGGCGATGGCCGTTGCTTCGCCGCCGCCGATGCAGAGGGAGGCGACGCCACGCTTGAGGCCACGGCTGCGCAAGGCGTGGACCAGCGTGACCACCAGGCGCGCGCCCGAAGCGCCGATCGGATGGCCCAGCGCGCAGGCGCCGCCGTTGACGTTGAGCTTGTCATGCGGGATCCCGAGTTCGCGGATCGGCGCCATTGCCACCACCGCGAAGGCTTCGTTGATCTCGAACAGATCCACGTCGCCGACCTGCCAGCCGGCCTTGTCCAGCACCTGCCTGACCGCACCGATCGGCGCGGTGGTGAACCACTCCGGCTCCTGCGCGTAGGTGGCGTGGGCGACGATGCGGGCCAGCGGCTGCACCCCGCGGCGCGCGGCGTCGGCGGCGTCCATCAGCACCACCGCGGCGGCGCCGTCGGAGATGCTGGAGGAACTGGCCGCGGTGACGCTGCCGTCCTTCTTGAAGGCCGGCTTCAGGGTTGGGATCTTGGCGATGTCGGACCTGCCCGGCTGTTCGTCCTGGTCGACCTCGACCTCGCCCTTGCGGGTAGCCACCTTCACCGCGACGATCTCGTCTTTGAACGCGCCGGTGGCCTGCGCGGCCTGCGCGCGCTTGACCGATTCGATGGCGTAGGCGTCCTGCTCCTCGCGGGTGAAGCCGAACTTGGCGACGGTGCCTTCGGCGAACACGCCCATGGCCTGGCCGTCGTAGGGGTTGGTCAGGCCGTCCCAGGCCATGTGGTCCACCGCCTGGAAGTTGCCGTAGCGGTTGCCGGTGCGCGAGTTCGGGATCATGTGCGGCGCGTTGGACATGGATTCCATGCCGCCGGCGACGACGATGCTGGCCGAGCCGGCCTTGATCAGGTCATGGCCCAGCATGATTGCTTTCATGCCCGAGCCGCACACCTTGTTGAGCGTGGTGCAGCCGGTGCTGGCCGGCAGGCCGGCGGCGAGCGATGCTTGGCGCGCCGGCGCCTGGCCGAGGTTGGCCGGCAGTACGCAGCCCATGATCACTTCGGACACATCGGCGGCGGCAACGCCGGACTGCTCCATGGCCGCGCGGATCGCGGTGGCGCCCATGGTCGGGGTGGGGACGCCGTTGAACTGGCCGAGGAAGGAGCCGATGGCGGTGCGCTTTGCGGCGGCGATGACGATGTCGGACATGTGCGGTCTCGGTTGTATCCTGCAACGATTATCGAAAGCCGCCGGCGGGGTGCCCATTGGACCAACGGCACATCCCGGCAGACAGCGGTTTGTCGTTGCAGTATAGAAGGTGAGCCACCGCATGGCCGGCCGGTGGCCCCGTCCGCAGGGATACCGGTGTCCGGCCAGTCATGGGGAGAGGGCATGCGCAGCACGTTCAGGGGCCACACCGCACTGGCCGCTTCGATGGCACTGGCGCTGGCCGCCTGCGGCGGCGGCGGTGGCAGCAAATCGAGCCCGCCACCGCCGCCCAGTCCGCCGCCGACCTCGCCGCCGCCCACTTCGACCACGCCGCAGCCGGCGATGGACGCGCATCTGGCGCTGACCAACGCCCGCGCCGCGCAGGCCGCCGGCTTCACCGGTGCCGGCGTGCGCATCGGCGTGGTCGATTCGGGCGTGATGCGCAACCATCCCACGCTGGCCGGGCGGGTGGTGGCCAATTTCAGCTACGTGGATCCGCGCCGCAACAACCTGGCGGTGGACGACGTGGTCGGCCATGGCACCACGGTGGCGCAGCTGGCCGCCGGTGCGGCCACCGGGCAATGGCCCGGGGGCATCGCGCCGGGCGCGCAGATCGTCTCGGCGCGCATCATCAACGACGAGCGGCCCAAGGACGATGGCTCCGGGCAGGGCAACGAGGTCACCGGTGGCCTGGGCATGGGCGGCGTCCATGACGACCTGATCCGCGCCGGCGTGCGCATCATGAACAACTCCTGGGGCGGGCTGTACTGGACGCGGCCGACGGTGACGGCGCAGATCGCCGCCGAGTACCGCCCGTTCATCGCCGGCAACGACGGGCTGGTGGTGTTCGCCACCGGCAACGAATCGCGCGCCAATCCCAGCGACATGGCCGCGCTGCCGAGCCAGCCGGGCGAGAATGGCTCGCGCCCGGCGGCCGACCTGGAGCGTGGCTGGCTGGCGGTGGCGGCGCTGGACACGGCCAACCCGGGGCGCCTGGCCGATTACTCCAACGCCTGCGGCGTGGCCCGCAACTACTGCCTGGTGGCGCCGGGCACGTCCGCCTTCGTGGGGCCCAGCGCCACGGCGTCGAACCTGTCCTACTACTACGGCAGCGGCACCTCCTACGCCGCGCCGCTGGTATCGGGCGCGGCGGCGCTGGTGTGGCAGGCGTTCCCGTATTTCGACAACAACCTGGTGCGGCAGACCCTGCTGGGCACCACCACCGACCTGGGCGATCCCGGCCCGGATGCGGTGTTCGGCTATGGCCTGCTCAACGTCGGCAAGGCGGTGAAGGGCCCGGCCCGGTTCGACTGGGGCGACGTGACGGTGGACGTCAACCAGTTGGGGCTGGGATCGGTCTGGAGCAATGACATCAGCGGCGCCGGCGGGCTGGTCAAGCGCGGCGCAGGGGCGCTGACCCTGGCTGGTGCCAATACCTACGGCGGCGCCACCCGCATCGAACAGGGCACGCTGGCCCTGCGCGATGGCGCCTCGATACGCTCCAGCGTCACCCTCGTGCCGCGGTCCGATCCGACGCAGGCAGCCCTGCAGTTCATGGGCGGTGCCACCCGGGTGACCGGCAATGTCGACAACGGTGCCAGCATCGTGATGCTTGGCGGTGGCAACAGCAGCATCATCGACGGCGATTACCTGCAGCGCAGCGGTTCCCGCCTGCTGATCGCGCTGGGCGTCAATGCGCTGCAGGTCACCGGCAGCGCAACCCTGCAGGGCGGCGGGGTGCTGATCAACGGGGTGGTGCCTGGTTACGTGCCACAGGACGGCACGCGGCAGGGCCTGATCCGCGCCGATGGCGGTGTCAGCGGCCAGTTCGACGCGGCCCCTGCCGCCACCCAGAATGCCGGCGTTGCACTGCTGCAGGCCGGCTACGGTTATGACAGCCACAATGCCTGGCTGGACCTGCAGCGGGTCAACGTGACCGCGGCCGCGCGGGTGGCGGGCGCGGATGCCGCGGCAATGGCCGCGGCGCAGCGGGTGGAGCAGGCCTTCGAACTGCTCGATGGCGATGTGACCCTGCAGTCAGGTGCGTTTGCGGCCGGTGCCAGCGCCCTGCAGCGTGGCGGTGGCGGCTTCGACGGGCTGGGCGCGAGCCTGCGCAGCCTCACCGGCCAGGCGCATGCGCTGGCGCTGGCGATGACCTTCGACAGTATCGACATGAACCGGCGGGCCTTGTCCACCCAGTTCGGCGAGGGCGGCAGCCGCGCCGACGGGGCCTGGTCGCGTTCGCTGGGGAGGGCGGCCAGGGCGGCCTTGCCGGTGGCGACTACCGCCTGGGCGGCTGGATGCTGGGCCGCGAGACCGGCATGGGCGATGCCCGGGTGGGCTTCGCGTTCGGGCAGGTGCAGGCGCAGCTGGCCGGCGGCGAGACCGGCGACCGCGGCCGCGACCGCCAGACCCAGGCCCGGTTCTATGCCGGGCGCCAGTGGGGCCAGGCGTACGCGCTCGGGCAGCTCGGTGTGGGTGGCTACCAGCGCGAGCTGGATCGCGGCCTGCTGCTGGGCGGCGAACGTGCCGGGGTGATGGCGCGTTACGCCGGCCGCTTCCTGTCCGGCAGCGCCGAGGCCGGTTACCGCTTCGAGCTGGGACGGGGCGCGTTCACCCCGTACCTGGGCGCCGACTACGCCCGCATCGACAGCGACGCGTTCCAGGAACAGGGCGGCTACGGGTTCGGCCTGAGCGCCGGCGGCTGGCAGGCCAGCCAGGTGCGCGGCCTGGCCGGCCTGCGCGCCGACTACCGCTGGCGCGGGCTGCAGCTGGGCGGCTACGCCGAGTGGCAGCAGGCGCTGTCCGCCGGCGCCGGGCCGCTGCAGGCACGCTTCACCGGTATCGATGCCTGGGCGCCGCTGTATGGCCTGCAGCCCGCGCGCGCCGCCGGATTGTTCGGCGTGTCGCTCGATGCCTGGGTCGCGCGCGATGCGCAGCTGTCGCTGGGCTACGACCAGCGCCTGGGCGGACGCGGCGACAACCGGCAGGTGTCGCTGCGGTTCATGCGCGGGTTCTGAGCCAGCGGCGGCGGACATGCAAAAGGCGGGCGACCGGGTCGCCCGCCTTTTTTGTGCCGGCCGGGTGCGCTGGCTACTCGCCGCGCAGGCGGCTCATGCGCGGGGTGGCGCGGCCCAGCGGCATCTTCAGCTTGCCGATGGCTTCGATGCGGGCCTCGGCGATGCGGTCGGCCGCACGCTGCGGCGAGATCCCGTCGCGCTCGGACGCGTCGAAGATGCGGCCGAGGTTGTGGTAGATGCTGCGGATCAGGCGCATGGCGCGCTCGCGGTTGTAGCCGTCGATCTCCAGCGACACGTTCATCACGCCGCCGGCGTTGACCGCGTAATCCGGTGCCCACAGCACCCCGCGCCGATGCAGTTCGTCGCCCACCGCATGGCTGGCCAGCTGGTTGTTGGCGGTGCCGCAGATGACCTTGGCCTTGAGCCGGTCAAGCTCCTCCATGCCGATGGCGCCTTCCATCGCGCAGGGCGCGAACACGTCGGCGGCGACGTCGTAGATGGCATCGGGCTTGATCGCCTCGCAGCCGTACTCGGTGACCGCGCGCTGCACCAGCACCGGGTCCAGGTCGGTCACGTAGAGCTTGGCGCCGCGCTCGCGCAGCAGCTTCACCAGTTCCATGCCGATGTGGCCCAGGCCCTGCACGGCGATGCTGACCTTGCCCACTTCCTCGTGGCCGAACTTGCGGTTGATCGAGGCCATCAGCGCCTGCAGCGCACCGTAGGCGGTGAACGGGGCCGGGTCGCCGGAGCCGCCATGGACCTGGTGCACGCCGGTGACATAGCCGGTCTCCAGGTAGATCTGCTCCATGTCGTTGACGTCGCTGCCGACGTCCTCGGCGGTGATGTAGCGCCCGCCCAGCGCTTCGACCTGGCGGCCGAAGGCGCGGAACAGCACCTCGCTCTTGTCGGTGCGCGGGTCGCCGATGATCACCGCCTTGCCGCCGCCCACGTTGAGCCCGGCCAGCGCGTTCTTGTAGGTCATGGTGCGGCTCAGCCGCAGCACGTCGCGCAGGGCGTCGTCGCTGTTGGCGTAGGGACGCATGCGCACGCCGCCCAGGGCAGGGCCCAGGGTGGTGTTGTGGATGGCGATGATCGCTTTCAGGCCGGCATCGCGGTTGTGGCAGAACACGACCTGTTCGTGCCCGGAAGTGGCGAGGGTTTCGAAAAGCATGGAAGCTCCGATGGGCGTTACTGCGACAACGTCCGTGATCCTGCAGACAACTGGTGGGCCAGAAAACAAAAATGCGACTTCGTCGTGGCGGTGACGGGTCGCGGGCGGCCATTCTAAAGCATTCGGCGGCCAGCGCATGTTTAGGCTGCCGCCGGCCGCGAAGGGGGCGCCGCCGCCGGGGGGCCGGGCGGTACGGCGGTCGGGTCACGCTGCGCTGCAACCTGACCTGCGCGGCGCGCGGCTCTATCATCGGTTTCAACAGAAACCGAGATGTCGCACGGCCCATGAGTACTCCCGCCCCCCACCTCCCGCAGACGCAGACGGAAACCAGCCCGCTGCGTTTCGTCACCGCCGCCAGCCTGTTCGACGGCCATGACGCGGCCATCAACATCATGCGCCGGCTGATCCAGGCGCAGGGCGCGGAAGTGATCCACCTGGGCCACAACCGCTCGGTGGAAGACGTGGTCCGCGCGGCGCTGCAGGAAGACGCCGACGCCATCGCGCTGTCGTCCTACCAGGGCGGCCATGTCGAGTACTTCAAGTACATGGTGGACATGCTGCGCGAGCGCGGCGCCGGCCACATCCGCGTGTTCGGTGGCGGCGGAGGCACCATCACCCCGGAGGAGATCCGCGAACTGCAGGCCTACGGCGTGGAGCGCATCTACCACCCCAACGACGGCATGAAGATGGGGCTGGTGGAGATGATCGAGGACGTGGTCCGGCGCGCCGGCGACGCCCGCGACGCGGCACCGGCGGCGGACGACGCCAGCGTGCCCGGCATCGGCGACGAGATCGCCATCGGCCGCATGCTGTCGCGGCTGGAGGACGGCGCCTTCGGCGACGCGGAACTGGCGCACCTGCGCCGGCAGTGGCAGCTGGCCGGCGGCAGGACCCCGGCCATCGGCATCACCGGCACCGGTGGCGCCGGCAAGTCCAGCGTTACCGACGAACTGCTCAACCGCTTCCTGGCCAGCTTCCCGCAGATGCGCATCGCGGTGGTCTCGGTCGACCCGACCCGCCGCCGCACCGGTGGCGCGCTGCTGGGCGACCGCATCCGCATGAACTCGCTGCGCAGCCCGCGCGTGTACATGCGCTCGATGGCCACACGCCGCCAGCACGCGGCGATCAATACCGTGCTGCGCGACTGCATCGGTTTCCTCAAGTCGCTGGCCTACGACCTGGTGATCGTCGAGACCGCCGGCATCGGCCAGAGCGACTCGGAGATCGTCGATCTGGTCGATTTCCCGATGTACGTGATGACCAGCGACTTCGGCGCGCCCAGCCAGCTGGAAAAGATCGACATGCTCGACTACGCCGAGCTGGTGGTGCTCAACAAGTTCGACAAGCGCGGCGCCGAGGACGCGCTGCGCGACGTGCGCAAGCAGTGGAAGCGCAACCGCGTGGCGTTCGCGATGAAGGACGAGGACGTGCCGGTGTACCCGACCATCGCCTCGCAGTTCAACGACCCGGGCATCAGCTGGATGTTCGCCAACCTGTGCCGGCTGCTGCGCGACAAGCGCGGCGCCGGGAACGCGGAGGCCGCAGCGCAGAGCGGCTGCGACTGGATGCCGGCCATCGACACCACGCTGAAGGAGCCGCGCGCGACCGTGCTGATTCCCGGCAGCCGGGTGCGTTACCTGGCCGAGATCGCCGAGCAGGGCCGCGCCATCAATGCCCGCATCGAATCGCAGGCCGAGGTGGCCGAGCGCGCCCAGGGCTGCTGGCAGGCGCTGAAGGAGCTGGGCGACGCCGCGCTGCCGGCGGCGCTGGACCTGTACCCGGCGGACGCCCTGACCGATGCCGCCGCCGACACCAGCCTGCGCACCCTGCGCCAGCGCTACAACGACGCGGTGCAGTCGCTGGATTCGGAGGCCCTGCGCCTGCTGCGCGAGTGGCCGGCGCGGCTGAAGTCGATCACCGACGAGGTCAACGAATACCAGGTGCGCGGCAAGACCATCCGCGTGGAGAACTACCGCGAGTCGCTGAGCCACCAGCAGATTCCCAAGATCGCCGCGCCCACCTACCGCAGCTGGGGCGAACTGCTGGTGTTCCTGCAGAAGGAGAACCTGCCCGGTTCCTATCCGTACACCGGCGGCGTCTACCCGTACCGCCGCAGCGGCGAGGACCCGATCCGCATGTTCGCCGGCGAGGGCACCCCGAGCGCACCAACCGCCGCTTCCATTACCTGAGCGTCGGCCAGCCGGCCGCGCGCCTGTCCACCGCCTTCGACAGCGTCACCCTGTACGGCGAGGACCCGGCGCCGCGCCCGGACATCTACGGCAAGATCGGCAACTCCGGGGTCAACATCCCCACCCTGGACGACATGAAGAAGCTGTATTCCGGCTTCGACCTGTGCGCGCCGACCACCTCGGTGTCGATGACCATCAACGGCCCGGCGCCGATGATCCTGGCGATGTTCATGAACACCGCCATCGACCAGCAGGTGGAGAAGTACCTGAAGGCCGATCCGGCGCGCTGGGCCGAGGCCGAGAAGAAGATCGCGGCGATGTTCGAAGGTCGTGCCCGCCCGCAGTACCACGGCGAACTGCCGCCGACCAACAACGGCCTCGGCCTGGGCCTGCTCGGCGTCACCGGCGACCAGCTGGTGGACGCCGACACCTACGCGCGGATCAAGGCCGAGACGCTGTCCACGGTGCGCGGCACGGTGCAGGCCGACATCCTCAAGGAAGACCAGGCGCAGAACACCTGCATCTTCTCCACCGAGTTCGCGCTGCGCATGATGGGCGACATCCAGCAGTACTTCGTCGACCACGGCGTGCGCAACTTCTACTCGGTGTCGATCTCCGGCTACCACATCGCCGAGGCCGGCGCGAACCCGATCAGCCAGCTGGCCTTCACCCTGTCCAACGGCTTCACCATCGTCGAGTATTACCTGGCGCGCGGGATGAAGATCGACGACTTCGCGCCCAACCTGTCGTTCTTCTTCTCCAACGGCATGGACCCGGAATACACCGTCATCGGCCGCGTCGCCCGCCGCATCTGGGCGCGCGCGATGCGTGAGCGCTACGGCGCCAACGAGCGCAGCCAGATGATGAAATACCACATCCAGACCTCCGGCCGTTCGCTGCACGCGCAGGAGATCCAGTTCAACGACATCCGCACCACGCTGCAGGCGCTGTACGCCCTGTTCGACAACTGCAACAGCCTGCACACCAACGCCTACGACGAAGCCATCACCACGCCCACCGAGGAAAGCGTGCGCCGCGCGGTGGCGATCCAGATGATCATCAACAAGGAGCTGGGGCTGAACTTCTGCGAGAACCCGTGGCAGGGCAGCTTCATCGTCGACAAGCTCACCGACATCGTCGAGGAAGCGGTCTACAAGGAATTCGAGGCGATCAGCGAACGCGGCGGCGTGCTCGGCGCGATGGACACCATGTACCAGCGCGGCAAGATCCAGGAAGAGAGCCTGTACTACGAGCACAAGAAGCACGACGGCAGCCTGCCGCTGGTCGGGGTCAACATGTTCCTGCCGAAGGAGCATGCCGGCGAAGTGGCGACCGAGATCGAGCTGATCCGTTCGACCGAGGAGGAGAAGGGGCAGCAGATCGAGAACGTGCGCAACTGGCAGCGCAACCGCAATGCCCTGGCCCCGGCCGGCGAGACCTCGCACAGCCACGAGGTGGCTGGCAGCGCCTGCAGCGACGCCGGTGTCCACGATGGCCACGGCCTGGCCTACCTGCAGAACACCGCGCGCGAGCGCCGCAATGTGTTCGCGGCGTTGATCGAGGCGGTCAAGACCCACAGCCTCGGCCAGATCAGCCACGCGCTGTACGACGTGGGCGGGGAGTACCGGCGGAACATGTGATTGGCCGCGGCGGCAGGGCCCGAAGACGGGCCTCGCCGGTTTGCCGGGCGCACCCGGTGATGCCCGCTGGCCCGCAGCCGGGTCACCCGGGCGGATATCATGCCGTGCGGCCCGCCGCATACGGCATGGCGCGTCGGAATTGGGGGTGTTGCGCGGCCACGCGGGTAGCGGCGGCGGGCGCAGGTGCATCCGCCAGGATGAGCGCCCGCGCGGGCCGCCGCTGGACTGCCCGCTGGCGCTCGGTGACCATAGCCCCGTATGTCCGCCCTCACGCCCTCCACGAGCCTGCTGCGACTGCTGCCCGAGGCGGTGGTGCAGACCGATGCGCTGTGGGCGATCACCTACCTCAATCCGGCTTGGCACACGCTCACCGGGCATGCGGTGGAGGCGGCGCTCGGCCGGTCCCTGCTTGAATTCGTGCATCCCGACGACACCGGCACCCTGCGCTCGGGCATGCCGGTGTTCCGGTTGCGGTTCGCCGACGGGGATTACCGCTGGGTGCGGCTGCAGCTGCAGCCGGAGACCGACGAGGCCGAGCGGGTGCTCAGCCGCCAGGGCGTGCTGATCGAGGTCACCGAGGTCACCGAGCAGGTGCTGGTGGAAGTCCGCCAGCGCTTCCTGCGGTTGCTGGAAACCATCGACGGCGTGGTCTGGGAGGCCGAGCGCGGGGTGGGCAATACCTTCCTCAGCCCGCAGGTGGAGCGGCTGTTCGGCTACACGGTGGAGGAATGGCGCGCCGATCCGGGCTTCTGGCGCTCGCGCGTGCATCCCGACGACCTGGCCGAGGCGCTGGTCATCGACGAGGCCGCGTACAACGCCACGCACAGCTACGCCTACGAGATGAGCTACCGGCTGATCGCCAAGTGCGGCAAGGTGGTGTGGGTGCGCGACCTGTGCCGGGCGGTGGTCGAGCCGGGCCGGCCGAACCGCATGATCGGGCTGATGATCGACGTGACCCGCCAGAAGCACACCGAGCTGGAACTGCTGCGCTCGGACAACCGTTATGCGCTGGCCACCCTTGGCTCCAATGACGGCATCTGGGACTGGGACCTGCGCAGCGATGTCATGCACGTGTCCGAGCGCTTCCGCCGGATCGTGGGGATGGACGACGGCGAGCCGGTGCATCACGGTGGCTGGCACTTCCTGCAGCAGCTCATCGACCCCGACGACCGTGCGCGCGTGCAGCTGGCCTACCGCCGCCACCTGTCGGGGAACAGCCCGAATTTCTCGGTGGATTTCCGCGCCTTCCATGGTTCCGGGCGGCTGCTGTGGGTGAACTGGCGCGGCGTGGCCCAGTTCGACGACGGCGTTGCCGTGCGCATGGCCGGCTCGCTCAGCGACCTGGCCGAACGCGGCAGCTCCTACGACGCGCTCACCAACCTGCCGGGCCGGCCGTTGTTCCGGGCCCGCCTGGCGCATGCCATCGCCGTGCACCGCGGCGAATCCGCGGCCGGGGCCGACGGGCCGGCGCGTGGTGGCACCACCATGTTCGCGGTGCTGCTGCTGGACCTCAACCGGTTCAAGGCGGTCAATGACAGCCTGGGCCACCATGTCGGCGACCAGTTGCTGCAGCAGGTGGCGCGGCGTCTTGAATCGTGCGTGCGCAACGCCGACCTGGTCGCGCGCATGAGTGGCGACGAGTTCAACCTGCTGCTCGAATCGATCGATCCCGGCGAAGCGGCCGAGCGTGCGCGGCAGATCGTCGCGGCGCTGGAGGTGCCGTACCTGATCGGCCCGCATACGGTGAGCAGCAGCGCCAGCATCGGCCTGGTCAGCAGCCAGTCCGGGCTGAAGACGATCGATGACTACCTGCGCACCGCCGATGCGGCCATGTACCGCGCCAAGAGCCGCTCGCTGGGCGTGTGCATCGCTTCATGACCGGCGTGCCGTGCAGCGGCACCGGCCGGCGTTGCCGTCGGACGGCGCCTTGCGTGGCGCTTTCTCCGGTGCCGGGACACTGAGCGCCCGGCGGGCAGGCGTGGTGCCTTTGCTGGCGGGGCATGACAGTTCGTATGCCACCCATGCCGCGTGGTTATGGATGCGCCGCGACAAGCGCTGCATGAAACGCGCCGGTTGCCTTGCGCCAGGCGTGTTTCCGCTGCGCGCACGCGGCTGTGCATGAAGCCGGCGGCGCACTGTCGGGCAGGCGGGCCCGTTGCTACCCTCGGCCGCACTTTCTGCAGACAGGCGGTGGCATGGACAGGCGGCGATTCCTTGGTGGTACGGCATTGGCGGGGGCGCTGTTGCCGCTGATGGGCACGGGCAGCGTGCTGGCGGCGCAACGTGGCGGGCGGTTGCTGCCGCTGCCGCTGGAGAAGGGCGATACGGTGGCGCTGGTCAGCCCGTCTGCGGCCAGCAGCGACCCGCTCAGCCTGCAGCTGGCGCGCGAGGCGATGGAAGCGCTGGGCTTCAAGGTCAAGACCGGCGCCCATTACGATGCGCGGCATGGACATCTGGCCGGTACCGATGCCGAGCGCGCCGGCGACCTGAACGCCATGTTCGCCGACCGCCAGGTCAAGGCCATCGTCTGCGTGCGCGGCGGCTCCGGTGCGGCGCGGCTGCTGCCGCTGCTGGACTATGCCGCCATCCGCGCCAATCCCAAGGTGCTGCTCGGCTACTCGGACATCACCGCGCTGCATTGCGCGATCCAGGCCAGGACCGGGCTGGTGACCTTCCACGGGCCGATCGGCTCGGGCAGCTGGAACCGGTTCAACGTGGACCAGTTCGAGCGCCTGTTCTTCAAGCGCGAACTGATGCAGTACCGCAACAGCGTCGATACCGACGACGAACTGGTGCCGCGCAGGAACCGCACCCGCACCATCACCGGCGGCACCGCGCGCGGCGAGCTGGTGGGCGGCAACCTGACCGTACTGACCGCGCTGGCCGGTTCGCCGTACCTGCCCGATTTCAACGGCAAGATCCTGTTCCTGGAAGACGTGGACGAAGCGCCGTACCGCATCGACCGCATGCTCAGCACGCTCAAGCTGATGGGCGCGCTGGACAGGATCGCCGGCTTCATCTTCGGCGAATGCACCGGCTGCACGCCCGGCGACGGCTATGGCTCGCTGACCCTGGACCAGCTGTTCGCCGACTACATCGCGCCGCTGAAGATCCCGGCCTTCCGCGGGGCGATGATCGGCCACATCCGCGAACAGTTCATCGTGCCGGTCGGCGGCCGCGTGGAGATGGATGCCGACGCCGGTACCTTCCGCCTGCTGGAACCGGTGTTCGCCGGGGGCTGAGCGGCGCCGGCGGCTGCCTGCGCGCGGCCGCCATGGCGATGCCGTCGCGGCCGCCGCCTATACTGGCGCGGCCGCCGGCTGGCGGTACCGGCATGCCACAGGGAGAAACGTCATGTCCATGCTCTGGCTGATGCGAACGCTGTCGTTGTCGTGGGCGCTGCTGCTGGCCGCCCCCGTTTCCGTGCAGGCCGCGGCGGAGGAAGGCGAACTGCTGTTCCGCGGGGTCCGGGTGCTGGACACCGTGCGCGGCTCGCTGGGCGCGCCCACCGACGTGCTGGTGCGCGGGCGGCATATCGCTGCGATCGGCGCGGCGGCGACACCGGCGGCCACGGCCACGGTGATCGAAGGCCGCGGCCGCACGCTGATGCCGGGGCTGATCGACGCGCACTGGCACAGCACGTTCACCGCGCTCTCGCAGGCGGACATGCTGGCCCTGGCGGACACGCCGGACCAGCTGGCCGCGCGGGTGGCGGCCGAATCCGAGCGCACCCTGCTGCGTGGCTTCACCAGCGTGCGCGACGTCGGCGGGCCGATCTTCGAACTGAAGGCGGCGATCGACGCCGGCCATGCGCGCGGCCCGCGCATCTGGCCATCCGGCGCCACCATCAGCCAGACCGCCGGGCATGGCGACATGCGCCTGCCGCACGAGCGCTCGCGGCGCTTCTTCGGCAAGCCGGCGCTGGCCGAGGAAATGGGCGCCACCTTCATCGCCGACGGCCGCGACGAGGTGCTCACCGCGGTGCGCGAGAACCTGCGCCGGGGCGCCAGCCAGATCAAGCTGATGGCCGGCGGCGGCACGTCCTCGGCCTACGACCCGGTGGACGTCACCCAGTACACGCTCGACGAGATGCGCGCCGCGGTGGAGGCCGCCGAGGACTGGGGCACCTACGTCACCGTGCATGCCTATACCGTGCGCGCGGTGCGCCGCGCCATCGAAGCCGGGGTGAAGAGCATCGAACACGGGCAGATGCTGGACGAGGACACGCTGCGGCTGATGGCGCGCCGTGGCGTGTGGCTGTCCAGCCAGACCCTGCGTGCGAGCACCGAGAACATGGATCCGTTGCGCCGCGAGAAGCGCAAGCCGGTGATCGACGGGCAGGCGCGCATGTGGGCCATGGCCAAGCGCGCCGGGGTGCGCATGGCGTGGGGCACCGACTTCCTGTTCGAGCCGGCGCTCAATGTCGAGCAGAACGCCTTCATCCTCGGCCTGCGGGAGTGGTTCACCCCGGCGGAGATCCTGCGCATGGTCACCCACGACAACGCCGAACTGCTGGCGCTGTCAGGCCTGCGCAGCCCCTATCCGGGGCGCCTGGGGGTGGTTGAGGAGGGCGCGCTGGCGGACCTGCTGCTGGTCGAGGGCAATCCGCTGGAGGACCTGCAGGTGATCGCCGATCCGGCGCGCCGCTTCGCGGTGATCGTCAAGGACGGGCGCATCGTCAAGGGCGGCGACTGACCACGCCGGGCCGGGCGGGCATCGCGCCCGCCCGCCGGGGCGCCGCCGCGGCGCCGGCAGACTGCCGCTGCTCGACCGCCGGCAGGGGAGGACCCGATGAGACTGCAGCTCAGGCCTTGGATCGTGCTGTCCTGCGTGGCGCTGGCGGTGCTGGCCGGTTGCGCGCACCGGCGGCCGACGGTGGCCATGGAACCGACGCCGGTGGCGCACATCGTGCCGCTGCCTGGCGCCATCCACGCCGGTCCCGGCGTGCTGCGTATTTCCTCGGCGGTGGCCGTGGAGGACGCGGGCGCCGCGCCCATGGCCCGGCGTGCGCTGGACGAACTGCTGGCGACGCTGCACATCGCCAGCGCGGACGCGGGCACGCCGCTGCGGCTGCAGCGGGTCGACGACCCGGCACTGGGCGAGGAGGGCTACCGGCTGCTGGTGGACGATGCGATCCATCTGAGCGCGCGCACCGATGCCGGGCTGCTGCATGCGGTGCAGACCCTGCGGCAACTGCTGCCGGCGCGCGCCGGCACGGATTACCGGCTGCCGCAGCTGGCGATCACCGACGTGCCCGCCTACCGCTGGCGCGGGCTGTCGCTGGACGTGGCGCGCAGTTTCCTGCCGGTTGATTACCTGGAAAGGCACATCGACCGCATGGCCCTGTTCAAATTGAACCGGCTGCACCTGCACCTGACCGACGACCAGGGCTGGCGGATCGAGATCAAGCGCTATCCCCGGCTGGTGGAAATCGGCGGCGCCAGCGCGGTGCAGGGCGGGCGCGCCGGTTACTACACCCAGGCGCAGCTGAGGCACCTGGTGGCGTACGCGCAGGCACGCGGCGTCACCCTGGTGCCGGAGATCGACATGCCCGGGCACGTGCAGGCGGCGCTGGCCTCGTACAACGCGCTGGCCTGCGACGACGTGGCCAACCGCGGCACCTACGCCGGCGTGGGAGTGGGCTTCAGCGTGTTGTGCCTGGACAAGCCCGAGGTGGTGTATCCCTTCGTCCGCGACGTGCTGGAGGAGGTGGCGGCGATCTTTCCGTCCAATGAAATCCACATCGGCGGCGATGAGATCAGGCACCCGCTGTACGCCGATTTCGTCGCCCGCACCGCGGCGATGGTGGACGCGATGGGGCGTACTCCGGTGGTCTGGGAGGAAGGATCGGTGGCCGCGATGAAGCCCACCGCGCTGGTGCAGCTGTGGAACGACGGCTATGCCATCGAGGCCGCGGTCGCCCGCGGCCACCGCTTGATCCTGTCGCCGTGCTCCTACCTGTACATCGACCACGGCAACCGTGCCGGCCAGCCCGGCGCCGACTGGTGCCGCGCCGCGGGCGTGCCGCTGGCCCGGGTCTATGCCTTCGACCCGACCCCTTACCGGACCGCGGTGGGCGTGGAAGCGGCGCTGTGGAGCGAGTTCGTGCATACCGACGCCGCCGCCGATGCGCGCCTGTGGCCACGCCTGGCGGCCGTGGCCGAGGTGGCATGGAGCCCGGCCACGCAGCGCGGCTATCCGGGGTTCGTGCGGCGCATGGCAGGGCTGCGCGCACACCTGGACGCGCTGGGCGTCCACTACTACCCCGAGCCGGACCTGGGCTGGGGCGACGCCGCCGACACGCGCTGAGGCGTGCGCCGCGGCGTCGCCCGCTCGCCGGGGCCGCACGGGATGCGCGTCCGGCTCGGTTAGCATTGCGCATCCCACCAAGGAACATCGCCCCATGCACCGCCTGCTGGTGGTCGACGACGACAGCGACATCCGCGGACTGCTGGCCGAGCAGCTCGGCCGCGCCGGCTACACGGTGAGCACCGCCGCCGATGGCGCCGGCATGCGCCACGCGCTGGCGCGCGAAGCCATCGACCTGGTCGTGCTCGACCTCAACCTGCCGCGTGAGGACGGGCTGGCGTTGTGCCGCGAGCTGCGCGCGCGCGCCAGCACCCCGGTGATCATGCTCACCGCCCGCGCCGAGCCGATCGACCGCGTGCTCGGGCTGGAAATGGGCGCCGACGACTACCTGGCCAAGCCGTTCGAGCCGCGCGAACTGCTGGCGCGGATCCGCAACGTGCTGCGCCGGACCGAGGCGCTGCCGGCCAACCTGGAGCCGTTGGCGATGCGCCGGGCGACGTTCGCCGACTGGCTGTTCGACCTGGAGCGGCGCCACCTGGTGGATCCGGCCGGGCGCGTGGTGATGCTGTCCGGCGCCGAGTTCCGCCTGCTGCGGGTATTCGTCGGCCATGCCAACAAGGTGCTCTCCCGCGAGCAGCTGGCCGCGCTGGGCGGCGGCCGCAGCCATGAGGCCCAGGACCGCGCCATCGACCTGCAGGTCAGCCGCCTGCGCCAGAAGCTCGGCAGCGCCGGCAGCCTGATCAGGACCGTGCGCAGCGAGGGCTATGTGTTCGCCGGCGTGGTGACGCTGGCATGATGGCCCGGCTGCGGCGGTTCCTGGCCTCGATGACGGGGCGGCTGTTCGTCATCCTGCTGGTCGGCATGCTGTCCGCGGCGATCGGCGCCACCCTGCTGGCCGAGGCGCACCGCCGCCAGGAGTTCGAGCAGCAGAACCTGATGCGCATGGCCGATCGCCTGCAGGGCTTCGTGGCCCTGCTTGAGAGCAACCCCGAGCTGCGCGCGCGGCTGCTGGAAACCGGCGGCGCGAGCGTGCATCCGGCCCGCGGCGAGGTCCATGCCGGCAAGCAGGACGTGGCGCTGATGGCGGTCCTGGACGACCGCGAGGGGCCGGTGGCCGATGCGCGGGTGTATGTCACCGGCTTCCGCGCCTGCCTGCCACCGCTGCCGGAGCTGCTGCCGCAGCGCACGCGCATCCCGCACCACCTGCGCAAGCGCTATCCGGCGGTGGTGCCGCCGCGCTGCCGGCTGGTGGAGCTGACCCTGGGCGATGGCACCCCGCTGCGGCTGACATTGCAGTACCCGGCGACGGCGCGCATCCGCATCTTCGCCTTCGATCCGCTGTTCCTGTCGCTGCTGTCGCTGGCCATCGCCGTGCTCGCCTACGTGGTGGCGCGTATCGCCAGTTCGCCGCTGCAGCGGCTCGCCGACGCCGCCACCGAGCTGGGCCAGGACCTGCAGCGCGATCCATTGCCGGTGACCGGGCCGCAGGAGGTGCGGCGCGCGGCCGAAGCCTTCAACGCCATGCAGCAGCGCCTGCAGCGGCATATCGGCGAGCGCACGCAGATGCTCGCGGCCATCACCCACGACCTGCAGACGCCGCTCACCCGGCTGCGGCTGCGGCTGGAGAACGTGGCCGACGAACCGCTGCGCGAACGGCTGATCGCCGACCTGGCGGCGATGCAGGCGCTGGTGCGCGAGGGGCTGGAACTGGCCCGCAGCGCCGAAAGCGCCGAGCAGCGCGTGGTGCTGGACCTGGATTCGCTGTTGCAGAGCGTGGCCGGGGACGCGGCCGAGGCCGGGCACCCGGTCGAGTTCGAGCAGGGCTGTGGCGCCGTGCTGCGGGTGCGCCCGCTGGCCATGCACCGGCTGTTCTCCAACCTGGTGGACAATGCCGTCAAGTACGGGCACTCGGCGTCCATCCGCGCGCAGGCGCGCGACGGCCAGGTCCAGGTATGCATCCGCGACCACGGCCCGGGCCTGGCGGCGGACGAACTGGAGGCGGTGTTCACCCCGTTCCTGCGCCTGGAGACCTCGCGTTCGCGCGAGACCGGGGGCGCCGGCCTGGGCCTGACCATCGCCCGCACGCTGGCCGAGAAGAACGGCGCCACCCTGGTGCTGCGCAACCATCCCGGCGGTGGCCTGGAAGCGGTGGTCACCTGGCCGGCGCCCGCCCGCCGCGGCTGAGCGGCAATGCGCCGGCCGGCGACGCTGGCCGGTTCCGGGGGCGGGGGGCTGCATGGGGCCGGCAATCCCCCTACCATGTGCGCACTCTCCCCCTGTCCGTGCACATGACGTTGCCGCAGCCGTCCGCACCGCTCGACCGCCCGGCCCCGTCGTTGCAGCGACGCCGCGAATCGCGTCCCGGCCGCATGCGCGGCGGCCGCTGGGTCCGGCGCCTCATGCGGCTTTGGCTGTGCCTGCTGCTGGTGGCCGGGGGCGCGGCCGCGGCCGAACATACGCCGCCGCTGCGCGATTACGCGGTGGACATGTGGACCTCGCGCAACGGCCTGCCGCACAACTCGCTGCGCGGCATCGCGCAGACGCCGGAGGGACACCTGTGGTTCGCCACCTGGGAAGGGGTGGCGCGCTACAACGGGCTCGACTTCGACCTCTATGACCGCAGCACCCGGCCCGGGCTGCTCGACAACGGCATCGGTGCGCTGTACGTGGATCGCGATGGCGCGCTGTGGGTGACCGATTCACGCGGCGACGTCCTGCGGCGCACGCTCGACGGGCGCTGGCGGCAGTGGCCGCAGCACCCGCCGGCGCCGAAGGTGCTGATCCAGGCGATGCAGAAGGACAGCAAGGGCCGGCTGTGGCTGCTCTACGAGGGTCGCGGGCTGGGCTACCTGGCCCCCGACGGACGCCTGGTCTACGAGCCGCCGGCGCCGGGCGCGCCGGTGAACATGACGCTGTCCAACTGGCTGGCCGTGGATGACAAGGACCGGGTCTGGGTCGGCACCATGGATGGCCTGAAGCTGCGTGGCGACGATGGCGTGCTGGGCAACGCGCCGGCCGCGCTGGACCTGCCGCCGGGCCCGGCCTGGCCCTACCGCGCGCCGGACGGCGCGGTGTGGATCGTCACCGATGGCGCGCTGTACCGGATGCACCCGGGCGGTGCGCGCCGGGTGCACGTGCTGCCCGGGGTTTCGCACACCACCGCGATGCTGCAGGACCGCCACGGCGACCTGTGGCTGGGCACCGAGAACCAGGGGCTGTTCCGCATCGGCAGCCATGGCGTGGAGCGCCTGCCGGACAGCCGGCAGATGCAGAACGGGCGCATCACCAGCCTGATGGAGGATGCCGAAGGCAGCATCTGGGTGGGCGGCAACGGTGGCCTGTACCGGCTGCGCGAAACCCTGTTCACCAGCTACACCACCCGCGATGGGCTGAGCGGGGACTACGTGCGCGCGGTGATCGAGGACGACCAGCGGCGCCTGTGGATCGGCGGTGCCGCCGGCCTGGACCGGATGGAGCGCGACGGCCGCATCGCGCCGGTGCCGCTGCGCAACAGCGTCGGCAAGGCGCCGTCGGTGCTGAGCGTGATCCAGAGCCGCGATGGCGCGATGTGGGTCGGCACCTTCGGCGACGGCATCTACCGCATCGACCGCCAGGGCCGCAGCCGCCACTACGGCACCGCCGACGGCCTGGCGGCAGGCAACGTGCGGGTGATGGCCGCCGACCGCGATGGCGATGGCATCTGGGCCGGCACCCAGCGCGGCGTGGTGCGGCTGGGCGCCGACGGCGCGCAGGTGCCCACGGTGGCCGGGCTGCCGGGCGGGCTGGTGACCGCGCTGCGCCACACCGAGGACGGCCTGTGGATAGGCACCATCGAAGGCATCCGCGTGCTGCGCGGGAATACCGTGCAGCGGCTGGACGTGGACGGGCTCGGCGGTGGCCGCAGCATCTTCGGCTTCACCCCGGTCGGCGACGCGATGTGGGCCACCTCCGACCGCGGCCTGTACCGCTACCGCGACGGCCGCCTGGCGCGGGTGGGGCTGGAACAGGGCATGCCGGTGGACACCGTGTTCGAAATGGTGCCCGACCGCCTGGGCAATGTCTGGATCAGCAGCAACCGCGGCATCCTGCGCACCACGATGGCGGCACTGGACGCGGTGGCCGATGGCCGCAGCCCGCGGATCGAGGTCGAGCGCTACAACGAGATCGACGGCATGTACAACGCCCAGGCCAACGGCAGCACCGGGCCGTCCGCGGTACTGCGCGCCGACGGCACCTACTGGGTGGCCACCGCCGGCGGCCTGAGCATGGTCGACCCGTTGCGGCTGCAGCGCTTCCGCGAACGGTTGCCGCCGCCGGTGGTGGTGGAAAGCGTGCAGCTGGACGGGGTGCCGCTGCATTGGCAGGCGCACGGCGTCACCGCCGTGCCCGGCGGGCGCCGGCTGACGGTGGGTTACGTCGGCCTGAGCTACCTGATGTCCGACCGGATCCGTTACCGCACCCGGCTGGAAGGGCTGGACCACGACTGGATCGAGCGCGGCAACCAGCGCAGCGTCGAGTTCATGGGGCTGCCGCCGGGCGACTACACCCTGCATGTCTCGGCGATGCACCCGGGCGGCCGCTGGAGCGAAAGCGAGGCGGCCTGGAAGTTCACCGTCGAGCCGTTGCCGTGGCAGCGCCGCAGCGTGCAGGCCGCGGCCGGCATCGCGCTGCTGCTGGCGCTGGTGGCGCTGTACCGGTACCTGATCCACCGCTACAAGACCAGCAACATGCGCCTGGCGCGCCAGGTTGCCGAGCGCACCGCCGACCTGCAGTTGCAGGCCGAGCGCCTGCTGGCGGCCAACCAGGAGAAGACCGCGCTGGCCGAGCGCCTGCGCCAGCAGGCCGTGGCGTTCGAGCGCCAGGCCCACGAGGACCCGTTGACCGGCCTGCCCAACCGCCGTGCCTTCGACGAGGCGCTGGCGCGCGATTTCGCCCGTTCCCAGCGCAGCGGCCACCCGCTGAGCCTGCTGGTGCTGGACATCGACCATTTCAAGACCGTCAACGACAGCTGGTCGCACAGTGTCGGCGACCAGGTGCTGTGCGAGGTGGCGCGGCTGCTGGCCGCCAGTTGCCGGGATTCCGACCTGCCGGCGCGGCTGGGCGGCGAGGAATTCGCGCTGCTGCTCAACGACACCCCGCTGGAGGAGGCGCAAGGGGTGTGCACGCGCCTGCAGGGGCTGTTCCATGCGCAGCGCAACTGGGCCGGGATCGAGGGCCTGCGGGTGACGTTCAGTGCCGGGCTGGTGCAGCTGGCGGCCGGCGACCGCACCCCGCTGCTGTTGTTCCAGCGCGCCGACAAGGCCCTGTACCAGGCCAAGAGCGACGGCCGCGACCGGATCTGCCTGGGGTGACGACCCCGGCAACGGGTGGACGGGAACCGGGAACGCGTGCAGGCAGCAGCGCCGCGCCGGTTTCCGCCGTTACCCGTTGCGGGTTCCCTGTTCCTGGCTGCGGAAACCGTTGACGATCTGGCAGAACAGGCGCGCGGTCTGCTCGGTGTCGTACACCGCGCTGTGCGCCTGGCTGGCATCCCACTCGAAGCCGGCGGCCTGCAGCGCCCGCGCCAGCACGGTCTGGCCGTAGGCCACGCCGGCCAGGGTCACCGTGTCGAACACGCTGAACGGGTGGAACGGATTGCGCTTGTGGCCGCTGCGGGCAACCGCCGCATTGAGGAAGTTCAGGTCGAAGTGGGCGTTGTGCCCGACCAGGATCGCGCGCTGGCAGCCATGCTTCTTCAGCGCCGCGCGCACCGGCGCGAACACGTGTTCCAGTGCCTCGCGCTCGGGCTTGGCCAGGCGGAACGGGTGGTCCAGCACGATGCCGGTGACCTCCAGCGACTTGGGGTCGATCTCGGTGCCTTCGGCCGGCACCACGTGCGCGCAACTGGTCTGGCCGGGCCGCAGCAGGCCGTTCTCGTCCATGTCCAGCGGAATGGCGGCGATTTCCAGCAGCGCGTGCCGGTTCCAGTCGAAGCCGCCGGTCTCCACGTCCACCACCACCGGCAGGAAGCCGCGGAAGCGTTGCGCCATCGGCGTGAAAACAGGAGCGGTGGCCGGGCGGTCAGCGGTTTGGTTCATCGCGATAGGGTAGCAGAGGCCCGTGCCGGCCCCGCGGCTCAGGCACCGGCGGCCCGCCCGCGGCCGTGCTTGGCCGCGTACATGTCGGCATCGGCGTGGCGCAGCAGGGTTTCCGCGTCGCGTCCGTCGGCCGGGCAGCAGGCCACGCCGATGCTGACGCCGGTGCGCGCGAACGACGGCTGCGCCTGGCGTTGGTCCAGCGCCGCCTGCAGCATGCCGGCCACCGCGCGGGCGTCGTCCGCGCGGCCGCAGTCCGGCAGCAGCGCCACGAACTCGTCGCCGCCGACGCGGGCGATGAAGTCGCCGTGGCGCAGCGCCTGGCGCAGGCCAGCGGCGGTTTCGCGCAGCACCTGGTCGCCCAGCGCGTGGCCATGGCGGTCGTTGATCGCCTTGAAGCCGTCCAGGTCCAGGTACAGCACGGCCAGCGGCCGGGTGCCGTCGGCCAGCAGCCGGTCCAGTTCCTCGCGCAGCCGGTAGCGGTTGGGCAGCCGGGTGAGCGGGTCGTGCGCGGCCATGAACTCCAGCCGCCGCTCCAGGTCGCGCAGTTCGGTGACCGGGTGGCCCACGGCGATGCGCACGCCGTAGTCGGGCAGCCACCTGGCCGACCACTGCATGTCCACCAGCCCGCCGTCGCGGCGGACGTAGCGGTTGCGGAAGTGCGGCAGCGGCCGGCCCTCCATGACCCGCTGCACCGCCTGCGCGGTGGTGGCGTGGTCATCGGGGTGGATGAGTTCGGTCATGCGCCGCCCCAGCACCTCCTCGTGGCGATAGCCGATCAGCCGCTCGAAGGCGGCGTTGACCGCCAGGTAATGGCCTTGCGGGTCGACCACGCACACCACGTCGGGCAACAGGTCGAGGATCTCGCCCGGGGGCGGCAGCGTCGGGGACATGCGGGGACGGCGGGCAGGGGCGGGAAGTGGATTATCGCGCCGCCATGGGGGCCGGCGGAAGACCGGCGGGCGTCGGCCACCGCCCGCGGCGTTTGCTACCCTGTGCCGCTTTTGGATGGCGGCCCCGGCCCGAACCGCGCGAGATAGTCCCCCATGAAATGGTTCCGCATCGTCCCGATCCTGCTGCTGATCGCGCTCAACACCCTGCTGCACTGCCTGCCGCTGTTCGCGGTGGCGCTGTTCAAGGCGTTGCTGCCGCTGGCCGCGGTGCGCCGCGCCTGCAACCCGCTGCTGACCGGGCTGGCCGAGAGCTGGATCGGGGTGAACAGCGCGATGATGCAGGCGTTCACCCGCACTCGCTTCACGGTCGACGTCCCGGCCACGCTGGCGCGCGACGGCCATTACCTGGTGCTGGCCAACCACCAGAGCTGGGTGGACATCCTGGTGCTGCAGAAGGTGTTCAACCGGCGCATCCCGCTGCTGCGCTTCTTCCTCAAACGCTCGCTGTTCTGGGTGCCGGTGCTGGGGCTGGCGTGGTGGGCGCTGGATTTCCCGTTCATGGGCCGCTACAGCCGCAAGCAGATCGCCCGCAACCCGGAGCTTGGCCGGCGCGACATGGAGGCGACGCGGCGTGCCTGCGCGCGCTTCCGCGACATCCCGGTGGCGGTGATGAACTTCGTCGAAGGCACCCGCTTCACCCGCGCCAAGCACGACGGCCAGGGCTCGCCGTTCCGGCACCTGCTCAAGCCCAAGTCCGGTGGCGTGGCCTTCGTGCTCGATGCGATGGGGCAGGGCCTGCATGCGCTGCTGGACGTGACCATCGTCTACCCCGGCGGCATCCCGTCGATGCTGGACCTGATGGCCAACCGCGTCCCGGAAGTGAAGGTGCTGGTGCGACAGCGGCCGATCCCGGCCGATCTGGTTGCCGGCGATTACCAGGGCGACCGCGCTTTCCGCGCACGCTTCCAGCAGTGGATGAACGGGCTGTGGCAGCAGAAGGACGCGGACATCGCCCGGCTGCTCGCCGACCCCGCCCGCCCGGGTGACCGGCGCCGGCATGGCCTCGCCGCCGCGCCGGGCGGTGTAGAGTGCGCGCCTGTCCGTCACCACCAGGAGCCGCCATGACCACCGCTTTTTATCCCATCGGAACCCCCGGCCAGGCCTGGGGCGCGGCGGAAAGGGCGCAATGGCTGGCGCGGCAGCGCGTGCAGCGCAGCTATGCCGACGACGTGCTGGCCCGGATCGACGCGCTGCGCGACCGCTTCGACGTGGCCGGATACGGCGAACTGGACTATCCCTCCGGCCGCTATCCGCTGCTGGCGATCCGCAGCCGCGGCTGGGACGACGCGCTGCCGGTGGCGCTGGTGACCGGTGGCGTGCACGGCTATGAAACCAGCGGCGTGCTGGGCGCGCTGAAGTTCGTCGAGCGGCACGGCGCCGACTACGCCGGCCGCTGCAACCTGCTGGTCGCGCCCTGCGTGAGCCCGTGGGGCTATGAGCGCATCCAGCGCTGGAACGCGCTGGCGCTGGACCCGAACCGCAACTTCACCGCCGCCAGCCCGGCGCCCGAGTCGGCGGCGCTGATGGCACTGGTGCAGCCGCTGGCGGGGCGCTTCGTGATGCACATCGACCTGCACGAGACCACCGACAGCGACGAAGGCGAGTTCCGCCCGGCGCTGGCCGCGCGCGATGGCAAGCCGTTCGAGGCGGACAGCGTCCCCGACGGCTTCTACCTGTGTGCCGACGCGCTCAACCCGCAACCGGCGTTCCAGCAGGCGGTGATCGCCGCGGTGGCCGCGGTCACCCACATCGCGCCGGCGGACGCGCAGGGGCGGATCATCGGCTCGCCGGTGGTCGCGCCCGGGGTGATCGAGTACCCGTACAGGGCACTGGGCCTGTGCGCGGGCATCACCGACGCGCGCTACACCACCACCACCGAGGTCTACCCCGACAGCCCGCGCGCCACGCCCGCGCAGTGCGACGACGCCCAGGTGGCCGCGGTGCGCGGCGGGCTCGGGTACGCGCTGGCCTGACCCGCGCCCGGGGCCAGGCCTGCCTGGCACCGCCGCGCGGCGGCGCCGGGCCCGGGCACGCGCGCAGCGGCGCTAGCTGTGATCTCTCAGTAGGTTGTTCATCCGGGGCATCGCTGGAAGATGGGGGTTACGACACCAACCCAGCCCCAGGAGCCCCGGATGAACCTGCATAAACATGCCCGTTTGACGCCTCGCGGTCGAGCCCTGCTTGTGGACCGCATCCTCGTGCAGGGCCTGCGCATCGCGGAGGCCGCCCATGCAGCTGGCGTGAGCGTGCGCACGGCCTACAAGTGGCTGAAGCGGTACCGGGAAGAGGGTCCTGCTGGCTTGGCCGACCGCAGCTCCCGGCCGCATGCCTGCCCCCATGCCACACCGTCAACCATCGCAGCGCAGATGCTGGAACTGCGACGCTCACGCCAGACCTATCGCCAGATCGCCCAGCGGCTGTCCGTGGCGCCAAGCACCATCGCCCGGTTGCTGCGCCGTGCCGGACTGCACCGCTTGGCCGAACTGGAGCCGGCGCTGCCGGAGAACCGCTATGAACACGCCCGGCCCGGCCAACTGCTGCATCTGGACATCAAGAAGCTGGGGCGGATCGGTTCCCCGGGCCACCGTGTGACCGGTGACCGCTCGCATCGACACAGGGGCATTGGCTGGGAATACGTCCATCTGGCCATCGACGATCACTCGCGCGTGGCCTTCGCCTCCATCGAGCCGGACGAGCGCGGGACCAGCGCCTGCAAAGCCCTTATCCGCACGGTGCGCTACTACCGCAGCCTGGGCGTGTGCTTCGAGCGGGTGTTGACCGACAACGGCACCTGCTACAGGTCGCGCCGTTTCCAGCGCCTGCTCCGTCGCCTTGGCATGCGCCACCTGCGCACGCGTCCCTACACCCGCGCACCAACGGCAAGGCCGAACGCCTGGTCCAGACCAGCCTGCGCGAGTGGGCCTATGCCCGCGCCTATGACAACTCCGGGCAGCGGGCTGGCGCCCTCCATGACTGGCTGCATCACTACAACTGGCACCGCCCTCATGCAAGCCTCGGCTACAAACCACCCATCTCCCGCATACCCCTGAACAACGTGCTGGGTTTACACAGCTAGCGGCGCCTGCGGATCAGGGTGGAGGACGCCTGCAGGATGGCGCGGGTCAGCAGCGCCATCGATGCCACTTCGCCCTTCCAGTGCTGCCAGTACAGCGGGATGTCCTCCCAGGCGCGCGCCTTGACGTAGACCAGGCGCCCGCTGTCCAGGTGGCGGCGAACCAGCGGCAGCGGGTTCATGGTCCAGCCCAGGCCGCCGAGGTTGGCATGGACGAAGGCGCGGGTGGAGGGGATCCACCAGGTCGGCGCCTGCAGCGGTTGCTGCGAGCCGGTCAGGCGCTGGGCATAGCGCGCCTGCAGGTCGTCCTTGCGGTTGAACACCAGTACCGGGGCCTGCGCCAGCGCCTGCGCGGTGACGCCCCTGGCGAAGTGCCGCGCGTGGAACTCGGGGGTGCAGGTGGCGGCGTAGCGCATGCTGCCCAGCGCGTGGATCTGGCAGCCCTGCACCGGCTCGGACAGGGTGGTGACCGCGCCCAGCACCGCGCCCTGGCGCAACAGCGCGGCGGTGTGGTCCTGGTCCTCGGTATGCAGGTCCAGGGTGGTGCTGCCGAGCCGGGCGAACGTCAGCGCGGCCTCGGGAAACCAGGTTTCCATGCTGTCGTGGTTCACCGCCACCGGGATGCTGGCGCGTGGCAGGTCGGCGTCTGACAGGCCGATGCGCTCGAACGCATCGCGCTCCAGCAGCGCGGTCTGCTCGGCCAGGCGCACCAGCACCTGGCCCTCGGCGGTGGCTTCGGTGGGCGTGGTGCGCCGGACCAGCAGCTTGCCGACCCGCTCCTCCAGCGCCTTGATCCGCTGCGATACCGCCGAGGCGGTGACGTTCAACGCCAGCGCGGCGCGCTCGAAGCTGCCTTCGCGGATCACCGCCGCCAGCGCCCGCAACTGGGCATGGTCGATGCGCATGATTAAGTTCTGCTAATGAGGGTTTAAGAAGTTTAGCTCCACTTCTGGATGCTGCACTGCGACAATCGCTGCCGTCGACGCATCCCCGGTGTGTCCTCCCTACCCGCAGACAGGCAGTTTCCCCCATGTTTTCCGTCGTAACCGCCCAGGCCACCAGTGCCGCCTGGCTCAGCGGTGCCGGTACCGGCATCGGTCTTTTCGCCGTGGTCGGCGCGCAGAGCGCCTTCATCCTGCGCCAGGGCATCCTGCGCCAGCACGTGATCCCGGTGATCGCCACCTGCTTCGCCATCGACGCGGCCTTCATCTTCGCCAGCGTGGCGGGCCTGCGCACGCTCACCAGCCAGTTGCCATGGCTGACGACCGTGCTGCTGTGGGGCGGCGTCGCCTTCCTGGTCTGGTATGCGCTGCAGTCGGCGCGGCGGGCCGTGGCCGGCGGTGGCGGGCTGCAGCTGGACGACAGCGCGCAATCCTCGCGCCGGGCGGCGATGATGGCCGCGGCCGGGTTCTCGGTGATCAACCCGCATTTCTGGCTGGACATGGTGGTGATCGGTTCGATCGCCGACAACTTCGGGCACGCGCGCATGGCGTTCGCCGCCGGCGTGGTCACCGCCAGCGCGCTGTGGCTGACCGCGCAGGGCCTGGGCGCGCGCCTGCTGACGCCGCTGTTCCACAAGCCCGGCACCTGGCGCGTGCTGGACGGCACCATCGCGGTGATCCTGAGCGTGCTGGCGCTGACCCTGGCGCTGCGCGGCGTCGGTTGATGGCGCGGGCGTTGCCCAGGCGCATCCGCGCGGGCGCCGGTGCGCTACCGGGGCGCGCACCCAGCGGCGGCGCATGAGCCAGCCGCGGCCCGCGCTGTGGACCCCGGGGTTCGTGTTGGCGTGCATCGCCAACTTCCTGATGGGCATGTCGTTCTACGTGCTGATGCCGACGTTGCCGTTCCATCTCGTGGAGCAGCTGCGGATCGGCGAGGCCACGGTGGGGCTGGTGTTGTCCAGCTACGTGATCGCCGCGCTGCTGGTGCGGCCGTTCTCCGGCTTCATCGTCGATCGCTTCAACGCCAAGCACGCCTACCTGCTGGCGCTGGCGGCCTACGTGCTGTTCACCTCCGGCTACCTGCTGGCGCACACCGTGCTGGTGTTCGTGCTGGTGCGGCTGGGCATCGGCGTGACCTTCGCGGTGATGAGCACCGCGGCCAACACCCAGGCCATCGACATCATCCCCTCGGAGCGCCGCGGCGAGGGCATCGGCCTGTTCGGGCTGATGAGCAGCCTGGCGATGGCGCTGGGGCCGATGGCCGGGTTGTGGCTGATGGACCACCATCCGTTCCAGGTGATCTTCGAGGCGGCGGTGGCCGCCGGCATCGCCGGCCTGCTGGTGGCGTTGCGGGTGCATGCGCCGCGCAAACGGCGCGACGGTGCCGCGGCGGTGTTGTCGCTGGATCGTTTCCTGCTGGTACGCGGCCTCCCGCTGGCGTTGAACCTGGCCGTGATCGGCCTGGGCTACGGCATGCTGCTGGCCTTTGCCGCGCTCCACGGCAAACAGCTGGGCGCGGGCAATACCGGCATCTTCTTCACCCTGATGGCGGTGGGCATGATGGTCTCGCGCGGCTTTTCCGGGCGCCTGATCGACGGCGGCCGGGTGGTGCTGGCGACCAACGGCGGCAGCCTGGCGATCGTCGCCGGGCTCGGGCTGATGGCGTATGCGGCCACACCGGCGACGTACTACCTGTCCGGGCTGCTGGCCGGCTTCGGCTTCGGCGTGGTCTACCCGGCCTACCAGACGATGATGGTCAATCTCGGCGGCCATGCCCGCCGCGGCACCGCGGTGGCCACCTATTTCTGCGCGCTGGACGTGGGCATCGGCGCCGGCATGGTGCTGGCCGGCCTGGTCGCCGCCCGCTTCGGGCTGGCCGCCGCGTTCGCCAGCGGCGCCGGCCTGGCGCTGCTCGCCGGCCTGGTCTATGCGCTGCGGTTGTCGGCGCGCTTCGTGCGCGCGCCGTTGCCGCAGGCCGCGCTCGCCCGCGGCGCACCGGCGGGCGCAGACGACTGACGACCGGCGGCTTGGCCGGCGCTGGCCTGTGGCAGAATCAATCCGCATGCGGCGGCCGTGGATGGCCGCGCCATTACCTCCGGGGGAAGCAATGAAGAAGTACCTGCCCGTCATCGCCGTGCTGTGCCTGCTGTCGGCCTGCAGCCAGGGGATCAAGGGCGTCTATGCCGATGCGATGGGCGTCACCCGGTACAGCTTCACGCCCGGCGGCACGGTCACCATCGAGGCGATGGGCATCTCCCAGGAAACCACCTACGTGCGCGAGGGCGATACCTTGAAGGTGGCGTTGCCGCAGAAGGGCGCGTCGCTGAATTTCACCATCAACGAAGACGGTTCGCTGGGCGGTCCGCTCGGCATCCGCCTGGAAAAAGCCGACAGGTAACGGGGCGCGGCATGCGGCCTTCAGCTCCCGCCCGCCCAGGGTACCAGCCATGCAACCGGTGATCGTCCCGGCGCTGCTGGCCGCACTGCTGGCCGGCGTGGGCGCGGCCTGGTGGTTCGGCCGGCGGCGTCCGCAGGCGGCCTGGAGTTTCGTCCCCGAGGCCGCCGATGCCGACCACGCTGCCGCCCCGGCAATGGACCCGGCGCTGCTGCCGCGGATGCGCCGGCAGTTCCTGCGCGCCGCGCTCGGCATCGAAGGCGACGCGGCGGAGCCGCCCGCTGCGGCCGAGCACCGCCAGATCGCCGATACGGTGATGGCGGTGCTGGAGCGCGCGGACCTGTCGCAACGCTACATCCCGCGGCGCCCGCACCTGCTGCCGCAGCTGATCCAGAGCGTCAACGACAGCACCGCCTCGGCGCGTTCCATCGGCCGCATCATCGGCAGTGACCCGTTGCTGACGGTGAACCTGCTGCGCATCGCCAACAGCGCGCTGTACCGCTTCCAGCAACAGGAAGTGCGCAGCATCGAGCGCGCGGTGACCGTGGTCGGCAACGAAGGCATCCGCCAGATCATTTCCGCGGCGCTGGTGCAGCCGGTGATGAACCCTCCCGACGGCGATGGCGGCCGGTTCTCGCAGCGGGTGTGGGATTACACCCTGCGCATGTCGCTGGCCGCGGCCGACCATGCCCGCAGCGTGGAGCGCGAAGACGGCTTCTCCGCGCAGCTGGCCGGCCTGCTGCGCGGGCTGGCGATGGTGATGGTGGTGCGCGCCACCGCCGACGCCTATTCGCGCCGGCAGACGCTGGCGCCGTCGCCGGCCCTGCTGCTGTCGCTGCTGGAACGCTGCACCCCGCTGCTGGCGGCGCGGATCGCGCGCGCATGGCAGCTTCCCGCCGATGTTGCCGCGGCGCTGGAGGCCGGCGGGCAGGGCGCGCCATCGACGCCATTGGCGCGTTCGCTGGAGGTCGGCGAACTGGCCGCGGCGTTGTCGATGCTGTGCCGGGAAGGACTGCTGGAGGAAGCGCAGGCACTGGAGACGCTGTCCGCCTGCGTTCCCGGCCATGTCGGTGGCTGGCTGTGGAAGCGGGTCAGCCCGGACGCGCCGGGCGAGGGCTGAGCCGCGCCTCGCGGCGCGGCATCACAGTTGTGATTCCAGCGGCAGCCAGCTGATCACCCGGGCGGTGGCGCGCTGCAGCCAGGTGGTGTCCGGTTCGGCGACGTAGCCGGCCGGTGGCGTCCGCGCCCGGTCCAGCCAGCGCAGGTTCCCGTCGCTGTCCAGATACAGGTAGTAGCTCAGCTCGGCGCCGGACAGGCGCAGGTATTCCTCGCGCAGCTGTGCGGCCAGCACCGGATCGTCGAACAGCACGCCCATTTCGGTGTTGAGGTAGGCCGAGCGCGGGTCCAGGTTGAACGAGCCGACGAAGCCGCGCCGGTCGTCGACGACGATGGCCTTGGTGTGCAGGCTGGCGCCGCTGCTGCCGAAGGCCGAGCCGCGGCCGCCGTCGCTGCCGCGCGATTTGAGTTCGTACACGCTGGCGCCGCCGCGCAGCAGCGGCAGCCGGTAGTGCATGTAGCCGCTGTGCACCGCGGCCACGTCATTGGCCGCCAGCGAATTGGTGACGATGCCCACCTGCACGCCGTCGGCGAGCTGCCGCAGCAGTTCGCCGGTGCCGCTGTCGCCGGGGACGAAATAGGGCGATATCAGCAGGGTCTTGTGCCGCGCCTGCCCCAGTTCCTGGCCCAGGCGCGTCACCAGCCAGTCGCCGCGGTCGTTGTCGCGGTGCTTGAGCGGCGGGTCGGAATGGACCTGGAGGCGCCCGGTCCAGTGCAGCGGCAGGCGCCCGCCGACATAGGGGCCGGCCAGCCGCTCGCGCAGCCGTTGCAGGTAGGGCAGCGCCTCTTCCCGGCGCGCGTCCAGCGCCGCGCGGGAAACCAGCTGGTCGAGCTGGCGCTCCGAAGGCGCGGCGAGGGCGGCGATCGGTACGGCGGCGGGGCTGTTCCAGAATGCGTCGAAGATGGCGCTGGCCTCGCCGGCGGCCGGGCCGGCGAGCAGCAGGTCCAGGTCGCGGAAATTGACGTCCTCGCGGGCATCGAAGTACTCGGCGCCGATGTTGCGGCCGCCGACGATGGCCACGCGGCCGTCGGCGATCCAGGCCTTGTTGTGCATGCGGTGGTTGATGCTGAAGACCCGCTGCACCATCTCCACCAGCCGCCACAGGCCCTCGCGGTTGCGGAACGGGTTGTACAGGCGCACTTCGATGCGCGGGTGCGCGTCGAGCGCCAGCAGCTGCGCATCCAGCCCCTTGGCGTTCATGTCGTCCAGCAGCAGCCGCACGCGCACCCCGCGCGCGGCCGCGGCGTATACGTCGTTCACCAGCAGGTGGCCGACCATGTCGTCGTGCCATATGTAGTACTGCAGGTCGAGGCTGCGGCCGGCCTGGCGGGTGACCACCGAGCGCGCGGCGAAGGCTTCCAGGCCGTCGACCAGGTAGGCCGCGCCGCTGCGGCCCGGGTGTGCGGCCAGCTGCGGCTCGAGCGCGCGGTCCAGCGCGGTCTGCCCGGCGCGTGGCGGCAGCGCCGTGGAGGGCTCGCCGACGGCGCGCGGGTGAGCCAGTCGCCCAGCAGCAGGCCGCTGGCGACCAGCAGCAGGAGCGCGGCGAGGATGCGGCCGCACAGGCGCAGCAGGCGCCTGCCGCGGGAAGGGGAAGGTTCCATGGGCGCATCCTAGCGGTGTCCGGGTGATGCCGCTGCGTCGGCCATGACGTTCCGGGGGTGTGGGCGCGGCGGGGTCTGGGCGAGAATCGCGGTTTGTCCTGCCCGAGCCCGCCGATGCGCAACCGTTCCCGTTCCTTCCGTGCCCCCAGCTTGGTGGTCCAGATCATCATCGGCCTGCTCGCCGGCATCGTGCTGGCGCTGGCCTGGCCGCAGGGCGCGCACGCCGCCGGCCTGCTCGGCACGGTGTTCGTGGCCGCGCTCAAGGCGGTCGCCCCGGTGCTGGTGCTGGTCCTGGTGACGGCCTCCATCGCCAACCACCAGCAGGGGCAGAAGACCCACATCCGCACGATCCTGCTGCTGTACGTGGCCGGCACCCTGGCCGCGGCGCTGGTCGGCGTGCTGGCCAGTTACCTGTTTCCCAGCACACTGCTGCTGAAGGTCCCCACCGACGCCGGGCTGAGCGCGCCGGGGGGCATCGGCGAGGTGCTGCGCGCCCTGCTGATGCAGGTGGTGGACAACCCGGTCAACGCGCTGGCCCGCGCCAACTACATCGGCCTGCTGGCCTGGGCCATCGGCCTGGGGCTGGCGCTGCGCCATGCCGGCGCCGGCACGCGCGCGCTGGTCGGCGATCTGTCCGCCGCGATCACCTGGATCGTGCGCATGGTGATCCGTCTGGCGCCGCTGGGCGTGTTCGGCATCGTCGCCTCGCTGCTGGCCGAATCCGGTCTCGGCGCGCTGAAGGTCTACCTGCACGTGCTGTGCGTGCTGGTGGGGGCGATGCTGTTCATGGCCTTCGTCGGCAACCCGCTGATCGTGGCGCTGACCACCCGCCGCAACCCGTACCCGCTGGTGCTGCGGTGCCTGCGCGAGAGCGGCATCACCGCGTTCTTCACCCGCTCCTCGGCGGCCAACATCCCGGTCAACATGGAGCTGTGCCGCAAGCTGGGCCTGCACGAGGAAACCTATTCGGTGGCGATCCCGCTGGGCGCGACCATCAACATGGCCGGCGCGGCGATCACCATCTCGGTGCTGACGCTGGCGGCGGTCAACACCCTGGGCATCGCCGTGGACCTGCCCACCGCGCTGCTGCTGAGCGTGGTGGCGGCGATCGGTGCCTGCGGTGCCTCCGGCGTGCCGGGCGGCTCGCTGCTGCTGATCCCGCTGGCCTGCGGCCTGTTCGGCATCTCCAACGACGTGGCGATGCAGGTGGTGGCGGTGGGCTTCATCGTCGGCGTGGTGCAGGACTCGGCCGAGACCGCGCTCAACTCCTCCACCGACGTGGTATTCGTGGCCGCCGCCGAACAGGCACGCGGGCGCGGCTGAACATGGCGCCGCGCCTCACCCCCGCGGTCCGCATCGGCCTGTCCATCGCCGTGGCCACCGGCCTGTACGGCATTTCCTTCGGCGCACTGGCGGTGGCATCGGGCTTCAGCGTCGGCCAGACCGCGGCGCTCAGCCTGCTGATGTTCACCGGCGGCTCGCAGTTCGCCTTCATCGGCGTGATCGGTGCCGGTGGCGGCGGCCCGGCCGCGTTTAGCGCGGCCACCCTGCTGGGCATCCGCAACGCGGTGTACGGCGCGCAGATCAACCACCTGCTGCGGCCGCGCGGCTGGCTGCGCCCGCTGGCGGCGCAGGTCACCATCGACGAATCGGCGGCCACCGCCGCCGGCCAGGACGCGCCGGCCGAGCAGCGCCGCGGGTTCTGGGTCGCCGGTGTCGGCGTGTACGTGCTGTGGAACCTGTGCACCCTGCTGGGCGCGCTGCTCGGCGATGCACTGGGCGACCCGCGCCGCTGGGGGCTGGACGGCGCCGCGGTGGCGGCCTTCCTGGGTCTGCTGTGGCCGCGCCTGCGCGCCCGCGAAGCGGTGGCCATTGCCGTGGCCTGCGCGCTGGTCACGGTGCTGGCACTGCCGTGGGCGCCACCGGGCGTGCCGATCCTGCTGGCGGCCGCGGTTGCCGCGCTGTGGGGCGGGTTCGGGCGCGGGCCGGCCGATGAAGGGCTGGAACCGGACGTGGCGCCCGGCCACGATGCGGGAGACGCCCGGTGACGCTGTGGGGCTGGGTGCTGCTGGCCAGCGTGGCGGCCTGGGCGATCAAGGTCTGCGGCTATCTGGTGCCGGTGCGCTGGATGCAGTCGCCGCGCATGACCCGCGTGGCCGGTACGCTGACCATCGGCCTGCTGGCGTCGCTGACCACGATGAACGCGGTGTCCGCCGGGCAGGGCGTGGTGCTGGACGCGCGCATCGGCGCGCTGTTGGTGGCCGCGCTGGCCCTGGCGCTGCGGCTGCCGTTCCTGGGGGTGGTGCTGGTGGGTGCGGTGGCGGCGGCTGTGCTGCGCTTGCTGGCGTAGGCCGGCGCGACCGGCGGGGCTTTGGCCGGGAGAGTGTCGTGCAGGGCAAGCCCTGCACCTGCGGAAGTGCGGCTCAGAAGCGCTGGCCGGAGCCGAGATAGCGCCACTGCCCGTCCGGCATCCGGCTCAGGCCGATGCGGCCGATGCGCAGCCGCCGCACCCGGGTGGCGCGCAGGCCGACCGCGGCGCACATGTGCTGCAGCTGGCCCGGCCGCACGTCCTTGATCGCGAAGCGCAGGCGCTGCTCGCTCTGCCAGCTGACCTTGCAGGCGGGCAGTGCGCGGCCCTGGTAATCCAGGCCGTGGGTCAGCCGCGGCAGCGCCCAGGGGCTGCCTTCGCCGTCCACGTCCACCATGTATTCCTGTTCCAGCGTCGCGCCGGTCTCGAGCAGGTGGCGGCGCACGCGCCAGTCCTGGGTGAGCACCACCAGCCCGCAGGCATCGTCGTCCAGCGGCATCGGCGTTTCCAGGCGCAGGAAGTGGCGGTGCAGCAGGCGGATGCCGGAGCCGTCGTCGGCGAAACGAGCCTCCTCGCGCAGCAGCGTGGACATTTCTTCGGTTGTGCAGCCGGCGGGCTTGTTCAGCAGCAGCGTCGCCGGTTCGGCCGGCTCGCTGCTGGCGCCGGCGGCGAGGGTGACGGTTTCGCCGGCCACCAGGGTCTGCGGCGCCTCCACCACCACCCCGTCCACGCTGACCCAGCCGCCCTCGATGTAGTGCCGGGCTTGGGCGCGGGAGCAGTGCAGCTGCGCGGCGAGGCGCTTGTCGAGACGGAGGGGCGTGGTCATGGGGGCGGACAGTACGGCGGGCGGGGAGTGTAGCGCCGTGACGACCGTAGGTGCCGGGCTTGCTCGGCACGAGGCTTTCCCGGCGAGGCGGCATGCGGGGCAAGCCCCCGCCTTACGGGACGTCAGGAGAGCTGGCGGCCTCGTGCTCCAGCGCGGTCAGGTACAGGCGCAGGTCGAACTCCAGCTGGTGGTAATCCGGCTCCATGTGCAGGCACAGCTGGTAGAAGGCCTTGTTGTGTTCGGCTTCCTTCAGGTGCGCCAGCTCGTGTACCACGATCATGCGCAGGAACGGCCCCGGGGCATCGCGGAACACGCTGGCGATGCGGATCTCGCGGCTGGCCCTGAGCCGGCCGCCGTGGTTGCGCGACACCGCCGTGTGCAGTCCCAGTGCATGCTTGAGTACCTGCAGCTTGCCGTCGTACAACACCTTGCCCAGCGGCACCGACTGGCGCAGGTGGCGCTCCTTCAGCGCCTGCACGTAGTCGTAGAGCTGGCGGTCGCTGCGCACCGCGTGCGGCTCCGGGTAGCGGCGGCGCACGGCCTCGCCCAGGGCTCCTCGCGCCAGCAGCGCGCGGGCGTGCTGCTGCAGGTGTTCGGGGTAGCCGGCGAGGTAGGTCAGGGGCTGCATCGGCAGGCGCGGGCGGGGACGGGCCGGTATCATGGCAGCATCGATCCGATCACGTAGTGCGAAACATGGCAAAGGCGAACCCCCTGCAGGAGCAACTGCTCAAGGCCGGCCTGGTGAAGAAATCGCAGGTGGCCCAGGTCGCGCGCGAGCAGAACAAGGCGCGGCACGCCAAGGGGGCGCCCGCCGGCCCCAGCGACAGCCAGCGCGAGGCCGAGCGCGTGCGTGCGGAAAAGGCCGAGCGCGACCGCCTGCTGGCCGCCGAGCGCAACGCCCAGCGCCGCGCCGAGGAACTGCGCGCGCAGGCGCGGCAGATCATCGCCGACCGCCGGGTACCGCGCCGCGGCGAGCTGGAGTACCGCTTCAGCGATGGCGCCGCGATCCGCACCCTGCTGGTGGACGAGGCGCTGCGCAAGCAGCTGGCCGCCGGCACCCTGGTGATCGCGCGCCACGGCGAGGGCTTCGAGCTGCTGCCACGGCTGGCCGCCGAGAAGGTGCGCGAGCGCGACGCCAGCCTGATCGTGCTCGACCACGGCCAGCCCGGCGACGCGCCGGCGTCCAGCGGCAACGCCGAGGACGACGCCTATTACGCGCAGTTCGTGGTGCCCGACGACCTGGTGTGGTGACACCGCGGCGGCGCGTTGGCCCGGGGTACAGGCGTTTGCGCTAGGCTGGCCCCCGGTCACTACGGAGCAGCCAGCCATGGCCACCGGTTGGGCGGGAGATACCGCCGTTCAGGATCAGATCGACGCCACCGTCGAGGACGCGATCAAGCGCGCCCGCAGCCGCCTGCCCAGCGGGCCGGGGCTGGAGCGCTGCGAGGAATGCGATGCGCCGATTCCCGAGGCGCGGCGCAGGGCCATTCCCGGCGTGCGCCTGTGCGTGGCCTGCCAGCAGGCGCTGGATGCGGAGGAGTCGGCCCACAGCGGCTACAACCGCCGCGGCAGCAAGGACAGCCAGCTGCGCTGAGGTCAGTGGTCACTGCCGCCGGCGCTGAAGCCGGTGGCCCAGCGCTGCATCGCGAACAGCCACCACACGCCGCCGGCGACGGCGACCAGCCCGCCGACCAGGCCGATGTGCTGCATGCCCAGGCGCAGGCCGACCTGGCTGCCGATCAGCGCGCCGGCGCCGATGCCGATGTTGAAGATGCCCGAGAACAGCGCCATCGCCACGTCGGTGGCGTCGGCCGCCAGCCGCAGCACCTTGGACTGCATCGACAACGCGAAGCAGATCATCGCCACGCCCCACACCGAGGCCAGTGCGTAGAGCATCCATGCGCCGCCGGTGGCCGGGCGCAGGCCCAGCAGGCACAGCGCCAGGGTGGCGATGGCGGCGAGCAGGAAGCCACGCGGCCAGCGGGTGCCCAGGCGCGCGAACAGCACGCTGCCGAAGAAGCCCATGCCGCCGAACAGCAGCAGCACCCAGGTGGTCACGTGCGCGTCGAAGCCGCCGACCTGCTGCACGAACGGCTCGATGTAGCTGTAGCCGGTGAACTGCGCCGCCACCACCACCATCACCAGCAGGTACAGCGCGAGCAGCGCCGGCCGGCGCAGCAGCAGCGGCAGGCTGCGGGCCGAGCCGCTGTTCTGGCTGGGCAGCGGCGGCAGCAGCCGCGCCAGCACCGTCATCGCCAGCAGGGCGACGCCGCCGATGGCCAGGAAGGTGATGCGCCAGCCCAGCAGTTCGCCGATGACCCGGCCCAGCGGGATGCCCAGCACCATCGCCACCGAGGTGCCCGTGGCCAGCAGCCCCAGCGCCTGCGGGCGCTTGTCCGCCGGCGCGATGCGCACCGCCAGCGAGGCGGTGATCGCCCAGAACACCGCGTGTGCCAGGGCAATGCCGATGCGGCTGAGCATCAACACGCCGAAACTCCAGGCCAGTGCCGACAGCAGGTGACTGGCCACGAACAGCGCGAACACGCCCAGCAGCAGGCGACGGCGGTCGACATCGCGGGTGAGCAGCATGCCGGGCAGCGACGCCAGCGCGACCACCCAGGCGTAGGCGGTGAGCATCAGCCCGACATGCTCGATGGGCATGCCGAAACTGCCGCCGATGTCGCTCAGCAGCCCGACCGGAACGAATTCGCTGGTGTTGAACACGAAGGCTGCCATCGCCAGCGCGACCACGCCCAGCCAGCGCTGGCGGTCGCTGCGGACGACGGCAACGGGCGAGGCGGTGTCCGCCGCGGGAGCGGAGCACGGGGAGAGGGGAGAGCGGGACATTGCGGAAAGGGAGCCGGTGGGGGGCGGCTCTGCTGCGGTGCTGCGGGCGGAATTTTCGCACGCAGCGGCCGTACGCGAACGGAACGCTGTGGTACGTGATGGGCGCAGGCAGCCGGGGATGCCGTTGCCTGCGGCCGAGACTCAGCCGTCGCCCTGGATCGCCTGGGCCTGCGTGGCGGCGGCCGTCCAGCGGCGCAGTCCGCGCTGGAAGAACAGGCTGTTGGGTATCTGCATCAGCGTGCCCTCGGCCGGGCCGCCGATCTCCTGCAGCGTGGTGTAGATCAGGTTGATGTCGATCACCTGGCCCTTCAGCCCGGGCTTCTCGCCGTTCTCCAGCAGTTCGATGCGGTCGCCGAGGCGGAACGGCCGGGTGGTGAAGATCAGCAGCGCGCAGAAGATGTTGGACAGCACGCTCCAGGCGGCGAAGAACGCCACCGCGCCGACCGCGGCGAAACCGGTGAACGCGGTCCACAAAATGGTCGGCGATACCCCGAGCTGGTCGAGGATGGCCACCAGCGCGGCGCTGCCGATCACGAAGTTGGACAGCCGCCGGGCGGCGGTTTCCACCTGCGGCGGCAGCGTGTAGTGCATGCCCAGGCGCGCCAGCAGGCGCCGGGTGAGCAGGCGCAGCAGCCACGCCACCAGCAGGATCAGGATGACCACCAGCGCGGTGTCGAGCAGGCTGATCCATCCATGCATCCATTCGGGCAGGTAGTTCTTCATCGGGTTGTCTCCTTGCGGCGCCGCGCCCGCTCGCGGGCAGCTGCGTTGCAACGTTCGGGTAAGCGGTGCGTGGCCATGCCGCCGGTACTGCCGCGCCACGGCCTGGGTACGGGCCCGCGCGGGGCCGCCGTGCGTACCGCGCACGCCGGGTGCCAGCGGCCGCGGTGGGCTTGCCGACGGGGCGCGGCGCCGGTGTCGGTGCGGGCAGCGGTGGACAGGGACATGGTTGGCAGGCGGGGGGCGAGGCGGGATTGTCGGCCAGCCGGCGCGGCCTTGTCAGCCCATATCGGCGTGGCCGCTGTGCCGCCCCGGCAAAAAGATCGCAGGCGGCTTTAAACCTTTCTGCTGGCCGCCGCATCCAACGGATATGCTCGACGCCACCGTGACCGCCACCTCTCCTTTCCCGCAGGCCGCCGACGATGCCGCGCTGGCGCGTGCCGCCGCCGGTGGCGACCGCCACGCCTACGAGCGCATCTACCGCCGCCACGCCCCGCGCCTGTATGCGCTGCTGTGGCGGCTGTGCGGCGGCAACGCGGCGCGCGCCGATGACGCGCTGCAGGAGACCTTCATCCAGGCCTGGCGCACATTGCCGCAGTTCCGTTTCGAGAGCGCGCTGGGTACCTGGCTGCACCGCATGGCGGTGAACACGGCGCTGATGGAACTGCGCGCCAGCGCCGCGTTCGAGGCGCTGGATATCGGCGAGGAGGGCATGGACCTGCTGGCGCGGATGCCGGCGTCCAGTCGTTGCCAGGCCACCGGGCTGGACCTGGAGCGCGCGCTGGAAACGCTGCCGCCCCGCGCCCGTGCGGTGCTTGTACTGCACGACATCGAGGGCTGGAAGCACCACGAAATCGCCGAGGAACTGCAGATGGCCGTCGGCAGTTCCAAGGCACAGCTGCATCGTGCGCGCGGGTTGTTGCGCGCGCGCCTGGGAGAAACACCATGAACGAACACGATTCCGACCACGACCACGATGACCTGGCCGCGCGCCTGCGCCGACTTCCCAGCGAGCGCGTGCCGCCGGCCGCGGCCTGGCAGCACATCGCCGCACGGCTGCACGAGGCGCCACGCGAGCGGCCCGCCGCGGTGACCCGCGCTCACGCCCGCGCCCGCGCCGTCGGCGCTGGACCTCCGCCGCCGCGGCCGCCGCGGTGGCGGCGCTGGCATTGCTGGGCACCGGCCGCTGGTGGGCCGGGTCCCCGCCGCAGGCCACCCAGGCCACCCAGGCCACCCAGGCGACACGGATGACGCAGGCATCGTCGCTGGCGGCGCAGGCCGACGCGCTGGCCGCGACCTATCGCCAGGCACTGGCGGCGATCCCGCAGGACAGCGTGCCGGCCGAACTCGCGCCGGCGCTGCACGAGCTCGATGCCAGCGCCGGCAGCATCCGCTCGGCGATCGCGCAGAGCCCCGATGCCGGGTTCCTGCTCGGCCAGCTGCGGCGCACCTACGCGCTGCGGCTTGAACTTACCCGGCAGGGCCTGGATGGCGCCGGTCTTTCCACCTGAAGGAGAATCCCCGTGAATGTTTCCCTGCGACACCTGCTGGCCGCCGTCGTGCTGCTGGCCCCCCTGGCACCGGCGCTGGCGCAGACGCCGGTCAACGAACATCACCCACTGTCCAGCGGCGGGCGGGTGGAGATCAGCAACATCGCCGGCTCGGTGAACGTGCGCGGCTGGGACCGCAACGAGGTGCAGCTGACCGGCAGCCTGGGCGAAGGCCAGCGCCTGGAGGTCCAGAACAGCGCCAACCGCGTGCAGCTGAAGGTGGTCTACCCGCGCAACAGCCGCAACAGCCGGGGCGCGGTGCTGGAACTGCGGGTGCCGCGCGGCAGCGAACTGCAGGCCGGTACCGTCAGCGCCACGCTGGACGTGGCCGACGTCGATCTGCGCAGGTTGCAGGCCAACACCGTCAGCGGCGGCATCACCGTGCGCGGGCAGGCCGTGCAGGCCACGCTCAATACCGTCAGCGGCGCGATCCGCTCGCAGCTGCGTACCCCGCGGCTGGAGCTGCGCACGGTCAGCGGCGCGATCAACGCCAGCGGTGGCAGCGGCGGCGAGGTGGCGGCCAATTCGGTGTCCGGGCCGGTCGACCTGGACCTGTCGGCGGTGCAGCGGCTCGACGCCGAAACCGTGTCCGGCGGGCTCGGCGTGCGCAGCGCCGGGTTGCAGCCGGGCGGGCGCATCAGCCTGCAGACGGTGAGCGCGCCGATCGCGCTGGCGCTGCCGGCGCGCACCTCCGCGCAACTGAAGGTCAGCAGCTTCAGCGGCGCCATCCGCTCGGACGTGGGCCAGGTCGAACGCCCGCGCTACGGTCCGGGGAGCAGCCTGGACGCGCGCCTCGGCGGCGGCGACGGCGACATCTCCATCACCTCGCATTCGGGCAATGTGCGGGTGGACCTCGGCGCGCGCTGAGCATCCCCGCCAGGCCCGCCCCGGCGAACCCGGGGCGGGCGGCTACAATAGCGGGCCTGCAACGTCATCGTCTGGAGTCGCCATGCCCGTTTCTTCCTGCCCGCAGTGTTCGTCGCAGAACGTCTATCCCGACGGCGCGCTGTGGATCTGCGCCGATTGCGGCCACGAATGGACCCCGGGCGAGGCGGGCGAAGCGGCGCTGGTGGTGCGCGACAGCAACGGCAACGTACTGGTCGCCGGCGACACCGTCACCGTCATCAAGGACCTGAAGGTCAAGGGTTCGTCGATCCCGCTCAAGCAGGGCACGGTGATCCGCAACATCCGCCTGGTCGAGGACGACGCCGAGCACATCGAAGGCAACTCGGACAAGATCAAGGGCCTGGTGCTCAAGACCTGCTTCCTGCGCAAGGCCTGAGCCTGCGCGTGGCGGCCGCCGGGCGCGTCAATGCCCGGCGTGCCGGGCGGTGAGCCGGCGCAGCGCCTCCAGTTTGGCCTGGTAAATCGCACGCAGGTGGTCGGAGCTGCCCAGCTCGCGGGCCCGCTCCAGTTCGCGCACCGCGCGGCGGTCGTCGCCGCTGAGCGAGTAGGCGCGCGCCAGCCCGAAGTGGAACTGGTGCGCGCTGCCATATACAGTCGCACCGCATGCCGGTAGTAGTGGATGGCGGCGGCGTAATCGGCACGGCGTTCGGCTTCCACGCCCTGGATGAACTGGTAGAACGGGTCGCGCTCGTGTTCGCGCCGCAGCCGCGCGTCCAGCCGCGCGGCACGCGCGTTGTCGCCGATCCGCAGGTACAGCGCGCTGGCGTTGGCGAGCGTGGAGGGCAGGTCGGGGTCGATGGCCAGGGCCCGGTCGAACGCGGCCGCCGCGGCGGCGGTGTCGCCCGCGCGGGTTTCCAGCACGCCCAGGTTGTTCCATGCCGGCGCGAAGCGCGCCTCCTGCTGCAGCGCCACCCGGAAATGCTCGCGGGCCGCCGCGACCTGCCCCTCGGCCAGCAGCTCGGCACCGCGGTTGTTGTAGAAATGGGCCAGTGCGCGCTGGTCGGAAACCGGGCGCGGGCCACGACGGTCGTACAGCACGTCCTGGTCCAGGTCCAGGGTGCCGCGGCGACCGTTCACGCGCAGCCCGACGTTGACGTGCCCGGCGTTGTAGACCACGCCCTGCTCCTGGTACCAGGTGACGACCCGTCCGACCTCCTGGACGTCGGCCTCGATACCCGCTTCGCGCGCCAGGGCCATGAACAGCAGGGTGAAGGAAAGGCAATTGGCGCGGCGCTGGCGCCAGGCCTCGGCGACAGTCAGGGTCGCGGCGGTGTCGTACCGCAGCGCTGCATCCGGGGCCTCCGCCGCGGCCGGCGCGCGGGGCTGGAAGACCAGCTCCATCAGCCGCTGCAGGCGCTGTTCCGGCGAGCGGCTGGGCGCGATGACTTCCTCGCGCACCCGTTGTTCCAGCGCGGGGGAATGGCCATGATCTGTTCGGGCGTCGGTGGCGCCAGCCGCGCGTCCGCCGCGTCCGGCGGGGCGACGCTGATGGCGGCGAGCAGGGCGAAAGCACTCCAGGCGATCATGGCGACCCGGTGGGTTGCGGCGGCGGCACCAGTGTAAGCCCGTCGCCGCCGCCTGGCGCGGCATCCACAGAAGGTGTGGACCGGGGCTTGGCAAAGATGTGGATAACTCGCGGCAGCCCTTGTGCCGCCGGCGTTGCACGCGGCTGGTCATATTTTCGCCATGCGCGTTATGGGCAGCGGCGGCGCACGGCCCGGCACCGCGCCGGGTCTGCTAGTATCCGCGCCCCAGACCAGGCCGGCCGCCGTACCCCGGCGCGCTCCGCCGGCCGGCGTTTCCATTCGACCATGACGAAGTTCATTCCCTCCGCCGAGGCGCAACTGTCGCTGGGTCTCGGCAGCGACATCCCCACCGAGCGCCTGTTCTTCGCGGTGATGCCGGACCCGGCCACCGCCTGGCGCATCGCCGAACTGGCCGAGGGACTGCGTGCCGAACACGGCCTGGACGGACGGCCGCTGGCGCGCGAGCGCCTGCATGTCACCTTGCATCACCTGGGCGATTACGCCGGCCTGCCGCCGAGCCTGCTGGCCAAGGTGCAGCAGGCCGCGGCGCGGGTACGGATGCCGGAATTCGAGGTGTGCTTCGATGAAGTCGGCAGCTTTGCCGGTGGCCGCCAGCATCCGTTCGTGCTGCGCAGCGCGCATGGCGCCGACCTGCTGCAGGGCCTGCACCAGGAGCTGGCGCGCTGCCTGCAGGCCATCGGCAGCCGCCCCGATCCGGGGTTCACGCCGCACCTGACCCTGCTCTACGACAAGCGGCGCCTGCCGGTGCAGCCGGTGCAGCCGATGCGCTGGCTGGTGCGCGAGTTCGTGCTGATCCGCAGCTTCCTGGGACAGACCCGCTACCAGCTGGAAGGGCGCTGGACGCTGGGCTGAGGGCCGTCGCCGGGCGCCGCCGCCGCGCGGTGCCGGCCAGCAGGGCGCGGGCAGGGCACGCGTTGGCGTGAGGTCCGCACCCGGCGTCGCCGCCGCCCCGGCCGTTGCCTAGAATGGCGCATGGACCTGATTCCGATGCCGCTGCCGGCAGGCCAACTGGCCGAGATCGAAGCCGCGCACGCGCAGCCGCCGCGTGCGTACCACAACCTTGGCCACGTGCAGGCGTTGCTGCACCACCATCGCGACGTTGCCGCCGGCCCGGGCTGGCGGCAGCCGCGCGAGGTGGCGCTGGCGATGCTGTACCACGACGCGGTGTACGAGGCCGGGCGCGGCGACAACGAGGCGCGCTCGGCGGCGATGGCGCGGGCCGCGATCGCGCGCTGGCTGCCCGATGCCGGCGTGGATGCGGAGCGGGTGGCGGCGCTGATCACGTTCACCGCGCGCCACGGCCAGGTGCGTGGCGATGAGCTGGACGCGGACGCGGCGCTGTTCCTGGACAGCGACATGGCCATTCTTGGCGCGCCGCCCGAGGTGTTCGATGCCTATGACCGTGGCATCGCCGAGGAGTACCGGGGCAAGGTGCCGGGTTTCCTGTTCCGGCTCAATCGCCGGCGTTTTCTGAAAGGTGTGCTGGCGCAGCCGCGCATTTTCTTCAGCGATTTCTTCCATGCACGGTATGACGCGCAGGCGCGGGTGAATCTGAATCGGGTGACGGGCTGAGGCCTGCTTTGGCTTTGGCTTTGGCTTTGGCTGTTGCTCATTGCTTTTGACTTTCAGGGTCCCCTTCCGCAGCGACGGAGCCGGTGGGAATAACCCGAAGGGCGACGTGCAGGGATGCACGTCGTTTTTCGACGAGACAAGGATGTCTCGTCGAAAAATCCCACAGGCGGAGTGGACCCGGCGCGCGTAGCGCGGCGGGCGCGGAGGCAGGGGCGTGTTGACCAGCCATCCGGCTGTTGAAAAGCGCCTCTTTGGGCCACCTTTCTTTGCACGAGCAAAGAAAGGTGGCTCGCGCCCCGAAGGGGAGCGAAAGCTTTTGATCCTGCTCCAGCCTTTGCTTGCCTTCTCAAACCGGCAGGAGCGGAGGCCAAGGTGATAGCCAAGAAGTTCAATGGGCTTTGGGCAAGTATGAAAGCGGAAGCTTGAAGGCCGAGCTTTCGCCCCTGCTTCGCAGGAGCGAGTTACTTCTCTTTGCTCGTGCAAAGAGAAGTAACCAAGAGAAAGCACGCCCTGCCTCCGCGCCCGTCGCGCTACGCGCGCCGGGTTCACTCCGCCGGCGGGATTTTTCGACGAGACATCCTTGTCTCGTCGAAAAACGACGTGCATCCATGCACGTCGCCCTTCGGGTTATTCCCGCCGGCTGCGTCGCTGCGGAAGGGGACCCGGAAGTCAAAAGCAGTGCAAGATCACGAGCAACAGCAACAGCAACAGCAACAGCAACAGCAACGGCAACGGCAACGGCAGCCACAGCCACGGCCACAGCCACGACCACGGCCATAGCCCGCGCCTTGCCGGACCCCATGGCCTAGAATTGCTCCATCCTGTTTTGACGACGGCCACACCGGCCGAAGCGATGAACCCGATTCCCATCCCCACGCCCGACCCGGACCCGCGGCCGACGCCGCCGGAGGAGCCGGGGCCCAACGAATGCTGCGGCAGCGGCTGTCCGCTGTGTGTGCTGGACCTGTATGCCGACGAGCTGGCGCGCTACCGGCAGGCGCTGGCGGCGTGGAAGCTGCGGCATCCGGACGCGCAGGACTGACGCCGCGTTTCCACCCCGTTCCCGCATCGGCAGGCGTAGGCTTGCCGTTTCCCTGGTCAAGGAAGCTCTCATGGCACATGCGTCGCTCGCTCTGGTGGTGGTGATGGCGTCGGGCCTGCTGGCGGCGCCGGCACTGGCGCTGGAGCCGGTCAGCCATGGCCGTTTCGAACGGGTGCCGGTGCTGTTGCCCGATGGACCGGTGCAGCGGGTGGTGGTCTGGTTCGCCGGTGAGGGCGACGCCGCGCCGCGGCAGGCACGGCTGCAGGCGCTGCGCCGCGATGGCGCGCTGGTGGTGGACGTCGATACCCGCCACCTGGCCGGGGTGCTGGCGAAGGAAGGCGGCAGCTGCGGGTTCTCCGCCGGCGACGTGGAGAACTTCTCGCGCTATGTGCAGGCCTATCTGCGGGTGCCGACCTACCACCTGCCGATCCTCGGCGGCGATGGCGCCGGGGCCGCGCTGGCCTACGCGGTGTCCGCGCAGTCCGGTCCGGACGTGTTCGCCGGCCTGCTCACCGAGGATTTCTGCCCGCGCCTGGGCGATACGCGGATGATCTGCGGCGACGGCATCCACGGTGGCACGCTGCTGCCGGTGGCGCTGGGCTTCCCGTGGCTGGAGGCCGCGCCGGGGCATGCCCCGCGCTGTCCGGCGGGCGAGGTCGAGGCCTTCGTGCGGGCGGTGCCGCTGGCGCGGCGCTTCCAGCGCACTGCCGCCGGCAGCGCGCTGCCCGGCGAGGTTGCCGCGGCGCGGGTACTGGGCGCGCAGCGTGGGGTGAGCCTGCCGCCGGTGCCACATGAGCTGGACGGCCTGCCGCTGGTCGAGGTGCCGGCCGCCGGCAACGGCGACACCTTCGCCGTGTTCGTGTCCGGCGACGGTGGCTGGGCCGGGCTGGACAAGGAGGTCGCCGGCGCGCTGGCGCAGGCCGGCATCCCGGTGGTGGGCGTGGATTCGCTGCGCTATTTCTGGAGTGCGCGCACGCCGGCCGGCTTCGCCGCCGACCTGGACCGCATTGCCCGCCATTACGCGCGGCAGTGGCAGCGCCCGAAGCTGCTGCTGCTCGGCTTCTCGCAGGGCGCCGACGTGCTGCCGGCGGCGATCAACCGGCTGTCCGCCGATACCGCCTCGATGCTGGCGATGACCGCGTTGCTGTCGGTGGGCACGCACGCCGACTACGAGTTCCACGTCAGCAACTGGCTGGGGGGCGATGGCGACGGGCTGCCGATCGCGCCGGAGATGCGCCGGCTGCCGGCAGCACGCACCGTCTGCGTCTACGGCCAGGACGACGACGATGCGCTGTGCCCGCGGCTGCCGGCCGGGTCGGCGCAGGTCGTGCGCCTGCCCGGCGACCATCACTTCCAGGGCGATTACGCCGGGCTGGCGCGGGTGATCCTGCAGCGGCTGCGTGGGCTCAGTTCGACTGCCGGCGCGGATCCAGCGAAATGAGCCGGGTCACGTCCAGCAGCGCGGCGGGCAGGTGCATGCCGCCCGGCGCGGCCAGGTAGCGCGGGCGCCATTCCGGCGCGAACTTGGACTTGAAGCGGCGCAGGCCGCCGAAGCCATAGAAGCGCTCGCCGTGGCGCGCGACCAGGTTGGCGAAGCGGTTCCAGCGCCCGGCCAGGCGGTGTTCGGCCAGCCCCGTCAGCGGTGCCATGCCCAGCGAGAAGCGGGTATGGCCGTTGGCCGCGCCCCACAGGAACAGTTCGATGAACAGGAAGTCCATGGTGCCCTTGGGGGCGTCGGCGGCGTGCCGCATCAGGTCCACCGACAACTCGCGCGCGAGCGGCGCCTGCCACAGGTTGGCGAACGCCACGATCCGGCCCTCGGCCTCGACCAGGGCCATCGGGAAGCGGCACAGGTAGTCGGGGTCGAAGCTGCCCAGCGAGAACCCCTTCTCGTCGCCGGCCTTCTCCTCCAGCCAGGCGTCGGAGATCGCCTCCAGCGCCGGCAACAGCGGCGCGACATCCGCGGCCGGCACCACCCGGAACGCCAGGCCGCTGCGGCGGCCCTTGTTCCACGCCTGGCGCAGTTCCGCGCGCGCGCTGCCTTCCAGGCTGAAGCCGGCCAGCGACACCATCGCTTCCTCGCCGAGCTTGACCAGGGTCAGGCCCAGGTCGAGGTAGGTCTGCCAGTGCTGGTCCCCGGTCTGGTAGAACACCGGGCGCAGGCCGAGCCGGTCGGCTTCCTCGCGGAATTTCCAGATCAGCATGCGCGCGGTGTCCGGCGGGCCGACCGGGTCGCCCATCGACACCAGCGAGCCGCCGTAGCGCTGCATCATCACGAAGCCATTGCCGTCGTCGCTGCGCAGGATCGCCTTGTCGCCGGTCATCGCCAGGCAGGCCTGGGTGTCGTGCGCCTGCGCCAGCAGCGGCCGCAGCTGCTCGAGCTGCGCGGCGTCGGGTAGCGGCAACGGCGCGCGGGTGCTGTGCAGCAGCCGCGCCACCCCGAACACGATCACCACGATGCTGACCAGCAGCAGCGCGCGCAGCGCGCGTGGCGCGTTGCCGGACGTGGCGAACTGCCACCACAGCTCGTTCTGGTACTCGACGTGGCTGTAGACGAAGAACAGCAGCCACACCGTGGCCACCAGCACCAGCGCCACGTTGCGCAGCCACGGCCACGACCAGGCCTCGTCGAGCAGCGCGCCCTGGCGGTAGAACTCCCGCCGCGCCGCCCACAGCGCCACCGCCACCAGCGGCAGGGTCAGCGCCACCAGCGCATGGCCGCCGCGCAGCCAGGCCGGAATCGGCAACAGCACGCTCACTGCCAACGCGATCAGCCACGCCGCATGGCTGCGCCGCTGCAGCCCCTGGCCGATCAGCAACAGCAGCACGCCGCCGAGGCTGCCCAGCAGGTGCGAGGTCTCCACGATCGGCAGCGGCGCATGCAATGCGCGATGCCGCGGCGCCGGCAGGGTGCCGTCGATCACCAGCAGCGCACCGACCGCGAACACCGCCAGCGCGATCACCTGCGGCAGCCAGGGGCGCAGCACGTTCCAGGCGGTGCTGGCGCCGCTGCGCAGCGGCCGGCGGACGGCGGCCAGCCCGGCCAGCAGGGTGGAGAGGAACAGCGGCACCAGGTAATAGGTGACGCGGTAGGCCACCGCCGCGGCCAGGATCGCCGCCGGCGCCAGCTGCGGCAGCAGCTTGAGCAGGCTCCACTCGAACACGCCCAGCCCGGCCGGCACCGTGGAGACCAGCCCGGCGACCACCGCCACCAGGTACAACCCGACAAAGCCGATGTAGCCCACGCCATCCTGCGCCGGCAGCAGCACGTAGAACGCGGCCGACGCCAGGCCCAGTTCCACCAGGCTCAGTGCGGTGACCTCCAGCACCGTGCGCCGGTCCGGTATCCATACCCGGTGCCGGCGCCAGCCGATGCTGCGGCCGTCGGCGCCGACCAGCAGCCACATCGCAGCGAAGCCGAGCAGCAGGGCGATGCCCAGCAGGCGCACCGCCGACGCGTCCAGCGGCAGCGCCAATGCCGCCGCGCCCGGCTCCAGCCACAACGCCAGGCCCAGCAGCACCCAGGCGCCGAACACGAAGCCCAGGGTGCTCATCAGCACCACCTGGCCGATCTCGGCCAGTCCCAACCCGGCGCTGCCATAGCTGCGCACCCGGATCGCGCCGCCGGTGAGCGCGGCGAAGCCCAGGGTCTGCCCGGCGGCATGCGCGAGGAAGGCGGTGATCGCCACCCGGCCCGGCGGCAGGCGCCGGTTGGCGCGGCGCAGCCCGATCGCGTCGAAGCCGATCAGGCAGGCGTAACTGGCCATGCCCAGCAGCAGCGCCAGCCCCAGCTGCGACCACGACAGCGCATGCATGGCGCCGCGGATCTGCCGGTAGCCGTGCTCGCTGAACTCACCGGCCAGCGCGTGCAGGGCCATGCCCATGATTGCCAGGGTCACGGCGACGGCGGCGAACCGGCGCCAGCCGGCGGTCGGGGGAGCGGTGGGTACGGCGGGGTCGGCCATGCGCGGCAACGGGCAGGGCGCCATGCAGGCGCGGGAGTGCAGAGACTATCGGCATGGCGTGACGGTTCTGGCAAGTGGGCGCGTGGCCTTCAGCGGGCGGACGGCTGGCGGCGCGGCTAAGCTGGTGTCCCGACCCTGCGCAAGGAACAGGCCGTGGCCGCCGGCCGCCACCGTCCACATCGCGATCCCGCGCGCCTGGCCGCGCTGCCGGTGCTGGCGGCGCTGCTGCTGTTCACCGTTGTCGCGACCTGGCTGCAGGTGGCGCGTACCGACCTGGACTGGACGCGTGCCACGCTCAGCCTGTACCTGCACGGCCCGTACGCGCCGTGGCTGCGCAGCGCCTACTGCGTGCTGGCCGCGGCGATCGTGGCGCTCGCCATCGCACTGCACCTGCGCTTGCGCGGACCGGCGCGGCGCGGACTGCCGCTGGCCCTGTTCTGCGCGGCCGGCACCGGCCTGGCCACGGTGGCCGTGGGCGACAGCTGGCTGCCGCAGCACGCGCCGGCGCTGGCGCCGCTGGTGCATGCGCTGGCCGCGCAGACCGCATTCCTGTGCGTCACCACGGCGATGCTGCTGCAGGCCTGGTGCTTCGGTCGCGACCGCCGCTGGCGTGGTGCCTATCCGCTGGCGTGGGGATGGGCGTGGCTGGCGTTCGCCGGGCTGTGGCTGCACGTGCTCTGGCGCGACACGCCGCGCGGGCTGGGGCAGAAGGCGGTGATCGCGCTGGTGCTCGGCTGGCTGGCGCTGGCCGCCGTGCAGTTGTGGCGGCTGCCCCGTCTCCGCTGAAACCATCGGTTGCGGGCACAATGGGCCTACATCCACCCACGGGAAAGCCCATGATCGAACGTTTCGATACCGGTCCGCGCATGTCGGAAATGACCATCCACCACGGCGTGGCCTACCTCGCCGGGCAGGTGCCCGAAGACACCAGCGCCGACATCGTCGGCCAGACCGAACAGGTGCTGAAAGCCATCGACGACCTGCTGCGGCTGGCGCCGACCGACAAGCACCACATCCTGCGCGCGGAAATCTTCCTGGCCGACATGGCCGATTTCGCCGGCATGAACCAGGCCTGGGACAAGTGGGTACCGGAAGGCGCCACGCCGGCGCGCGCCACCGTGCAGGCCAAGCTCGCCAACCCGGCGTGGAAGATCGAGATCGTCGTCACCGCGGCGGTGCCGTAAGCGCGGCGGGTGCCGTTCCCGGAGGGTCGATCCGGGAACGGGGCAGCGCCCGTCACCCGGCGTCGCGGCGCATGCGCCGCCGCCGTCAGCAAAGCGCGACCAGCAGTCCGGCGAGCGGCAGCGTCCATGCCAGCGGCACCACCCAGCGCGGCCGGTATGGATGCAGCGCGAGCGCCAGCACCAGTCCGGCGGCGGTCAGCGCGCCGAGCCAGATCACCGGCCCCAGCGCCCAGCCGTGCGCGCGTACGCACAGGCCGGTACCCAGCGCCAGCACCGCCCAGCCCAGCCCGCGCCACAGCCGCCTGCGCGCCGGGCTGGCGGCAGCCTTGCCGTACAGGTCCTGTTGGTGTTTTTCCATGGCCAGCGACAGCGTGGCGAACGCCGCGAACGACAGCCCCAGGGCGAGCGCCATCATGCGCGGGCCTCCTCGCCGGCGCCGTGCTGCCGGCGTTTCCTTTGCGCCGCGCTGGGCGGTGGTTGCCAGTGCTGCACGCGCCAGGCGCAGCACGCCAGCATCGCGCCGAAGCCGATCATGGCCAGGTCGAAGCCGGCCAGCGCCCAGTCGCCGTCGGCGATGGCCGCGACCAGGTGGCTCCGGGTGGTCAGCGCGTTGAGCAACGGCAGCAGCGCGAACGCGGCCGCGCCCAGGTACAGCTGCGCGGCCCACATCGCCCGCCGCGGCCACGCCAGGGCGGCCAGCAGCGCCGCGCCCCAGGCGCAGAAGAACACGTCGGCCTCGGCCGCCGGGCGCCCGGCCAGCTGCAGCGGCAGCAGGCGGTTGCCCCAGAAGTAGGCGGCGAAGGCGATGGGCAGGCCGGCCACGGTGCCGATGTTGAGCGCATCGACCAGGCGCAGGCCGACGCCGGTCTTGCCGGCCCTGGCATGCTTCGGCCGCTCCTTGACCGCCCACAGCACCACGCCGCTGGCCACCATCAGGCAACCGGCCAGCCCGGACAGGAAGAACAGCGCGCGCAGGCCGGGCTCGGCGAAGCGGGCCAGGTGCAGGCCGTACAGCACCCCGCGGGTGCGGGTGGCGCCACCGGCATCCGGGCTGGCGCCGAGCAGCGCGCCACTGACCGCGTCGTAGCGCAGCGACGGCGTGTCGATGCTCAACCGGCGGCCGTCACGCTGCTGGATGTCGACCACCGCGTTGGCGGCGTCGGGACGGTGCACCACGAAACCGGCGATCTGTGCCCCATTCCAGTGCCGCCGCGCGCTGTCCAGCAACTGCTGGATCGGCAGCGGCGCCGCGCGGCCCGCGGCCGGCCCCTGGACCTCGGCCAGGCGCGCGAAGGCGTCGTTGAAGAACGCGTCCTCGTCGTCCGGGTAAGCCGTCTTCACGCCCCACGGCAGGTACAGGAACATCAGCGTCACGATGCCGGTATAGGTGATCATCGCGTGGTAGGGCAGCGCCATCACCGCGCTGACGTTGTGGAAATCCAGCCACGAGCGCAGGCCTTTTCCCGGGCGGAAGGTGAAGAAGTCCCGGAAGATCTTCTTGTGGGTGATGACGCCGGTGACGATGGCCACCAGCATGAACATCGCGCAGAAGCCGACGATCCAGCGCGCCCATAGCACCGGCAGGTAGTGCAGGTCGAAGTGCAGGCGGTAGAAGAAGTCGCCGCCGCGGGTGTCGCGCGCGCTCACCTCGCGCCCGGTGTTGGGGTCCAGGGTGGCGTCGCCGAAGCGCCCACCGCGGCGGCTGCGTCGTTCCCCGCCGTCGGCCGGCGGCGAGGCCATCGACTCGGGGTTGCGCCAGAACGTGCGCATGGCCGGGTTGCGCGGGTCGGGCAGGCTTACGTTCCAGCTCTCGGCGTGCGGCGCCCGTTCGCGCAGGAAGGCGAGCGCATTGGCCGCGGCCTGGTCGGCGTCGACCGCGTTGCGCGGCAGCTCCGGGCGCATCCAGCGGCTGATCTCCTCGCGGTAGTAGCTGGCGGTGCCGGCCATGAAGATCAGCAGCAGCACCCAGCCCACCAGCAACCCGGTCCAGGTGTGCAGCCAGGCCATCGACTGGCGGAACCCCTGCTTCATGCCGGCGCTCCCAGCCACTGCACGCCCAGCCAGAACAGCAGGGCGGGGGTGGCGATGCCGGCCCAGGCGCGCAGCGCGCTGCCGCTGGCGAAGGCCCACAACGCGGCGCAGGCGTACACCACGATGGCCAGCAGCATGCCGGTCAGCACCGCCTGGCTGCGCGCCATCGGCAGCGCCACGGCGAGGAATGCGGCCGACGCGGCGGCCAGGGCGTAGCCGCCGAGGATCGCCGCCAGCGTGCGCGACAACACGCCCGGCCAGGGGCGGGCGAGGAAGGCACCGAGCCGGCGGTGCCACGGGTGGGGGAGGGGTGTCGTGTTGTCCACGGAGTCTGCGGTAGCGGATCGGACGGGCGCCGCGCGCTGCGCGCGGCGGAAGGTGGCCATCCATGGCCGGCGCTGCATCCGGCAGCGGTTCCCTGAAGGGCTTACAGCTTCCAGCGCAGGGTCAGGCGCACGTTGCGCGGCTCGCCCCAGTACACGCCGTCGTAGAAGCCGACGTTGTTGTAGTACTTCCTGTCCAGCAGGTTGCTGATGTTCAGTTGCGCGGAGAGGTTGTCGTTGAAGCGGTAGCTGGCGAAGGCGTTGAGCAGGAAGTACGCGTCCTGGGTGATCGGCGACCTGTAGGTCCTGCCGCTGGTCGCGTAGTCGGCGGCCGGGCGGTTGCTCATGCGCCAGATCGCGCTCTGCCAGGTCGCGCCGCCGCCCAGCGACAGCCGGCTCCAGGCGCCGTCGGGACGCCAGCTGGCATTGAGGCGGAAGGTGTCCACCGGCGTGGTGGTGTTCTGGCGCACGCCCTGCGGGTTGCGCACGGTGGTGTGGGCATAGCCGGCCGACAGGTTCCAGCGCTCGCCCAGGCGGCCCTGGGCTTCGACTTCCCAGCCCTTGACCCGGTTGCCCTTGCCGGTGGAACGGTAGGCGCTGGCGCCGTCGGGCAGCGAGCCTTCAGGCACCGAATCGTCCAGCTCGGCGACGTTGTCCTTCGCGCCCTTGAACAGCGCGGCGGAGGCGTTCAGCAGGCCATCGAAGAATTCGCCCTTGAGGCCGGCCTCCCACATGTCGCCCACCACCGGCTTCAGATAACGGTTGTCCTTGTCGCGGTAGTTCTGCGGCTGGAAGATGTCGGTGTAGCTGGCATAGGCGCTGAAGTGCGCGCCGAGGTCATACACCAGGCCCGCGTACGGGGTCAGCGAATCGTCGGGCCGGTAGCCGCCGCGGCGGGTGCCGAGCAGCTTGCCGGCGCTGTCGCGGGTGTAGTTCCAACTGCGCGTCTCCCAGCTGCCGTAGCGCGCGCCCAGCACCGCCAGCAGCGGGTCGGCCAGCTGCAGGCGCGTGGCCAGGTAGGCGGCGCGTTGCTTCAGTTCGTCCTGCGCGGCCAGCCAGCCGGGGCGGGTGACGCGCAGCGGCGCGACGTTGCCGTCCCAGTGGCGCCAGTCGGCGACCTGGTCGTAGCCGTCGGGATAGGCGTAGTCGGTCGCCGGCACTTCGCCCCTGCGCAGCGACTGGCCGACGCCGACCACCAGTTCGTGTTCGCGCCCGAACAGGCGGAACGGGCCGCCGGCGTTGAGGTCCAGCACCTGCATGTCGCCGCGCTCGCCGAACACGCCCACGTAGGCCCGCACGCCGCTGCCGTCCGGGCGTGGATAGCCGGCGGCGCCGTACCAGACTTCGCCCTGCGTATCGCGCCTGGAGCGGGTATAGCTGGCCCTGGCCGACCAGTCGTGGCCCAGGCTCTGCTCCAGCCGCGCGAACGCGGTCTTCTCCACGATCGGCCACTGGCTCCAGCGCGCGGACAAGTTGGTTGAACGCGGCAGGTTGGCCGGCTGGCCGTCCACGCCCCAGTACGGCACCACGCCCCAGGTCACGCCGGAGGTCTCCGGCGACTGGTATTCGTAGCCGGCCTCGAGCAGGGTGCTGCTGGTGAGGTCGGCCTGGACGATGCCGTAGAACACGTCCTTGTCCAGCCGGTACACGTCGCGGAACGAATCGCTCTGCTGCCTGGCCGCGACCATGCGCGCGCGGACGCGGCCGTCCAGCGCGAGCGGGCCGCCGATGTCGGCCTCCAGGCGCTGGTTGCCCCAGCGCCCGGCCGTCACGCTGGCGCTCATCGCGAACTGGTCGGTGGGGCGTTTGCGCACGTAGTTGATGGTGCCCGACGGATCACCGGCGCCGGTGGTCAGGCCGGTGGCGCCGCGGACCACCTCGATGCGCTCGTAAAGGGCGCTGTCGTTGTTGGTCTTGATGTAGCCGCTGAAGGTGTTGAGCATGCCGTCGACCTGGAAGTTGCTGATGTTGTAGCCGCGCGAGACGTAGTTGATGCGCTCGCTGTCGGTCACCGAGACGTGCACGCCGGTCACCTGGCCCATCACGTCGGACATCGCGTGCAGGCCCATGTCGTCCAGCTGCTGGCGGGTCAGCACGGTGACCGACTGCGGGGTGTGGCGCAGCGACAGGTCGAGCCGGGTCGCGGTGCGCGCGTGCCGCACCGTGTACGCGTCGTCGGCTTCGGCCACGACCTTGACCGCATCGAGCGTGGTGGCGTCGCCCGGCGCGGTCTGGGCCAGTGCGGCGGGCGCGGACAGGGCGGCGCTCAGGGCGAGGGCCAGCAGCGTGGGCCGTGGCGGCGGGAGCAAGCGTGGGGACTGCATCGTGGATTCCTGGTGGGCGGTGGGAAGGCCGACCCGCGGAATCGCCCATGGCAGCGCGCCACGCCCCGCGTGACCGTGCGCTGCACGTCGCCTCTCCCGTAGCCGGCCCACATGCACGGCACGACGCAGGAAGCGTCGCGCCGCATCGGTTTGGTTGGGGGTACACGGGGCGGGCGGCGGGGGATGCGATGCATCGCGCCGCGCAGGGCTGGGCGTACTGCCTACGTATTAACGATAACCATTCTCAATAAATCGGGCAAGCGGTTGCACGCTGGGGTCGGGCACGGGCGCAGCGGCTCGGGCCGCGATCAGAAGCGCAGCCAGACGGTCAGCGCATGCAGCAGCAGGCCGATCAGGCCGCCGACCAGGGTGCCGTTGAAGCGGATGTACTGCAGGTCGCGGCCCACGCTCAGTTCCAGTTGCTCGACCAGCTTGCGCTCGTCCCAGGCCTTGAGCGTCTGCGCGATGTGCGTGGTCACGCCGCTGCGCAGCCGCGTGGTGAGCCGCTCGGCGCCGGCCAGCATGTGCTGGTTGAGCGCGTCGCGCAGCGCCGGGTCGTGGCCGATGCTGGCGCCGAGCTTGCCGAGGTTGCGTTCCAGGTGCGCGGCCAGCACCGACTCCTCGCGCGACAGGTCATCGCGCAGCTGCTGGTGGATGCGCTGCCACAGGCCCTGCACGTAATCCTGCACGGCCGGGTGGTCGATCAGCTGCTGCTTGAGCGCGTCCACCCGCGCGGCCAGCGCGGGGTCCTCGCGCAGCCGCTGCAGGTAGCCGCCCAGCCAGCGTGCGTAGTCCTGGCGCAGCGGATGCCCGGGTTCGGACAGGATCGCCTGCAATTCGTCCAGCCCGGCGCGGGCCATGCGCCCGGCGAGCGAATCGCCGATCTCGTCGATCGGCTTGACCCAGTCCACGGTGCTGGCCAGCTTCGGCCATTCCTTGCGGATGTAGCGCACGATCAGCGCCGAGGCACGCTGGCGCACGGTCTCGCTGTCGAGCCAGCCGGCAATGCGGGTCAGGCCCTCGTCCAGCACCCGCTGGTGGCGGTCGTCGGCGGTCAGCAGGCCGAGCAGGTCGCCGGCGGTGGCCGCGGCGTTCCACTGCCGCAGCTGTTCGACCACGAAGCCCTGGATGGCCCGGCGCACGGCCGATTCGTCCAGCAGGTCCAGTGCCTGCAGCGCCCAGCCGCGGGCCATGCCGGCCAGCATCCGCGCCTGCGGCGGCTGCGCCAGCCATTGGCCCAGGCGGGTGGCCGGGTCGAACACCCTGAGCTTGGCCAGCAGGGCCTCGGGCTCGAGGAAGTGGTCGCGCACGAACAGCGCCAGGCTGTCGGCGATGCGCGCCTTGCTGCGCGGAATGATGGCGGTATGCGGGATGGGCAGGTTCAGCGGGCGCCGGAACAGCGCCACCACCGCGAACCAGTCGGCCAATGCGCCGACCATGGCCGCCTCGCAGAACGCGCCCACCCACGCCCAGGCGCCGTGTTCGCCGTTGAGGTGGCTGAGCACGAAGCCGGCCAGCATCGCCAGCAGCATCGCCAGCGCGTACAGCTTGAGCCGGCGCAACTGGGCGCGGCGCGGATCGGCCGGCGCCACGCTCAATCCTTGTCGCCCGCGCTGCGGCGGAAGCAGTGCGCGCCGGCCGGGTGCGCCCATTGCCCGGCCTGCGGCAGGCGCCAGCGCGCGCGGCGCTGGCCGCTGTCGGTGGCGAAGTCCGCGCACAGCTCGTAGTGGCTGTCGTCGATGCGGCGGTAGCGGTAATCCGCGCCGCCGGCCGGATCGCGCCGCGGCAGGTTGACGCCCGGCTGTGCGGCCAGCGCATCCATGTCCGGCGGCAGCGCGTCGTGTTCGCCGCGCCATGCGGCGATGGCCGACTCCAGGGTCTGCAGATCGCCGATGCGGGCTTCGTCCAGCCGCAGCTGCCGCTGCTGCATCGGCGAATCCATGGTCCATACGCCGGCAGCGACCGCCAGGACCGTGGCGATGCCGGTCGCCCACAGCACGCCGCGACCGGAGCCGGCGTGGCCGCCGTCGGCGACTTCCTCGCGGCGCAGGTCGCGCAGGTAGTGGCCGAATACGGTACCGGCGATCGCCGCCACCACCGCGACCTTGAGCACGAAGCGCAGGCTCAGTTCGCCGCCGAGCAGGTTGAACACCAGCGTGGTCAGGTCGCCGATGAGCACGCTGGCGGCGACGAACAGGGTCAGGTAGGTCAGCCAGCGGCGGACCGGCGACAGCCGCTTGATCGGATTGCGCGCCACGTCGTGGGCAAGGTGGCGGGCGAGCAGGGCGAACACCGGGAAGGCGATGACCAGCGCCGAGATCGACCAGCGGATCGAACCGGTCAGCCGCGCCACCTGCCACTGCGCGTCGGCCGGGTCGGGCAGGGCGTGCTCGAGCAGCGCGAACAGCAGGCTGCCCAGGTTCCAGGCGAAGAAATACAGGGTGCTGAACAGCACCAGGTAGAGGAACGCTTCGCGCGCCGACAGCGAAGCGCGCGGGCGCGGCACCGGCAGCGCGAAGTCCACCTCGGCCCAGCCGTCGAGCACGCCGCGTATCTGTTCGGCGCTCCAGCCGGCGGCGAGCAGCGCCTGCCGCACCTGTTCGCGTTCATGGCCGCGCATCAAGGCGTCGCGGACGAACTGTTCCAGTTCCGGGGATGCCGAGGCCATGGCCGACTCCTGTGGGGACGGGCGCATGGTGACCGCCGCGCCGGTCGTCTTGCAATCGCGCGGGGTCGTGCGCGCAGGACCGGCGCGCGCCGCCTGCGCCCTGGCGGCAGTGCGCGGTGCGCCGGGACGCGGCCGGTCAGGCCTCCGCGGCGTCCGCCGGCGCGGCACCGGCCAGGCGCGCGCGCAGTGCCTCGAGCTCCATGCGCAGCGCCTGGTTCTCGGCCGTCAGCGAGGCCACGCGCTGGCGCAGCGCTTCCACTTCGCCGGCGTCGCCACTGGCCTGCGCGGGCAGGTCCTGTGGCGGCTGCGCGGCGTCCTCCGCCGCCGCCGGCCGCGGCTTGCGGCGCGACTCGCGCACCCGCCGCGCGGCTTCCTTCAGCTGGCTCTTGCCGCCCTGCGCGGCCAAGCGCTGTTCCTCCTCCGGCAGGCTGGCGACCACCGCCGCGGCGCTGAGCGAGATCTCGCCGGCCTTCACCGCCTCGATCACCTCCTGCGCGGCCTGCGCGCTGATCTTCTCGATCAGCGTCACCTGGCTGGCGCTGAGCTTGGCTTCGCGGGCGAGTTCGGCCCTGGACAGCTTCGGCGCCGGCTCCCACGGCGGCAGGTCGGCATCGGCCGGGCCGTCGGTGGCCGCCGCCAGCGGCGCCTCGCCCTCGCTCTCGCGGCGCAGCTGTTCCTGCTCGGCGCGGTGCCGGGCCTCGACGATCGCGCGCTTGCGCAGGGCCAGCACGCCGCGCTGGAAATCGGACACGCTGCGCCGCCCCAGGTGCTGCTCGATCATCCACAGGTGCACGTCCTGCATCGACTGGAAACGGGTGTTCTGCACCGTCTGGAACGGGATGCCGTGCTTGCGGCAGATGCCGTAGCGGTTGTGGCCGTCGACCAGCACGTTGCCCCACAGCACCAGCGCGTCGCGGCAGCCCTCGGCCAGCAGGCTGCGCTCCAGCGCGTCATGCTCGTCCGCGGTCAGCGGATCGATGTAGGCCTTGAGTTCTTCGTTGACGATGATGTCCATGCGCATGCCGGTGGAACAGGGGGCGGCATTGTAAGTGAGGCCGGGGACGCCGCGGCCACCGTGCTTGCCGGCCTGCGGCAAGTCGCGCATGCTCGCCTGCCGCGACTGGACGAGGCGGTCATGCTCCTCATTGCCGATATCGCGACCGCCCTGGTCGCGCTGATCCATGCCGGCATCCTTGTGCTGGAGATGTTCCTGTGGACGCGGCCGGCGGGGCGCAGGGCCTTTGGCCTGAGCCGTGAATTCGCCGAACAGACGCGGGTGCTGGCGGCGAACCAGGGGCTCTACAACGGCTTCCTGGCCGCCGGCCTGGTCTATGCCCTGGCGCTGGGCGCGGCCGGATACGGCGTGCGCACGTTCTTCCTGTCCTGCGTGCTGGTGGCCGGCCTGTATGGCGCCGCCACCGCCAGCCGCGCCATCCTGTTCGTGCAGGCGCTGCCGGCCGCCGTCGCGCTGGCGCTGGTGCTGGCGGCCCGCTAGTTGTGTAAACCCAGCACGTTGTTCAGGGGTATGCGGGAGATGGGTGGTTTGTAGCCGAGGCTTGCATGAGGGCGGTGCCAGTTGTAGTGATGCAGCCAGTCATGGAGGGCGCCAGCCCGCTGCCCGGAGTTGTCATAGGCGCGGGCATAGGCCCACTCGCGCAGGCTGGTCTGGACCAGGCGTTCGGCCTTGCCGTTGGTGCGCGGGGTGTAGGGACGCGTGCGCAGGTGGCGCATGCCAAGGCGACGGAGCAGGCGCTGGAAACGGCGCGACCTGTAGCAGGTGCCGTTGTCGGTCAACACCCGCTCGAAGCACACGCCCAGGCTGCGGTAGTAGCGCACCGTGCGGATAAGGGCCTTGCAGGCGCTGGTCCCGCGCTCGTCCGGCTCGATGGAGGCGAAGGCCACGCGCGAGTGATCGTCGATGGCCAGATGGACGTATTCCCAGCCAATGCCCCTGTGTCGATGCGAGCGGTCACCGGTCACACGGTGGCCCGGGGAACCGATCCGCCCCAGCTTCTTGATGTCCAGATGCAGCAGTTGGCCGGGCCGGGCGTGTTCATAGCGGTTCTCCGGCAGCGCCGGCTCCAGTTCGGCCAAGCGGTGCAGTCCGGCACGGCGCAGCAACCGGGCGATGGTGCTTGGCGCCACGGACAGCCGCTGGGCGATCTGGCGATAGGTCTGGCGTGAGCGTCGCAGTTCCAGCATCTGCGCTGCGATGGTTGACGGTGTGGCATGGGGGCAGGCATGCGGCCGGGAGCTGCGGTCGGCCAAGCCAGCAGGACCCTCTTCCCGGTACCGCTTCAGCCACTTGTAGGCCGTGCGCACGCTCACGCCAGCTGCATGGGCGGCCTCCGCGATGCGCAGGCCCTGCACGAGGATGCGGTCCACAAGCAGGGCTCGACCGCGAGGCGTCAAACGGGCATGTTTATGCAGGTTCATCCGGGGCTCCTGGGGCTGGGTTGGTGTCGTAACCCCCATCTTCCAGCGATGCCCCGGATGAACAACCTACTGAGAGATCACAGCTAGTCCACGCCGCACGCAGCCGCTCCCCCGAAACGCAACGCGCCGCTCATGATTCCCCTGTTTCTGAAATCCCTCCTGGGCGCGCTGGCGGTACTGGCCATCGCGCTGCTGGCCAGGTCGAAGAGCTTCTTCATCGCCGGCCTGGTGCCGCTGTTCCCGACGTTCGCGCTGATCGCGCACTACATCGTCGGCAGCCAGCGCACCGGTGCCGACCTGCAGAAGACCGCCCTGTTCGGGCTGTGGTCGCTGTTTCCCTATGCCGGCTACCTGGTGGCGGTCTACTTCGGCAGCGTGCGCTGGCCGCTGGCGGTCACGCTGGGCGTGGCCACCGCGGCCTGGGTGCTCCTGGCGCTGGCGATGATCGTGTTGTGGGCGCGGCTGCATCCGGCGGTGGCCGGCGCCTGAGCCGCCCGCTGCCGTGCGTGGTCGCCGTGTCCGCAGAGCCGGTCGCCGCGGCGGGCGACGGCGCGCGCTGGCCGCTGGCGGTACCTGCCGGCGCGGGAGTGCCCGCGCGATCTGGTTGGGGTTGAAACCAACGTGCGCGGCATCGGACGGACAGGGCCGCGTGCCCGGCTTCACGATTAGAATCGACGCTTCCTTCTCCCCGACGCCCCCGGATACCGCGATGACCTCCTCCCACGTCCCCCTGCGCGGCAGCATCGTCGCGCTCGTCACGCCCATGCACGAAGACGGCAGCGTGGATTACCCGGCGCTGCGCCGGCTGGTGGACTGGCACGTGGCCGAGGGCACCGACTGCATCGGCGTGGTCGGCACCACCGGCGAGTCGCCGACGGTCACCGTGGAAGAGCATTGCGAGATCATCCGCGTGGCGGTGGAGCAGGCGGCCGGGCGGGTGCCGGTGATGGCCGGCTGCGGCGGCAATTCCACCGCCGAGGCCATCGCGCTGGCGCAGTACGCGCGCCAGGTCGGCGCCGACAGCCAGCTGCAGGTGGTGCCGTACTACAACAAGCCGGGGCAGGAAGGGCAGTACCGCCATTTCCGTGCCATCGCCGAGGCCACCGGTGACCTGCCGATCGTGCTCTACAACGTGCCCGGCCGCAGTGTCGCCGACCTGCAGCACGACACCGTGCTGCGGCTGGCGCAGGTGCCGGGGGTGATCGGCATCAAGGAAGCCACCGGCAACCTGGAGCGCGCGCAGTGGCTGATCCGCGACGTGCCGGACGGGTTCGCGGTGTACTCCGGCGACGATGCCACCGCGGTGGCGCTGATGCTGTGCGGTGGGCATGGCAACGTGAGCGTGACCGCCAACGTGGCGCCACGGCTGATGCACGAGCTCTGCGTGGCCGCGCTGGCCGGGCAGGTGCCGGCGGCGATGGCGATCCAGCGGCGGCTGCTGCCGCTGCACCGGCAGCTGTTCGTCGAGGCCAACCCGATCCCGGTGAAGTGGGCGATGCAGCGGCTGGGCCTGTGCGGCGGCACCCTGCGCCTGCCGATGACCGAACTGGAGTCGGGCAACCAGCCGCGGGTGGAAGCGGCGCTGCGCGAGGCCGGCTTGCTGGCCTGACGCGATCCACGCACGCCGCGGGCCCGTGGCCTGGGCCGGCCCGCGGCGGCCACCGCTGCGTCATGCGCCCGGCATGGCGGCGGTCAGTCCTTTTCCAGTGCGATCACTTCACCCGTCGCCGGATCCAGCTGCACCTTCACCTTCTCGCCCGCGGCGGTCGTGCCCTTGGCCTGCCACAGGCCATCGTCGAGCTTGACGTCATGCACCCCGCTGTAACCGGCGGTGGCCAGCTGGGCGCGGATATCGGCCTCGCCCAGCGGCGACACCGCCTTGTCCGGGTACACCTTGCCGGTACGCGGATCCAGGCGCACATCCACGTGCTTGCCGTTGGCGCTGGTGGCATCGGCCTTCCACATGCCGTCCTTGAACTCCAGGTTCTTGACCTTGGTATAGCCCTGCGCCTCCAGCTGCGCGCGTACCTGCGGCGCGGTGAGCGCGTCCTGCGCGTGGGCGGCGCCGGACCCGGCCAGCGCCAGCGCGGCGGCGAGGAGGGCGGTCTGTAGCGGTCGATCGTTCATGGCTGCTCCTGTCGTTTCGGCGTGTCGATATGCGCACGGCCGAACCTAGCCGAGCGCCCGTGCATGCGACCGTGAACCGGCAGCGTGGCGCGGCTCGCCGCTGCGCCGCGGTTAACCGCGGTGGAGGGCGCGGCAAGGCCGCGTTCAATTCCCGTTGCGGGGACGTCGCGCGGGCGTGAACGCACGCCGTCGTGGCCGGGCCCGGGGCAACGTGCCGGCGGGCCGCGGTGGGTCGCTTCGCGCAGCGCCGGGCAGCGTGCCGGGCAGGCCAGGAGGGGGCGATGCAGGGGGCGGTGGACGCGCTGGCGTGTTGCCGCCGGCGGCCGGCAGTGGCTGCCCGCGGCGTGGCAGACTGCGCGGACATCTCCCCACCCTGGCGCCCATGCCCTCGATCGCGACTCCCGCCAATTCCCCGCGCCGCGTGCTCGCCGCCAGCCTGGTCGGCACCACCATCGAGTTCTTCGATTTCTACATCTATGCCACCGCCGCGGTGCTGGTGTTTCCCACGCTGTTCTTTCCCGAGAGCAGCGCCAATGCGGCGCTGCTGCAGTCGCTGGCGACCTTCGCGGTGGCCTTCATCGCGCGGCCGGTGGGCTCGGCGCTGTTCGGCCACTACGGCGACCGCATCGGCCGCAAGGCCACGCTGGTGGCGGCGCTGCTGACCATGGGCCTGTCCACGGTCGCCATCGGCCTGTTGCCCACCCATGCCGATATCGGCCTGCTGGCGCCGGCGCTGCTGGCGCTGTGCCGCTTCGGCCAGGGCCTGGGCCTGGGCGGCGAATGGGGCGGGGCGGTGCTGCTGGCCACCGAGAACGCGCCGCCGGGCAAGCGCGCCTGGTACGGCATGTTCCCGCAACTGGGCGCGCCGCTGGGCTTCCTGATGTCGGCCGGCATCTTCCTGCTGCTGGGCCGGCTGCTGGACGATGCCGCGTTCCTGGCCTGGGGCTGGCGCGTGCCGTTCCTGGCCAGTGCGCTGCTGGTGATCGTCGGCCTGTGGGTGCGCCTGAACATCCACGAGACCCCGGATTTCCGCCGCGCGGTCGCGCACGGGCAGCGGGTGCGGCTGCCGATGCGCGAGGTGATCGCCGGCCATGGCTTCGCGCTGGTGGCCGGGACCCTGGCGGCGTTCGCGACCTTCGTGCTGTTCTACCTGATGACGGTGTTCACCCTGGGCTACGGCACCTCGGCGCTGGGCTATACGCGCGAGCAGTTCCTGCTGCTGCAGATGGTCGGCATCCTGTTCTTCGCCGCGGGCATCCCGCTGGCGGCGCTGCACGGCGACCGCCACGGCACGATCCGCACGATGCTGTGGGCGACCCTGGCGATCTTCGTGTTCGGGCTGCTGTTCCAGCCGCTGTTCCAGGCCGCGCACCCGTGGCAGGTGCTGGGCTTCCTGTCGCTGGGGCTGTTCCTGATGGGCCTGACCTACGGCCCCTGCGGCACCATGCTGGCCAGCCTGTATCCGGTGCAGGTGCGTTATACCGGCGCCTCGCTGTCGTTCAACCTGGCCGGCATCCTCGGCGCCGCGCCGGCGCCCTACGCGGCGACCTGGCTGGCCGGGAAGTTCGGGGTCGGTGCGGTGGGCGGTTACCTGTGCGCCACCGCGCTGGCCACCGCGCTGGCGTTATGGGCGATCCAGCGCCGCGCGGCGCCGCGGCGCTGATCCGTGCCGCGCGTGGTGGGCAAGGGGGGCCGCCATCCCTGGCGGCCATCGGCCGTTCATGGCCGGGTGCCGGGCATCGCTCCCGGCGGTTCCATGGTGCACGAACCGCCGCCATGCGCCGCGCGGCGCCGGCAGGCGTGCGCTGCGCTCAGCGGAACAGGCGCTTGAGCGTGCGCCCGAGCCAGCCGCCTTCCTCGTGTTCGCGGGCGAACTTGTTGAGGTGGCGCTTGACGTGCTCGGCGTAGGCCTTGTCGTCGCCGCGGATGTGGTTGAACAGCCAGCGCGAGAGCATGTTGCGCAGGTCGTCGGTGATGTCCTCGCCCGACTCGAAACGCATGCGGTACTCGGAGACGCGCTTGATGAACACCTCGTGCACGCGCTTGTGCGCGGCGCAGAACGGGTAGCCCGCCTCCTCCATGAGCTCTTCCTCGAAGGCGAAGTGCGACAGGGTGTAGTCGATCAGCTCGTCGATCACCTCGCCCACGGCGACGCGCTCCATGCTCTTCTGGGTCACGTGCAGGTGGTTGAGCATCTCCACGATGCGCATGTGCTGGTGGTCGATGACCTCCACGCCCGTGTTGAGATCGTCCTGCCAGACCAAAAGTGCCACCGCCGCTTCTCCAAGTAGGTGCTGTCGGGCGCACTCTAGGCAGGGCGGCGGCGCGCCGCGTTGATCTGGATCAAAGCACGCAGGCGGTTTCGTCCAGGGTAATGCCGTGCACGCGGTTGCGGCCGCCGGCCTTGGCCAGGTAGAGCTGGCGGTCGGCCTCGGCGATCAGCGCGTGCAGCGTGCAGCTGTGCGCCGGCATGCGGCACACGCCGATGCTCACGGTCATGCGCAGCGTGCTGCCGCCCAGGGTCAGCTCCAGCGCGGCCACGGCCGCGCGCAGCTGTTCGAAATGGCGCGCGCAGGCGTCCTCGTCCTCCACGGTGACCAGCAGGCAGAACTCCTCGCCGCCGAAACGGGCGCTCAGGTCCTGCGGCCGGGTGTGGGCGTGCAGGACCCCGGCCACCGCGCGCAGCGCCTGGTCGCCGGCCTCGTGGCCGAGGCTGTCGTTGATGTGCTTGAAATGGTCGATGTCGACCATCGCCACCGCCACGCTGCCGGCATCGGCGGCGCGCCGCTCCAGCTGGCGCTGGCTGCGCTCCAGGAAGCTGCGGCGGTTGGGCAGGCCGGTGAGGAAGTCGCGGGTGGCCAGGTCCTGCAGGGTGCCGATCAGCTCCAGCTGGTCGACGTTCTGCGACACCCGGCAGAAGAACTCCTCGCGCGAGAAGGGTTTGCGCAGGAAGTCGTTGGCGCCGTTCTTCAGGAAGCGCGGGATCAGCGACGGGTCGGAGTTGCCGGAGATGCCGATCACCGCCACCCGGTCGCGCGCGCGCAGGGCGCGCAGCCGGCGGGTCAGCTCGACCCCGTCCATCCCCGGCATTTCCTGGTCGACGATGGCCAGGCGGATCGCCGGGTCCGCTTCCAGCGCCTGCAGCGCGGCCGGGCCGTCGCCGGCCTGGGCGACGCGGTAGCCGTACATGGCCAGCAGCGAGGCGGCGTAGCCGCGCGCCGACGGCGAGTCGTCCACCACCAGCGCCGAGATGCGGCGGTTGCGCTCCAGCCGCTGCACCAGCCACACCAGGTAATCCAGGCTGCCGGGCGTGTTCTTCAGGACGTAGTCGATGATGTCCTGCTGCAGCACCCGCCGGCGCAGGTCCTCGTCGTAGACGCTGCTGACCACGATGGTCGGCAGCCCGCGTTCGACGAAGTAGGCCACCACGCCGTCGCGGTCGCCGTCGGCAAGCACCAGCCCGGTCAGCACCAGGAACCAGTCGTCCTCGGCGTCGAGCAGGGCGCCGGCCTCGGCCAGCGAGGACGCCACGCTCACCGGCAGCTCCAGGCGCTGCTCGATGGCCTCGCGCAGCATCGTAGTGAAGGTGCGCGAGTTCTCGACCAGCAGGATGCGCTGGGGCAGGGGGGTGATCGGTCGGCTGTCGAAGCCGGCCGGCGGCGACACTGTCATGGGTGGGGGAATCCGGTGGCGGGTCGTCGCAAGCAGTTAGCGGCCGGCGTGCGGCGGACTTTAGCCCGGCGCCGGCGACGGCGGCATGACCGGCCCGCGGTGCATTGGCCGGACGGACAGGGCATGATGCCGCGGTCTCCGGTGATGTCGTCTGCCCCATGCGGTTGTTGCTTGTCGAGGATTCCACCGCCCTGCGCGAGAGCCTGGCCATCGCCCTGGCCGCGGAGGGCCACGCGGTCGACGCCGCCGCCGATGGCAGCCAGGCGCTGGGGTTCCTGGCGCATTACGACTATGACCTGATGGTGCTGGACCTGGCGCTGCCGGGCATCGACGGGCTGGGGGTGCTCGACGGCCTGCGCGCGCAGCGGCGCGCCACCCGCGTGCTGGTGCTGTCCGCGCGCGACCAGGTCAGCGACCGGGTCGAGGCGCTCAACCGCGGCGCCGACGACTACCTGGTCAAGCCCTTCGCCATCGACGAACTGCTGGCGCGGCTGAAGGCGCTGGCGCGGCGCCGCTTCGACGACGCGTCGCCGCGGCTGGTCGCCGGCGCGCTGAGCGTGGATACCGCGACCTGCCTGGTGACCGGTCCGCACGGGGCGATCGCGCTGTCGCCCAAGGAGTACGCGCTGCTGGAACTGCTGCTGCGCGAGCGCGGCCGCGTGCATACCCGCGGCGGCCTGTTCGAGCGCCTGTATGCCGGCAGCAGCACCGCCTCGGACAAGGTGATCGAGGTACTGGTCAGCACCCTGCGGGCCAAGCTCGCGCGTGCCGGCGTCGATGGCCTGATCGAGACCCGCCGCGGGTTCGGCTATGTGGTCGTCTGAGCGGCACTGGCTGAGGTCGATCCGGCGGCGCCTGATCGTGGCGCTGGTGGGCGGGCTGGGCAGCCTGCTGGTGGTGTTGTTCCTGCTGCTGGACCAGGTGCTGGACCACCACCTGTACGCGCGGCTGGACGCGCAGCTGCTCGACCGCGCGCGCGCGGTCGGCGCCATGCTTGCCAGCGGCACCCCGGTGGATGCGCTGATGCCCGAGTTCCGCGAGCACGGGCATACCGATTTCTACACCATCTGGGACCGCACCGGCGCGGTGCTCGCGCGCTCGTCCTCCAGCGGCGCGCAGGCACTGGCGCGCCCGCCGCGGCTGCCCGCCGCCGAGCCGTTGTATTACGACCTGGTGCTTCCCGACGGCCACCGCGGCCGTGCGGTGGCACAGCCGGTGGCCCCGGGCCCGGCCGGCGACCCGCGCGCGGCGCTGCTCACCGTCGCCATCGAACGCACCGACGTGGACCTGCTGGAACGGCGCATCCACCTGTCGCTGCTGCTGGTCAGCCTGCTGGCGGCGCTGGGCGCGGCGGCGCTGGCGATCGTGGTGGTCAACCGTGGCTTGCGGCCGCTGCTGCGGCTGGGCAGACGGGTGGGGGCGCTGTCGCCGGAAACCGCGCAGGTGCCGCTGCTCGACGCGACGCTGCCGTCCGAGCTGGCGCCGCTGGCCGCGGCGCTGGACAGCGCGTTCGGCCGCCTCTACGACGCGCTGGAACGCGAACGCCGGTTCGCGCGCGACGTCGCCCACGAGCTGCGCACGCCGCTGGCCGAGATCCGCACCAGCGCCGAGCTGGCGCTGCGCGGTGGCGACCCCGGCCGCGCGGCGGCGGCGCTGGCGATATCGCTGGCGGCGGTGGAGCGCATGCAGCGCAGCGTCGATGGCCTGCTGGCGTTGTCGCGCTACGAGTCCGGCCAGGCCGAGCCGCAGCCGGAGCCGCTGGACCTGCGCGCGCTGCTCGAGCAGCAGCGCCAGGTATTGGCGCGGGCCACGTCCGCGGGCGCGCGCATCCAGCTCGATGACGCGGTGGAGTGGTGGACGTCGAGCGACGTCGCGCTGCTCGAGCGCATCGTCGCCAACCTGCTGCAGAACGCCGCCGAATACGCCCCGCCCGGCAGCCGCATCGTGGCCGGGGTGCGGGTGCTGGCGGAGGGCGCCTGGCTCGAGGTCCGCAATCCCGCGCCCGATCTGCACGACAGCGACCTGCCGCGGCTGGGCGAGCGCTTCTGGCGCAAGCGCCCGGAGCATGCGCCCGACACCCACGGCGGCCTCGGCCTGGCCCTGGCGCGGACCCTGGCGCGGATACTGGCGCTGGACCTGCAGTTCCGCCTCGAAGCGGGCGAACTGGTCGCCCGCCTGGGCCCGTTCCCGGCGCTGCCGGAGGCCTGACCGCGGTCGCCACGGCCGTGCCGGTGCGACCCAGCACGGCCGCTCCATCGTGCACGGCAGCCACTGGCCCGGCGCTCGCAACCGGCGTGCACGGGGGCGGTGCCGCCGTGTGCAGGCACGCCGCCGGCGGCAACCCGCCGGATGCCGGCAGCGGGACGCAAACGCAACTGCTTCGCACTCGAGCGCCTTAAGCGTTTCCAAAGCCACGCCCGGCAGACTCCCGGCACCCCGTACCCCACGTCGAGGTTGTTCGATGTCCTGCCGTCCCCGTTTCCTTCCGGCGCTGCCGTTCGGCCTGGCGCTGCTGCTGGCCAGTTGCACCGCGGTGGCTGCCGCGGCGCCGGCGGCGATCCGCCTGCCGGCCGAGCAGGCGCGCGCGCTGGGCGTGCGCAACGCGGCGGCGGTCGCGGCCACCGGCATTCCGCTGGAACACCTGCCGGCGACGGTGGAGCCGGCGCTGGAGCGCAGCGCGGTGGTGACCGCGCCGTACGCCGGTACGGTGACCCGGGTGCTGGCGGTCGAGGGCAGCCAGGTCGCGGCGGGTGCGCCGCTGGCGCGGGTGCAGAGCCGCGAACGGATGATGCTCGAGGCCGACGCCGGGCGCGCGGCCAGCGAAGCACGCCTGGCGGCGCGGCAGGCGCGGCGCGATGCCGAGCTGCTGGCCGAGGGCATCGTGCCCGCCGCGCGTGCCGAGAGCAGCCGCGCGCTGCAGGAGCAGACCGGGGCCACCCAGGCGCAGTTCGCGCGGGCGCTGGCGCTGGCGCCGGCGGCCAGGGGCGGGCTGCCGGGCGAATACGAACTGCGCGCGCCGCTGGCCGGGCGCGTGCTCGAGCGCAAGGTTGCGCCGGGGCAGGCGCTGGAGGCCATGGCCGCCGCGTTCGTGGTGGCCGATACCGCGCAGTTGGACGTGGCCATCCGCGCGCCGGTGGCAGCACGCATGCGCCTGGCGGCCGGGCAGGTGGCGCGCATCGACGGCACCGACGCGCGCGGCCGGATCACCGCCGTGGGCAGCGCGGTCGATGGCGCCAGCCAGACCGTGCCGGTGCGCGCGCGCTTTGCGGCCGCCAGCGCACTGGTGCCGGGCCAGCCGGTGGCGGTGACGCTGGAACTGCCGGCACCGCAGGGAGCGCTGGCGCTGCCGCGCGGTGCGTTGGCACGGGTGGGCCGCGACAGCGTGGTGTTCGCCGCCACGCAGGGCGGCTACCGGGTGGTGACCGTCGAAGTGCTGGGCGAATCGGCGACCCAGGTGGTGGTGCGCGGGCCGCTCGCGGCCGGTAGCGCGGTGGCGGTGGCCGGTACCAGCGCATTGAAGGCGCTGCTGGCGGCCGGGGAGTAAGCCGATGCTCGGACGCCTGGTCGAATTCTCCCTGACCCAGCGGGTGCTGGTGCTGGTAGCCGCCGCGGGGCTGGCGCTGGCCGGCGCGCTGGCGTTCCTGGAACTGCCGGTGGATGCCTACCCGGACATCGCGCCGACCCAGGTCAAGCTGATCCTGAAGGCGCCGGGGATGACCCCGGAGGAAGTGGAGAGCCGCGTCGTCGCGCCGCTGGAGCTGGAGCTGCTCGGCCTGCCCAACGGCACCATGCTGCGCTCCACCGCCAAGTACGCCATCGCCGACATCACCCTGGACTTCGCCGAAGGCACCGACATCTACTGGGCGCGGCAGCAGGTCGCCGAGCGCTTCGGCAACGTCGCGCTGCCGGACGGGGTCGGCGGCGGGCTGGCGCCGATCGCCACGCCGCTGTCCGATCTTTTCATGTTCACCATCGAGGGCGGCGACCTGCCGCTGGCCGAGCGCCGCGCGCTGCTGGACTGGGTGATCCGCCCGGCGCTGCGCACCATCCCCGGCGTGGCCGACGTGAACGCGCTCGGCGGCGAGGTGAGCAGCTACGTGGTGGTGCCCGACCGCGCCGCGCTGTCGGCCGCCGGCCTGCATTTCCGCGACCTGGCCGACGCGCTGGAGCGCAACAACCGCAACGACGGCTCCGGCCGCCTCGGCGACGGCGAGGAAGCGCTGGTGGTCCGCGCCGAGGGCGCGGTGCGCGGGCTGGAGGACCTGCGCAACATCGTGTTGCGGGTGCAGGACGGCATCCCCCTGCGGGTCGGCGATGTGGCCCAGGTGCGCATGGCCGGAATGACCCGCTATGGCGCGGTCACCCGCGACGGCCAGGGCGAGGCGGTGCAGGGCATCGTGGTCGGCCTGCGCGGCGCCGATGCCGGCGCGGTGGTCGGCGCGGTGCGCGCGCGCCTGGCCGAACTGGCGCCGCAACTGCCGGCCGGGGTGCGGGTGGAGCCGTTCTACGACCGCAGCGCGCTGATCGACCGCGCGGTCGGCACCGTGACCAAGGCCCTGCTCGAGGCCACCGTGCTGGTGGTGGTGCTGCTGCTGCTGTTCCTGGGCGAGCTGCGCGCGGCGCTGGTGGTGGCGCTGACCCTGCCGTTCGCGGCGCTGCTCACCTTCCTGATGATGCGCGCGTTCGGCATGAGCGCGAACCTGATGAGCCTGGGCGGGCTGGCGATCGCCATCGGCATGCTGGTCGATGCGGCGGTGGTGGTGGTGGAGAACACCGTCAGCCGGCTCGACCCGGCTGCGTCCGGCGCGGGCCTGCCGCGCCTGCACCGGGTGTTCGCCGCGGTGCGCGAAGTGGCCGCGCCGGTGGCATCGGGCATTCTCATCATCTGCCTGGTGTTCCTGCCGCTGCTGGCGCTGGAAGGCCTGGAGGGCAAGCTGTTCGGCCCGGTGGCGCTGACCATCGTGTTCGCGCTGGCCGGCTCGCTGCTGCTGTCGCTGACGGTGATCCCGGTGCTGGCGTCGCTGCTGCTGCGCGAACGCGCCCACGCCGAGCCGTGGCTGATGCGCAGGCTCGACGCCCTGTACATGCCGCTGCTCGATGGTGCGCTGGCGCGGCCGCGGCGCGTGGCGATCGGCGCCGGCGCGGCCTTGCTGCTGGGCGTGGCGGCGTGGTTCGGGGTCGGCAAGACGTTCCTGCCGACCATGGACGAGGGCGACCTGCTGGTGCAGCTGGCCAAGCTGCCGTCGATCGGCATCGAAAGCAGCGTCGAACAGGACCTGGCGGTGGAACGGGCGCTGAAGGCGCGGGTGCCGGAGATCCTGCACGTGATCGCGCGGGTGGGCTCGGACGAGCTCGGCCTGGACCCGATGGGCCTGAACGAGAGCGACGTGTTCCTGGAGCTCAAGCCCAAGGCGCAGTGGCGCAGGCCGGACAAGGAATGGCTGGCCGACCAGATCCGCACCGTGCTGGAGGATTTCCCCGGCATCGACTACGGCTTCACCCAGCCGATCGAGATGCGGGTCAGCGAGATGCTCACCGGCAGCCGTGGCGACGTCGCGGTCAAGGTGTTCGGGCCGGAGCTGGCCACCGTCAACCAACTGGGCACGCGCATCGCGCAGGTGCTGCAGGACGTGGCCGGCGCGCAGGACGTGCTGGCGCAGACCGCCGAGGGCGTGGAATACCTGCGCCTGCAGATCGATGCCCAGGCCGCTGGCCGCGCCGGCCTGGCCGTGGCCGACGTGCAGGACGAACTGCGCGCGCAGATCGAAGGCCTGCCGGCCGGCACGGTGATCGCACCAGACCGGCGCATCCCGGTGCTGGTGCGCGGGGATGCCGGCGTGCAGCAGGATCCGGCGCGCTTCGAGCGGCTGCTGCTGGCGCGCGGCGATGGCACCGGCGAGGTGCCGTTGTCGGCGCTGGCGCAGATCGAGCGCAGCACCGGCCCGGTGGCGGTGCGCCGCGAGAACGGCTCGCGCTTCGCCCTGGTGCAGGCCAACGTCGACGGCCGCGACCTGGTCGGCTTCGTCGAGGAGGCGCGTGCCCGGGTCGCCGGCGAGGTGCCGTTGCCCGAAGGCTACCGCATCGTCTGGGGCGGCCAGTTCGAAAACCAGCAGCGCGCCGCCGCGCGCCTGGGCATGGTGGTCCCGGTCGCCATCGGCCTGATCTTCCTGGTGCTGTTCTCCACCTTCGGTTCGATGCGGCAGGCGCTGCTGGTGCTGGGCAACGTGCCGTTCGCGATGGTCGGCGGCGTGCTCGCGCTGTGGCTGACCGGCCAATACCTGTCGGTGCCGGCCTCGATCGGCTTCATCGCCCTGCTCGGCATCGCGGTGCTCAACGGGCTGGTGCTGGTCGAGCACTTCAACCAGTTGTCCGCCACCGGCATGGCCATGGCGAGCGTGGTGCGCGAAGGCGCGCGGCGGCGCCTGCGCCCGGTGCTGATGACCGCCAGCATCACCGGCCTGGGGCTGGTGCCGCTGCTGTTCGCCAGCGGCCCCGGCTCGGAGATCCAGCGCCCGCTGGCGATCGTGGTGATCGGCGGGCTGGTCAGTTCGACCGCACTGACGCTGTTGCTGCTGCCGGTCCTGTTCCGCCGCTTCGGAGCCCGTTGATGGAACTGCGTCGCCTGAACCTGGTTTTCTCCCCCGTACTGGAGGACGCGGTGATCGCCGCGCTGCTCGACATGCCCGACCTGCCCGGTTTCACCACGCTGCACGGCGAGGGCCATGGCAGCAGCTTCGATACCGCCAGCGTGCGCGAGCGCGTACGTGGCCGCGTCGCCCGCGACCTGGCCTGGCTGGTGCTGCCGGCCGAGCGCGTGGACGAGGTGCTGGACGGACTGCGCCAGCGCCTGCCCGGTGCCGACATCCGTTGGTGGAGCGAGATCGTCGAACGCTTCGGGAGGCTGGCATGAAGCCGCTGCGGCTGACCCTGGCGCTGGCCGCGTGGCTGGCCGCCCCCGGCCTGGCGCTGGCCGCGCCCGATGCCGCCTACCTGCCGCCCGAGCCGCTGGTCCTGCAGGCCATCGCCGTGCACCCGGACGTGCAGGCGGCCGCCGCACGCGCCAGCCGTGCCGAGGCCGAGGCGCGCGGGCTGGCCGCCGGGCCGCACGAACCCACCCTGAGCCTGATGTCGCAGCAGCGGCGCGTGCATGGCGGCCTGGACTACCGCGAATACGAAGCCCAGCTCAGCCGCGGCGTGCGGCTGCCCGGCAAGGCACGGCTGGACCGCGAGATCGGCCGGTTGGGGCGCGAGGTCGCCGGCCTGCAGCTGGCCGACGCCGAGCACCAGGCCGCGCGCCTGCTGCTGGCGCAATGGATGGAATGGTTGCGGGCCGAAGCCGGGGTGGCCCAGGCGCAGGCGCAGCTGGCGCTGGTGCAGCGCGACCGCGATGCCATCGCCCGCCGCGTCGCTGCCGGCGATGCCGCCCGGCGCGACCTCGACAGCGCGCAGGCCGCGGCGGCGCAGGTCCGCGCGCAGGCGACCGCGGCGGCGGCGCGCTGCGAGGCCGCGCGCATCGCCCTGCGCACCACGTTCCCCTCGATCCCGCTGCCCGAACGTGCGCCGGCGCTGCCCGAGCCGGTCGCCGACGACACCGGCGCGCAATGGCACATCGACCACATCGTCAGCCGCAGCCATGAGATCGGCGCCGCCGAGCGCGAGGCCGAACGGCTGGAGCGCGCGGCCCTGCGCGCCCGCGCCGAGCGCCGCCCGGATCCCAGCGTGGGCCTGCGCTGGCTGGACGAGCGCGGCGGCGAGGAACGTTCGCTCGGAGTGGTGGTCAGCATTCCGTTCGGCGGCGCGCTGCGTTCGGCCAATGCCGATGCGCAACGCGCCAGTGCCGAGGCCGGCAGCGCCGTGGCCGAGGGCATGCGCCGGCTGATCCAGCGCGAGGCCGAGCAGACTGTGCGCCAGGCCGATGCCGCCTGGCGGCTGTGGCGCGACAGCTGGCAGGCGCTGGAGGCGGTGCGCGCCAGCACCGGCAAGGTCCGCCGCGCCTATGCGCTGGGCGAAGCCGGGATCGCCGAACTGATCGCCGCGCAGCGCCAGGAACAGGACAGCGCGCTGGCCGAAGCCGAGGCCCGTGCCAATGCACTGGAGGCGGCCCTGCGCATCCGCGTCGACGCGCACGAGCTGTGGCACGACGCCGGGGACAACGACGCCTGAGCGCAGCGCCGGGCGCGGGACACGGCCCGGCCGCACGCGGCCGGCGGTTCACCACAGCAGGTCGCGCAGCTTGTACCAGGCCATCGCCGCCACCAGCAGCGGGCGGCGCAGCGCGCTGCCGCCGGGAAAGCGGTGGTGCGCGATCCGTTCGAATACGTCCAGCCGCTGGGCCTGGCCGGCGATGGCCTCGGCGATGACATCGCCGGCCAGGCCGCTGCTGGCCACGCCGTGGCCGGAAAAGCCCTGCGCGAAATAGATGTTCGGCCCGAGCCGGCCCCAGTGCGGGGCGCGGTTGCGGGTGATGTCGATGTAGCCGCCCCACACGTACTCCAGCTCCACGTCGGCCAGCTGCGGGAACACCGCGCGCATGCGCCGGGTCATCACCCCGCGCAGGCCCGGCGGCGGCAGCGCCGAATAGCTGGCCTGGCCGCCGAACAGCAGCCGGTGGTCGCGGCTGAGGCGGAAATAGTCCAGCGCCCAGTTCACGTCGGCCACGGCCATGTCGTTGCCGATCAGCGCACGCGCGCGTTCGGCGCCGAGCGGCGTGGTCGCGCCGATGTAGGTGCCGACCGGCATCATCCGGGTCTCCAGTTCCGGGGCGATGCCCTGCAGCCAGGCGTTGCCGGCCAGCACCACGAAGTCGGCCTCGAGCCTGCCCTGCGCGGTGTGCAGGACCGGGCGCGCGCCACGTTGCAGGCGCTGCACCGGCGAATGTTCGTGCAGCGTGGCACCGGCCGCCTCGGCCGCGCGCGCCAGCCCCTGCGCATACGCCAACGGGTGCAGGTGGCCGCTGCCCGGGTCGTACAGCGCGCCGCGGTAGCGGTCGCTGGCCAGCACCTGGCGCAACTGCGCGCGGTCCCACCATTGCAGCGGGTAATCGTAGCGCCGCGCCAGGGTGTCCATGTCCGCGCGCAGCGCCCGTTCCTGGCGGCGGCGGATCGGCACGCTGGCATGGCCATCGCGCCAGTCGCAGTCGATGCCGTGGCGCGCGATGCGCTGCCTGAGCCGGTGCAGGCCCTCGCGCGAGAACTCGAACAGCAGCCGCGCATCGCGCTCGCCGAGCAGCGATTCCAGCGTCTGCGCGTCGCAGCCGTAGCCCACCAGCGCCTGCCCGCCATTGCGGCCGGAGGCGCCCCAGCCGACCCGCTCGGCCTCCAGTACGCTCACCCGGTAACCCTTTTCGGCCAGCGCCAGGGCGGCGGTCAGCCCGGTGTAGCCGGCGCCCAGTACCGCCACGTCGGCGCGCGCGTGGCCACGCAGCGGCGCGCGCGGCGCCAGCGGCGGCAGGCTGGCCGCATACCAGCTGGGCGGATAGTCGGGCCGGGCGGCGGCGTCGGGCATCGGGCGCATCGAAGCAGGCGGGCAGTGCAGTCTACGTGTCCGGGCTGCCCCGGGCACGGTGGCGGGCGGTTGCCTAAACGCCGGGGCGGCAGTAGCGTGCCAGCACGCCTGTCCACCGGGGCAGGGCCTGCATACCGGTGGCGGGCGCCTGTCATGCCACCGAAGCCGAACCGTCATGAGCTCCCGTCCCCGTTCCCGCCCCCGCAAGCCCGCCGCCGTGCAGGAAGACAGCACCCTGCTGCGCTGGCTCAAGCAGCGCAACATCACCGAGGTCGAATGCCTGGTGCCGGACATCACCGGCAATGCGCGCGGCAAGATCATCCCGGCCGACAAGTTCTCGCACGACTACGGCACGCGCCTGCCCGAGGGCATCTTCGCCACCACCGTCACCGGCGACTCGCCCGACGACTACTACGAACTGGTGGCGCCGGCCGATTCGGACATGGTGCTGCGCCCGGACCCGGACACGGTGCGCATGGTGCCGTGGGCGACCGACCCGACCGCGCAGGTCATCCACGACTGCTACACCCGCAGCGGGCAGCCGCACGAGCTGGCGCCGCGCAACGTGCTGCGACGGGTGCTGGCCGCCTACGAGGAACTGGGGCTCAAGCCGATCGTCGCGCCGGAGGTGGAGTTCTTCCTGGTGCAGAAGAACACCGACCCGGACTTTCCGCTGCTGCCGCCGGCCGGCCGCTCCGGGCGCCCGGAAACCGCGCGCCAGTCGTATTCGATCGACGCGGTCAACGAGTTCGACCCGATCCTCGACCTGATGTACGACTACTGCGACGCGATGCAGCTGGACGTGGACACGCTGATCCACGAATCCGGCGCGGCGCAGCTGGAGGTGAACTTCACCCACGCCGACGCCATGGCGCTGGCCGACCAGGTGTTCCTGTTCAAGCGCACCATGCGCGAGGCGGCGCTGCGCCACGGGGTGTACGCCACCTTCCTGGCCAAGCCGATGGAGAACGAGCCGGGCAGCGCCATGCACATCCACCAGAGCCTGCTGCGCACCCGTGACGGCGCCAACGTGTTCGCCGGTGAAGGCGAGGGCGAGTACAGCGCACTGTTCATGCAGTACCTGGCCGGGCTGCAGAAGTACGTGCCGATGGCGATGGCGTTCTTCGCCCGAACGTGAACTCCTACCGCCGCCTGGTGTTCGGCGAGGTGTCGCCGAGCAACGTGGAATGGGGCTTCGACAACCGCACCTGCGGGCTGCGGGTGCCGATCGACAGCCTGGAGAACAGCCGCGTGGAAAGCCGCTTCGCCGGCTCCGACGCCAACCCCTACCTGGCGATCGCCGCGACCCTGGCCTGCGGCCTGCTCGGCATCCGCGAGAAGCTCACTCCGACCGCGCCGGTGGCCGGCAATGCCAAGGCGCCGGGCTATGCACTGCCGCGCTCGCTGGGCGAGGCGCTGGACGGGCTGGAAGGCTGCGCGCCGCTGCAGGCGCTGCTCGGCCCCCGCTTCTGCCGGGCCTATGTGTCGGTCAAGCGCAAGGAATACGAGACCTTCTTCCGCGTCATCAGCTCCTGGGAGCGCGAATTCCTGCTGCTCAACGTGTGAACGCGCGGCGGCCGCAGCCGGCGCTCCGGGGTGAAGGCCGGGGCGGGCGGCGTCGCCCCGGCCGGTGCTTCGTGGGACAATGGCCGGCCACGCCGGTTCAGCCGGCCCCTCCCGGATCACACTGGAGAACCCATGAATCTGCGCATCCTGACCGCTGGCGTCGCCCTGTCCCTGCTTGCCGCCTGTGGTGGCAAGGAGCAGGGCGCCCCGACCGCCGACGCCGGCGGCGAGGCCAAGGTCCTCAACGTCTACAACTACTCGGATTACATCGCCGAGGACACCATCCCGAACTTCGAGAAGGCGACCGGCATCAAGGTCACGTACGACGTGTTCGACAGCGACGAGATGGTCGAGACCAAGCTGCTGACCGGCGACAGCGGCTACGACATCGTGGTGCCGACACTGAACTTCTTCGGCCGCCAGATCCAGGCCGGGGTGTTCCTGCCGCTGGACAAGAGCAAGATCCCGAACCTGGCCAACCTCGACCCGGAGGTGATGGCGCGCATCGCCGGCCAGGACCCGGAGAACAAGTACGGCGTGCCGTACATGATGGGCACCACCGGCATCGGCTACAACGTGGCCAAGCTCAAGGAGCGCTTCGGCGGCAGCACCGACATCGCCGGGAGCTGGGACCTGGTGTTCAAGCCGGAGAACATCGCCAGGATGAAGGATTGCGGGGTCACCCTTCTCGACACCCCGGCGGACATGATTCCGATCGCGCTGCACTACCTGGGCCAGGATCCGCACAGCACCGATCCGGCCACCATCCAGAAGGCCGCGGACCTGCTCAAGAGCATCCGCCCGTACGTGCAGAACTTCCACTCCAGCCAGTACGTCGGTTCGCTGGCCAATGGCAGCACCTGCCTGGTGGTGGGCTGGTCGGGCGACATCATCCAGGCCCGCGACCGTGCCGAGGAGGCCGGCAACGGCGTGGAAGTGGCGTATTCGATCCCGAAGGAAGGCGCGCCGCAGTGGTTCGACATGCTGGCCATCCCGAAGGACGCCAAGCACCCGCAGAACGCCTATGCGTTCATCAACTACCTGCTCGAGCCGCAGGTGGCCGCCAACAACACCAACGTCACCCACTACGCCAACCCGGTGAAGCCGGCCACGCCGCTGGTGGACGCGGCGATCCGCGAGGACCGCACCATCTATCCGCCGCAGGACGTGGCGGCGAAGATGTTCACCTATGCGATCAACCCGCCGGAAGTGGACAAGCTCTATACCCGGCTCTGGACCGAGATCAAGACCGGGCGCTGAACTACGCATTCGCGTAGTTCCCCAAGGTTTGCAAGGCAAACCTTGGGCCCCGGCTCATCTTCATCCACATCCCCGCGCCTATGGCGCGCCCCCCTTGGACTCCAAGGGGGGGCTTCTCCTTCGGCCGGCATTTCTGGCGCGCCACCCGGTCCATACAGCGTCGAACAGGGCATTCCTGCGTGGAACGGCAGGGTGTCCCCGGCAAAACGCCGGCACTACACTACGCGCGCCCGTCCGTCCCGCCCGTTCCCGGAACCCTTCATGCCCGTTGATGCCAAGCCCGACATCCGGCCCGACGCCATCGCCCTGAACAGCGAGCCCGGCTACCTGTCCATCCGCGACCTGCGCAAGGAGTTCGATGGCTTCGTCGCCGTCGACGACGTCAACCTGGACGTGCGTAAGGGCGAGATCTTCGCGCTGCTGGGCGGCTCGGGCAGCGGCAAGTCCACGCTGCTGCGCTGCCTGGCCGGCTTCGAGACCCCGACCCGCGGCCGGATCCTGCTCGACGGCCAGGAGATCAACGCGCTGCCGCCCTACGAGCGGCCGATCAACATGATGTTCCAGTCCTACGCGCTGTTCCCGCACATGACCGTGGAGCAGAACATCGCCTTCGGCCTGAAGCAGGACGGCATGGCCCGCGACGCCATCGCCCGCCGCGTCGGCGAGATGCTGGAACTGGTGCAGCTGCAGAAGCTGGGCAAGCGCAAGCCGCACCAGCTCTCCGGCGGCCAGCAGCAGCGCGTGGCGCTGGCGCGCTCGCTGGCCAAGAGCCCCAAGCTGCTGCTGCTGGACGAGCCGATGGGCGCGCTGGACAAAAAGCTGCGCTCGAAGATGCAGCTGGAGCTGGTCAACATCATCGAACAGCTCGGCGTGACCTGCGTGATGGTCACCCACGACCAGGAAGAGGCCATGACCATGGCCACCCGCATCGCGGTGATGGACCAGGGCTGGATCCAGCAGATCGGCAAGCCGGACGACATCTACGAGCAGCCGGCCAACCGCTTCGTCGCCGGCTTCATCGGCTCGGTCAACCTGTTCGAGGGCGTGATCGACGAGGACCTGCCCGAGTACGTCACCGTGCGCACCGCCGACTTCCCGGCGCCGATCTATGTCGGCCACGGCATCACCGGTTATGAAGGGCAGCCGGTGGCCTTCGCGCTGCGCCCGGAAAAGGTGCACATCGCCAAGGACGAGCCCGCCGGCGACACCAACAAGGCGTTCGGGTGGTCGAGGACATCGCCTACTTCGGCAGCCACTCGGTCTACCACGTGCGCCTGCCCAGCGGCGCCAAGATCCTGTCCAACTTCGCCAACATGAAGCGCTGGGACAGCGACGGCATCACCTGGAACGACGAGGTCTGGGTGAGCTGGGACGACAACGACGGCGTGGTGCTGACTTCATGAGCGCGCGCGGGCCGAACCCTGGCGGTTGGCGGCGCTGGCTGCCGGGCGTCCGCGCCGGCGTGATCGGCGTGCCCTACCTGTGGCTGCTGCTGTTCTTCGCGATCCCGTTCCTGATCGTGCTGAAGATCTCGTTCGCGAAGATGGCGGTGGCGATGCCGCCGTATACGTCCATCGTGGCGTACGTGGACAACGCCTTCACCGTCAACCTCAACCTGGGCAACTACACCCAGCTGTTCGCCGACAGCCAGTACGTGGTCGCCTACCTCAGCTCGATCCGGATCGCGGTCATCGCCACCGTGTTCACCCTGCTGATCGGCTACCCGATGGCCTACGTCATTTCGCGCCTGTCGCCGTCGGCGCGCAACATCGCGATGATGCTGGTGGTGCTACCGTCGTGGACCTCGTTCCTGATCCGCGTCTATGCCTGGATCGGCATCCTCGACAGCAACGGCCTGGTCAACCGCACGCTGCTGGGCATGGGTCTGATCGACCAGCCGCTGCAGATCCTGTACACGCCGCTGGCGGCCTATATCGGCATCGTCTACTGCTACCTGCCGTTCATGGTGCTGCCGCTGTACGCCAACCTGGTCAAGCTCGACCACCGCCTGCTGGAGGCGGCCTACGACCTTGGCGCCAGGCCATGGCAGGCGTTCATGCGCATCACCCTGCCACTGTCGCGCAGCGGCATCGTCGCCGGCTGCATGCTGGTGATGATCCCGGCGGTGGGCGAATTCGTCATCCCGGAAATGCTCGGCGGGCCGGACACGCTGATGATCGGCCGCGTGCTGTGGGGCGAATTCTTCAACAACCGCGACTGGCCGCTGGCCTCGGCGGTGGCGATCGTGATGCTGCTCCTGCTGCTGGTCCCGATCCTCATCTTCAACCGCTCCCAGCAACGCACGCTGGAAGGGAAGTTGGCATGAGCGGCGTCCGTGGCCACCGCTGGCTGGGCTGGGGCGTGCTGCTGCTCGGCTTCGCCTTCCTGTACCTGCCGATCCTGCTGCTGATGCTGTACTCGTTCAACGCCTCGCGGCTGGCGACGGTGTGGGCGGGTTTTTCCACGCAGTGGTACGGCGAGCTGCTGCGCGACCGGCAGCTGCTGGACGCGGCCTGGGTCAGCGTCAAGGTCGCGTTCTGGACCGCGAGCGCGTCGATGGTGCTCGGCACCATGGCGGCGATGGCGATGACCCGCTTCCGCCGCTTCCCCGGCAAGACCGTGTTCGGCGCGCTGGTGACCGCGCCGCTGGTGATGCCGGAGGTGATCATCGGCCTGTCGATCCTGCTGATGCTGGTGTCGATGGGCGGCCTGTTCGGGCTGCCGTCCAAGGGCGTGGTGGCGATCTGGATCGCGCACGTCACCTTCACCCTGTCGTTCGTGACCGTGGTGGTGTCCTCGCGCCTGCAGGAGCTGGACCGCTCGCTGGAGGAGGCGGCCATGGACCTGGGCGCCAACCGGCTCAAGGTGTTCTTCCTGATCACCCTGCCGATCATCGCCCCGGCGCTGCTGTCCGGCTGGCTGCTGGCCTTCACCCTGTCGCTGGACGACGTGGTGATCGCCAGCTTCGTCGCCGGGCCCAGCTCGACCACGCTGCCGATGAAGATCTTCGCCTCGGTGCGCATGGGCGTGAGCCCCAAGATCAACGCGCTGGCCACGCTGCTGGTGCTGGCGGTGTCGACCGTGGCGGTCCTCGGCTGGTGGATCTCCGCCCGCGCCGACCGACGGCGCCAGCGCGACATGCAGCTGGCGCTGCAGGACAACGGTTGAGCGGCCTCGACGGCCACGCGGGCAAGCCCCGCATCCGTGGTGCCTGCGGCGACCCTGCGCCGTAAGCGCCGGCTTGCCCGGCACCAAACCCGTCAACGCGAACGCAACGTCACCGGCGCTATCCTGCGGGCCTTCGTTGGATGCAGGTGCAGCGCAATGACTTCGTACCAGACCCTCAACCCCTTCGACGGCCGCGTCCTGCGCACGGTCGAGCTGATGAGCGCCGTCGCCGTCGAGCAGCGGCTGGCCGCCGCGCAGGCGGCGTTCCCGGCGTGGTCGGGCCTGCCGCTGGCGCAGCGCGGCGCGCTGCTGCGCCAGGTGGCCGCGGCGCTGCGCGCGCGCCGCGACGAGATCCAGCACGCGATGACCCGGGAAATGGGCAAGCTGCGCGGCGAGGCGCTGGCCGAGATCGAGAAGAGCGCGGCGGCCTGCGAGTACTACGCCGACCACGCCGCCGCTTACCTCAGCCCGCAGCCGATCGCGACCGAGGCGCAGCGCAGTTACGTGGTGTACCCGCCGATCGGCTGCGTGCTGGCGGTGATGCCATGGAATTTCCCGATATGGCAGGTGTTCCGCTTCCTGGCGCCGTCGCTGATGGCCGGCAACGTGGCGCTGCTCAAGCACGCCAGCAACGTGCCCGGCTGCGCCGACCTGATCGCCGCGGTGCTGGCCGATGCCGGCATGCCGGCCGGGGTGTTCGGCGTGCTGCACATCGACAACGAGCAGGCGGCCGCCGTGCTGCGCGATGGCCGGGTCAAGGCGGTCACCCTGACCGGCAGCGAGCGTGCCGGGCGCTCGATCGCCGCCAACGCCGGCGACCAGTTGAAGAAGTGCGTGATGGAGCTGGGTGGCAGCGACGCCTTCGTGGTGCTGGACGATGCCGACCTCGACGCCGCCGTCGCCGCGGCGGTGAAGTCGCGCTTCGACAATGCCGGGCAGACCTGCATCGCCGCCAAGCGCTTCGTGCTGGTGGATGCCATCGCCGACCGCTTCGTGCAGCGCTTCGTCGAGGCGGCGAAGGCACGGGTGTACGGCGACCCGCAGGACGAGGCCACCACGCTGGCGCCGCTGGCGCGCGCCGACCTGCGCGACGGCCTGCACCGGCAGGTGCGCCAGAGCATCGACCAGGGCGCCCGGGCGTTGCTGGGCTGCGAGCCGCTGGCCGGCACCCATGCCGGCTACCCGGCGTCGATCCTCGACCACGTCGCGCCGGGCATGCCGGCCTACGAGGAGGAGTTGTTCGGCCCGGTGGCGGCGATCCTGCGGGTCAAGGACGAAGCCGAGGCGGTGCGGGTGGCCAACGACACCGCGTTCGGCCTCGGCGGCAGCGTGTGGAGCGGCGATGCCGCCCGCGGCGAGCGGGTCGCCGCGCAGCTGCAGTGCGGCGCGGCGTTCGTCAATGCCGTGGTCAGGAGCGACGCGCGGCTGCCGTTCGGCGGCACCAAGCGCTCGGGTTTCGGCCGCGAACTGGCCGAGCACGGCATCCGCGAGTTCACCAACATCAAGACCGTCTACGTGGCGTAGGTACGGGGCTTGCCCCGTACAGGGGTCTTCCCGGTGAAGCCGCATGCGGGGCTAGCTGTGATCTCTCAGTAGGTTGTTCATCCGGGGCATCGCTGGAAGATGGGGGTTACGACACCAACCCAGCCCCCAGGAGCCCCGGATGAACCTGCATAAACATGCCCGTTTGACGCCTCGCGGTCGAGCCCTGCTTGTGGACCGCATCCTCGTGCAGGGCCTGCGCATCGCGGAGGCCGCCCATGCAGCTGGCGTGAGCGTGCGCACGGCCTACAAGTGGCTGAAGCGGTACCGGGAAGAGGGTCCTGCTGGCTTGGCCGACCGCAGCTCCCGGCCGCATGCCTGCCCCATGCCACACCGTCAACCATCGCAGCGCAGATGCTGGAACTGCGACGCTCACGCCAGACCTATCGCCAGATCGCCCAGCGGCTGTCCGTGGCGCCAAGCACCATCGCCCGGTTGCTGCGCCGTGCCGGACTGCACCGCTTGGCCGAACTGGAGCCGGCGCTGCCGGAGAACCGCTATGAACACGCCCGGCCCGGCCAACTGCTGCATCTGGACATCAAGAAGCTGGGGCGGATCGGTTCCCCGGGCCACCGTGTGACCGGTGACCGCTCGCATCGACACAGGGGCATTGGCTGGGAATACGTCCATCTGGCCATCGACGATCACTCGCGCGTGGCCTTCGCCTCCATCGAGCCGGACGAGCGCGAGACCAGCGCCTGCAAGGCCCTTATCCGCACGGTGCGCTACTACCGCAGCCTGGGCGTGTGCTTCGAGCGGGTGTTGACCGACAACGGCACCTGCTACAGGTCGCGCCGTTTCCAGCGCCTGCTCCGTCGCCTTGGCATGCGCCACCTGCGCACGCGTCCCTACACCCCGCGCACCAACGGCAAGGCCGAACGCCTGGTCCAGACCAGCCTGCGCGAGTGGGCCTATGCCCGCGCCTATGACAACTCCGGGCAGCGGGCTGGCGCCCTCCATGACTGGCTGCATCACTACAACTGGCACCGCCCTCATGCAAGCCTCGGCTACAAACCACCCATCTCCCGCATACCCCTGAACAACGTGCTGGGTTTACACAGCTAGCCCCGCGTCTACGGTTCAGCCGAACGGCTGGTCGATCGACGGGCTCTGCGGGGTCAGCAGTTCGGCGCCGTCGGCGGTGATGTGCAGGATGTCCTCCAGGCGCACGCCGAACCTGCCGGGCAGGTAGATGCCGGGTTCGTTGCTGAAGGTCATGCCGGGTTCGAGCAGGCGGGTGTTGCCGCGGACCAGGTAATCCCACTCGTGCATGTCCATGCCGATGCCGTGGCCGAGGCGGTGGCTGAAGTAGGTGTAGTCCGGGCCGTAGCCGGCATCGACGATGCGCCTGCGCGCGGCCGCGTCCAGCGCTTCCATCGCCACCCCGGGGCGCGCTGCCCGCAGCGCGCTGGTCTGCGCCTTGAGCACCACGTCGAACACGCGGCGGACGTCATCGCCGGCCTTGCCCAGCACCACGGTGCGGGTGATGTCGCTGGTGTAGCCGTCGGCCCGGCAGCCGCCGTCGAAGATGACCGGCGTGCCCTCGGTCAGCCGCTGCGGTGCATCCGAGCCGTGCGGCGAGGCGGCGGCGGGGCCGATGTTGACGTCGGCGCTGCCGCGCAGGCCGGTGCGCGCATACGCCAGGCTCACCAGCGCGGCGATGTCGTCCTCGGTCATGCCCGGCGCCAGCGCCTTCCACACCGCTTCGTACACCGCCAGGGTGGTCTGGTTGGCCAGCCGCATCAGCGCCAGTTCGGCCGCGCTCTTGATGCGCCGGCAGCCGGCGGTAACCGGCCAGGCATCGACGAACGTGGCGTGGGGCAGGGCGTTCATGATCCCGCGGCTGCGGAAGAACGGCACCGTTTCCTCGATGCCGACCGTGCCGCTGGCGGCGCCGAAGCCGCGCAGCACCTGCGCGACCAGCGCGTAGGGGTCCTCGTCTTCCTGCCAGCCGCGTACGTCGCTGCCGAGTTTGATCTGCTCCAGCGTGCGGCTGCGCTCGAACGCCGGGGTCACATAGACCGGCTCGCCGGTGCGCGGCAGGATCACCCCGGTCAGGCGCTCGCTGTTCCACCAGTGCATGCCGGTGAAATAGGCCAGCGAAGTGCCGGCGCCGATGAACACCGCGTCGATCCGCTGCTGGTCCATCAGCGCCTGCGCGCGTGCCAGGCGCTGCACGCGCTCGTCGACGCTGATCGGTACCACCCGCTGCGCCACCGGCTGCAGCGCGCGGATCGACGCGGGCAGCGTCGGCGCATCGCCCTGGCCATCGGCGGCCAGCGCGCCGCCGGACTGGCCCAGCAGTGGCAGGGCCACCGCGCCGGCAGCCACCGAGCCGCGCAGGAAACGCCGGCGGCGGTGGTCGGAAAGGGTGTCGTCGCGCATGCTGTTCCCCGCAGGGCAATGAAGGATGGGAAGGGCCGCGGGCGGCCCGGGCCTACAGCCAGCCCGAGCGCTTGAACAGCCGGTACAGCACCGCGCAGACGGCGCCGACCAGCAGCACCAGCAGCGGGTAGGCGAAGCGTCCGGCCAGCTCCGGCATGTGGGTGAAGTTCATGCCGTACCAGCTGGTGATCAGGGTCGGCGCGGCCAGCAGTGCCGCCCACGCGCCGAGCCGCTTGACGGTCTCGCCCTGCGCCAGGGTGACCAGCGACAGGTTCACGCTCAGCGCGGTGCCGAGCATCTCGCGCAGGGTGTCGATGGCGTCGTTGACCCGCGCGGCATGGTCCTGCACGTCGCGCAGGTACAGCCGTGCCTCGTCGTTGAGCAGCTGCGCCGGATTGCGCTGCAGCTGCGACAGCGCGTCCTGCAGCGGGGTGACCGCCAGCCGCATCTTGTTGAGTTCGCGCTTGAGGTCGTACAGGCGGATGACGGTGCGGCGCCGGTAGTTCTCGGCGAAGATGTCCTTCTCCAGCGAATCCAGCGTATCGCCGAAGCTGTCGGTGATCGGCAGGTAGTTGTCCACCACCGCGTCGAGCACCGCATACAGGCAGAACGACGGCCCCCGGGCCACCAGGTCGTGCTCGCGCTCCAGCCGCGCGCGTACCGGCGCGTACGACAGCGAGGCGCCATGGCGCACGGTCACCAGGTAGCGCGGGCCGAGGAAGGCATGGGTCTCGCCATAGCGGATGCGCTCCTCGACCACCTGCGCGGTGTGCACCACCACGAACAGCGAGTCGCCGTAGGTCTCCACCTTGGGCCGCTGGTGCGCCTTGCGCGTGTCCTCGATGGCCAGGTCGTGCAGCCCGAACTCGGCCTGCACCTTGTCCAGCACCGCGTCGTCGGGTTCGTACAGGCCGACCCAGACGAAGCCGCGGCTGCTGGCTTCGAGCACGTCGCTGATCGAATCCAGCGCCAGGTTGCGCAGCGTGCCGTCCTCGCCGTACCAGGTGCAGTTGATGACGCAGGGCGGGTTGGCCGCCGCCATGGGGGAAATACCGAGGTCCATGGGCTGCATCGTGCCTCAGCCCGGCACAGGCGCCAAGCCGCGCCGGCCCAGCACCAGGGCCAGCGCCAGGTGGACCGGCAGCAGCAGCACGATCCACTGCATGTTGAACTGGGCCTGCAGCGACAGCCAATGCAGCGGCAGCGACAGCGCGGCGATGCCGGCCAGCGTCCACAGCAGCGCGCCGAACGCGCGGCCCGGCAGGCGCCCGCGCAGCAGTTGCCAGGCGCCCGGCAGCAGGGCCAGCGCCAGCGGATTGAGCAGCAGCAGGTTGCGGTTGCCCCAGGCGGCGCGGTGTTCGCTGGCGCCCCACAGGTAGGCCAGCAGTACCCCGGCCACGCCGCAGAACAGCCAGAACGGCAGCGCGACGCCGCCGAGCACGCGCCGGTGGCCGCGCGCGGCGAAGATCCCGCCGGCCAGGACCAGCCCGGTCAGCAGCCACGGCCACCAGGCGCGGTCATGCTCGCCCGGTTCGGGCGCCAGCCGTTGCGGCAGCAGTTCCTGTTCGGCCTGCACCAGCGGGCGTCCCTGGCTGTTGCGGGCCTCGCGCAGGCCGTCGGCCAGGCGCATCGGCACGAACGCCTCCTGCCAGCGCGACAGTGGCTGGTCGGCCCATGGGCCCAGGCCCAGGTCGAAGCCCAGCCACATCCACGGCGACGGCGAGGCCAGCCGCACCGCTTCGCTGCGGTAGGTGTTGCCGCGCGAACGCCCGGCCAGCTGCGACCGCAGGCCGCCGCCCATGGCGCGGTCGAGCGCGTCGCGCACCATCGTCGAGCAGTTGGCGGTGAAGTAGTCGTAGCGGTAGCGCGCGTTCTCCGGGCGGGAGCGCTCGGCCAGGTCGTCGGCCAGCGCCCGCGCCTGCTGCGGTGGCAGGTCCAGCCACTGGATGGAGGCGCCGCGCCCGGCGTCGCGGTACTGCGCCAGGTCCTCGTCCAGCGGCAGCGCGACCAGGTAGTACATCATCCGCCCGCGCACGAAGTTGCCGATGAAGTCCGGCTCGGACGGGTCGAAGAAGCCGAAATTGTAGGAAATGGCCGGGCCGCCGCCGGGCTCGGCGACCACCAGCGCGTCGTGGCCGAAGCGCTCGAAGAACACCTCGCCCGGCTGCATCGTCACCACGCCGATGCGCGGCGCGCTGCCCGTGGCATCGGCGGCGGGCGCGGCTGCGGCCGATGCCACGCCGGCCACCAGCAACCACAGCAGTGCGCACGCCAGCAGGCGCGTGAGCGGCAGGGCGGGACGCGGCCGCCGGAAAAGACCCGCGGCGATCAAGCGTCGTCCTGCGGGTCGGGCGGCAGCACGGTGACGTGGAAGGCCTGCACCCGCCGCGCGTTGGCGCGCGCCACCCGGAACACGAAACGGTCCAGGGTGAGTTCGTCGCCGATCTCGGGCAGGTGGCCGATGGCCTCGGTGACCAGCCCGCCGATGGTGTCGTAGTCGTCGTCGGAGAACCCGGCGCCGAAGCGTTCGTTGAAGTCCTCGATCGCGGTCAGCGCGTCGACCACGTAGCGGCCGTCGGCCTGGATGGCGATCTGCGCGGTGTGGTCCTCGGCCTCGTCATGCTCGTCGTCGATCTGGCCGACGATCTGCTCAAGCACGTCCTCGATGGTGACCAGCCCGGCGACGCCGCCGTACTCGTCCACCACGATCGCCATGTGGTTGCGCGAGAGCCGGAACTCCTTGAGCAGCACGTTGAGCTTCTTGGACTCGGGGATCAGTACCGCCGGGCGCAGCAGCTCGCGGATGCTGGCGTGGCTGTTGTCGGCGACGACGCCGCGCAGCAGGTCCTTGGCCAGCAGGATGCCGAGCACGTCGTCCTTGTTCTCGCCGTGCACGGGGAAGCGCGAATGGCCGGACTCGACCACCTGCTTCATCAGTTCCAGGAACGGCTGCTCGACCGGAAGGGACACCATCTGCGAGCGCGGGATCATCACGTCGCCGACGGTCAGCTCGGCCACCGCGATGGCGCCTTCCATCATGCGCAGGGTGTCGGCGGCGATCAGGCCGTCCTGCTCGGCCGTCTGCAGCACGGCCACCAGTTCGTCGCGGGTATGGGGTTCGCCGGAGAAGGCCGCGCTCAGGCGTTCAAGCCAGCCGCGTTTCTTTTCGCCCAGCTCCGGGGGGTACTACTGTCGTCTTCGGACATCTCTTCGTTCAGGGCACCCGGCGGACCGGGCGGTGCGGAAAGTCTAGCAGGATGTCCGCGCGCGCCCGCTCAGCCCGGCGGCGTGTCCGCCTTGGCGCCCGCGGCGGGGGGCGGCAGCTCGTTCTCGGCCGGCAGATCCAGGCTGTAGGTGCAGCCGGCCAGGGTCTTCCCAGGGTGCGATTTGACGTTGGACACGCTCAGGATCACCGACTCGATCAGCGCCTCGCCGGTGCTGGCGTCGTTCACGTCGCGGCTGACCAGTTCGCGGCCGGCCATGAACTTGCCGTCGGCGTCATAGCCGGTTTCCAGCTCCAGCGCCGTGGCCAGCGGCCGCGGATCGGCGAGGTCGAGGATCGCCATGATGCTGGAGCCGGCCATGGCGATATGGTCGGACGTATGCCCGAACACGGTCACCGGCGTGTTCAGCATGTACTCGTTCATGAACAGGTTGCCCTGCGGCAGCGGCCGCCAGCCCAGGGCCACCGCCTTGAGCGGATCGGCGGCGATCGGCGCCAGCGCGACGAACTCGCTCACGCTCTGGCGGCACTCGATCAGGGCGGGCAGGTCGATGGCCGGGTCGGCCGATGCGGTGGCCGGCAGCGCGGCGGCGAGCAGCAGTGGCAGCGGGCGGATCGTGGGCACGAGGGGCAGGGTGGTCGCAGGGGCCCCCACGTTATCAGTGCGCGCTCATCCGCCGCCACAGCCAGCCGCCGCCCCAACCCAGCAGGCGCCCCAGCAGGATCAGCGGAACCGCCAGCAGCGTGCACAGCGCCAGCAGTGTTGCCGCCGCGCCGATCGCCCGCAGGACCAGCGCCGTGTTGATGGGAAGGGTGAATGCCGCCTGGGCCGCATCGAGCCGCGGAGCCAGGGCGAAGTACGCCGCCGCCAGCGCGAACGCCAGGCCCAGCGTCAGCGGCGATGCACGGAAGAACCGCAGCGTTGCCACCGGGCGCCCGACGAACAGGCGGGCGATCGCTCGCCAGCCCAGCGGCGCCGTCAACAGCGCCACTACCACCACGGCCAGCGCCCATGTGTCGGGAATCGTGCGCGGACCGAAGACAGGCGCAAGCAGCGACAGATAACAGGTGGCCGCGAACGACACCAGGAACACCGTGGCGGACAGCATGCGCACGACCTGCCCGATGCGATGGCGTGGAGCGGATGGAAGCGGGGCCTGCGTGTGGTCGTTCATCCTGAATGACTCCGTGGCGGTGGCTGGCGCGATTGAATGATGGATCGCCGCCGGTTTCAACCCGGGGGGTGGCGGTCAGCGCTCGCCGGCGTAGGGGTCGGCGATGCCCAGCTCGGCCAGGATCTCGCGCTCGAGCTGTTCCATCGCCTCGGCTTCCTTGTCGTCCTCGTGGTCCCAGCCGAGCAGGTGCAGTACGCCGTGCACGGTCAGGTGCGCGTAGTGCGCGTTGAGCGCCTTGCGCTGCTCACCGGCTTCGCGCGCCACCACCGGCGCGCAGATCACCAGGTCGCCAAGCAGCGGGAACTTGACGCCCTTGGGCAGTCCTTCGGGAATCTCGGCCGGGAAACTGAGCACGTTGGTGGCGTAATCCTTGCCGCGGTAATGGCGGTTCAGCGAGCGGCCTTCGCGGGCATCGACCAGGCGGATCGCCAGGTCGGCCTCGCGGATCCGCCCCTCCAGTGCCGCGGCGACCCAGCGCCGGAAACTCACCGCGGCCGGCAACCCGGCGCGGGGCAGGGCGTAGCTGACGGCGACATCGAGACGGACGGGGCCCTTGGTCATGGCAGTTCCAGCGATCAGGCAGTGCGGAGACGCACAGTATCGCGCGCATGCCGTTTCACCGCGACTTCCACGGGGCCGCGTCGAGGGCGAAGCCCACGCTCGCGGCGCTGGCGCACCGGTCGACGATGCCGGCTTCTCCGGCAGCGCGGTGATCCGGTGCCCCGGTGTGGCGCTTCCGGCGCCGCCACGGTGGAGTCATGCAGGGTGTCGTCGGCGCGGCCGGCGACGTTGGCGACCAGCGGCGCCGGGGCCCGCACGCGCACGGCCGGGTCGGCCAGCACGTTGGATTCACCCGGCCGAATACGCGCCTGCGCGGCCGAGGCGCGCAGCGTGAATCAATTGAACTGCTTGTACAGCCGGTAGCCGTTTGAATCCGGCAGCCAGTCCGGCGGCGGCAGGCGCATGCCCAGCTGCGGTTTGTGCCCAGCGGGTTGCCCGGCCTCGGCCTTGGCCGTGAGCACCGCCGGGTCGATGCCGTGGGCGGGTGGCGTGTTGCCCGTCTCCGGCGGGGTCAGCGGAAACGTGCCCTGGCGCAGTTCGCGCAACTGCATGCAGGTGTCTGGCGCGCCTGCCAGCCGCAGCTGCCGGCGGAAGGCTTGCCATGCCGCCCCCGCCCGCGGCGGCCTGCGGCATCGGGCTGGATCGACCTGCATGTCGACGCGGACCTGCGGGTGATCCTGCAGCGCATGGCGGAATCCCGCGCGCGCATGTTCCCGCTGCGGGTTGAAGCGGCTTTCTTCGCGCTCGAAATCGCCGGCCCGCCCGGGCGCGACCGTCGCAGCCGGTTTGCAGGCAGGCGCACGCATCGCGGCATTCCGGTGGCGGCGGCCGCCGGAATGCCGGTGGCAACGGCCAACAGCCCCCGGTGACAACGCACGCGGAAGGGCCATGGCACCTCCCGTGCGGGTCGGTGCCGGGCGTGCTGGCCGTTACCCGGCCGCGGGGTTGACCCGCTGCAGGTCGCGGCGGTCGTAGGCGCTGACGATGCGCGCCACCAGCGGGTGGCGGACCACGTCGCGCGATTCGAAGAAGGTGAAGCTCACGCCCTCGACGTCGCGCAGCACCTCGATGGCGTCGCGCAGCCCGGATTTGACGTGCTTGGGCAGGTCGGTCTGGGTGAGGTCGCCGGTGACCACCGCGGTCGAGCCGAAGCCCAGCCGGGTCAGGAACATCTTCATCTGCTCGATGGTGGTGTTCTGGGCTTCGTCCAGGATCACGAAGGCGTCGTTGAGCGTGCGCCCGCGCATGTACGCCAGCGGCGCGATCTCGATGACGTTCTTCTCCAGCAGCTTGGCGACCTTCTCCACGCCCAGCATCTCGTACAGCGCGTCGTACAGCGGGCGCAGGTAGGGGTCGACCTTCTGGGTGAGGTCGCCGGGCAGGAAGCCCAGCTTCTCGCCGGCCTCCACCGCCGGGCGCACCAGGATCAGCCGCTGCACGCGCGATTCGTTCAGCGCCTCCACCGCCATGGCCACCGCCAGGAAGGTCTTGCCGGTGCCGGCCGGGCCGATGCCGAAGTTGATGTCGTGGGTGGCGATCTGGTGCAGGTAGCGCGACTGGTTCTGGCCGCGGCCGCGCACGGTGCCGCGCTTGACCTTGATCGCCACGTCCTGCGCCTCGTAGGCGCGCTCGGCCACCTGTTCGACATTGGCGCGGCTCAGCAGCAGATGGATGGCGTGGCTGTCCAGGGTGGTGCCGGCGGCCTCGTCGTAGAGCGCCTTGAGCAGGCGCTCGGCTTCGCCGGCGGCCTTGCCCGGGCCGCTGACGCGGAACACGTTGCCGCGGTTGGCGATCTGCACGCCCAGGCGCAGCTCGATCTGGCGCAGGTTCTCGTCGAACGGGCCGGCGAGGTTGGCCAGCCGCTCGTTGTCGGCCGGGTCGAGGGTGAAATCGTGGTGGATGGTCGCAGTCATGGGTCCAGAAATGGTGCCGGCGCGCCCGGTATCAATGCCGCCGGGGCGAGGGTGGGCATCTTCTCACTTCCGGTCCGCGCGCTGTCCGGGGCGGTGGCGGGCTTCCGGTGGTTGGGGCATGGCGCGAAGACGACCGACCGGGAGGACTGCACCGGATCATCATTGAAATTTAATTGTTCGTTGAATTAAATGTGGCGATGAAACGTTCCCGGTCCACGACACCCGCCACTACCGCCAAGCCCGCCGCGCAGGCGCGCCCGCCGCGCAGGCGCGCACCGGGGCGGCGGCCCGGCGCCGATGCCGTCGACCTGCGCGAACGGCTGCTGGACGCGGCGCTGGCCTGCTTCGTCGCCCAGGGCATCGGCGCCACCTCGCTGCGCGACATCGCCCGTCGCGCCGGCGTGACGCCAGCGCTGCTCCACTATTACTTCGGCGACAAGCTGCAACTGCGCCAGGCGGTGGTGGCCGAACGGCTGTGGCCGGTGATGGCCGAGGTCCATGCCGGGGTGGGCGGGGCGGGCGACGACGTGGCGGCGATAGTGGCCGCCTTCGTCGCTGGCATCACCCGCGCGGTGGCGGCCAATCCGTGGTTGCCGACGCTGTGGGTAAGGGAAATCCTCTGCGAAGGTGGTGCCCTGCGCGGGATGATGCTGGAGCAGGCCGGGCCGTTGCTGCCGCGCCTGCTGATGCAGCGGTTGAGCGCAGCGCAACAGGCCGGGCGGCTCGCCCCGGCGCTGGATCCGCGGCTGCTGGTGGTGTCGATGGTGGGGCTGACGATGTTCCCGCTGGCCAGTGCGCCGATCTGGCAGCAGCTGTTCGGCGCCGGGGAGCTGGGGGCCGATGCAGTGCAGCGGCATGCGATGGCGGTGTTGACGCGCGTTCTGGAGCCGGGGCATGAATGACCGGGGCAACCCCGTGGCATGGGTGTTGGTGCTGGCGCTGGCGGGCTGTTCGCAGCAGGCGCCGCAGGCGCTGGGCACGCTGGAATGGGACCGGGTGACGGTGCCGGCGCCGGTGTCCGAGCGCATCGTGCGCCTGGATGTGCGCGAAGGCCAACGGGTCGCCGCCGGGGCGCCGCTGCTGCAGCTGGAACCGGCGCAGACCCGGGCGCAGCTGGATGCGCTGCAGGCGCGGGTGCAGCAGAGCGACGCCGCACTGCTGGAACTGCGCCATGGCCCGCGCAGCGAAGATATCGACCAGGCCCGCGCGGCGCTGGCCGCCGCGCAGGCGCAGGCGCGCCAAGCGCAGGCGTACCTTGCGCGACTGCGGCCCCTGGCGCAGCGCCAGTTGGTGGCGCCGGCGGAGCTGGATCGCGCGCTGGCCGCCGCGCGCAGCGCACAGGCGCAGGTGCGGCAGGCCGCGGCGGCGCTGGACGAACGCCTGCACGGCAGCCGCAGCGAGCAACTGGCGCAGGGCGAGGCCGCGCTGGCGGCAGCCCGGGCCGCGGCCGCGACGCAATCGCTGCTGCTGGACAAGCTGACCCTGGTGGCCCCGCGTGCCGGTCGCGTCGACAGCCTTCCCTACAAGCTCGGCGACCAGCCGGCGGTGGGCGCGCCGCTGGCGGTGCTGCTGGTGGGGGAGGCGCCCTACGCGCGCGTCTACCTGCCGCAGGCGCTGCGCAACCGGCTGCAGGTGGGCGATCCGCTGCGGGTGCAGCTGCAGCCGGCCGGTCCGGTGTTCGCCGGCCGGGTGCGCATGATCCGCAGCGACCCGGTGTTCACCCCGTACTTCGCGCTGACCGGGCAGGACGCCGAGCGCCTGAGTTACCTGGCCGAGATCAGCCTGGGCAGCGACGCGGCGGCGCTGCCGGTGGGGGCCCCGGTACGGGTGCTGGCCGACGCCGCGGTGGGCGCGCGCTGATGGACGGCGCCGGCGTCGCGATCCGCGCGCGCGGCCTGAGCCGGCGCTTCGGCGCGCTGCGGGCGGTGGACGGCATCGACCTGGACGTGCCGCGCCGCCAGGTGTACGGCTTCCTGGGGCCGAACGGTTCGGGCAAGTCCACCACCATCCGCATGCTGTGCGGCCTGCTCACGCCCAGCGCCGGCGAGATCGAGGTGCTGGGCCTGCGCATTCCCGCGCAGGCCGAGGCGCTGCGCAGCCGCATCGGCTACATGACGCAGAAGTTCTCGCTGTTCGACGACCTGGGCGTGCGCGAGAACCTGGAGTTCATGGCGGCCGTGCACGACCTGCCGGGAGCGCAGGCGCGGCGGCGCATCGACACGCTGGTCGAGCAATACCGTTTCCAGGACCGGCAGAAGCAGCTGGCCGGCACCCTGAGCGGTGGCCAGAAGCAGCGCCTGGCGCTGGCCGCGGCGGTCATCCACCAGCCGGAACTGCTGTTCCTGGACGAGCCCACCAGCGCGGTGGACCCCGAATCGCGCCGCGATTTCTGGGAAAAGCTGTTCGAACTGGCCGATGCCGGCACCACCCTGCTGGTCTCCACCCATTACATGGACGAGGCCGAGCGCTGCCACCGCATCGCCATCCTCGACCGTGGCGTGCTGGTGGCCGACGGCACCCCGGCCGAGCTCACCGCGCGGCTGGCCGGGCGCACGCTCGTGGTCGACGCCGATCCGCCGCGGCAGGCCGCGCGGGTGCTGGCGGCCTGCGCCGGCGTGGCCAGCGTGGCGCAGATCGGCAACCGCCTGCGCGTGCTGCTGGATCCCGGTGCCGCGCCGGCGCCACTGGCCGAAGCGCTGCAGGCGGCGGGCATCGCCGCGCGCATGCACCCCCAGCCCGCCAGCCTGGAAGACGTGTTCGTCGCCGCGACCCGCCAGCGGCCGGCTGCCGCCCGGGACGAGGCATGAAGCTGCGCCGCCTGCTGGGGGTGATGCGCAAGGAGCTGCGGCAGATGCGGCGCGACCGCATCACCCTGGCGATGATCATCGGCATCCCGGTGATGCAGCTGCTGCTGTTCGGCTACGCCATCAACACCAACCTGCGCGATCTGTCCGCGGGTATCGCCGACCAGGCCCGCACCTCGGCCTCGCGGATGCTGGCGCGTGACATCGTGGCCAGCGGCGTGGTGGCGCCGGCGCTGGAGGTGGCGACGCCGCGGCAACTGGTGGACGCGATGCGCCGCGGCGAGATCAGCATCGGCATCGTCATCCCGCCCGACTACGAGCGCCGCCGCGCCGAAGGCCGCGAAGCGCTGCAGATCCTGGTCGACGGCAGTGACAACGCGGTGCAGAGTGCGGCCGCGCAGCTGGCGCGGATGCCGCTGGACGGCATGGCGTTCGACCCGCTGGCGCCGACCCCGGTCAGCGTGGTCGCCTTCTACAACCCGCAGCGCAGTTCGGCGACCAACATCGTACCGGGGCTGGTGGGGGTGATCCTGACCATGACCATGGTGCTGTTCACCGCGGTGGCGATCGTGCGCGAACGCGAACGCGGCAACATGGAACTGCTGATCGCCACGCCGCTGACCAGCGCCGAGCTGATGGTCGGCAAGGTCGTTCCCTACGTGGTGGTCGGGCTGGTGCAGACCAGCATGGTGCTGGCACTGGGCGCGTGGTGCTTCCACGTGCCCATGGGGGGCAGCCTGTGGCATGTGTTCATCGCCGCCAGCCTGCTGATCGTCGCCAACCTGGCGCTGGGGCTGCTGATATCGACCCGCGCGCAGTCGCAGTTCCAGGCGATGCAGATGACCTTCTTCCTGTTCCTGCCGTCGATCCTGCTGTCCGGCTTCATGTTCCCGTTCGCGGGCATGCCGCGTCCGGTGCAATGGCTGGCGGAGCTGCTGCCGCTGACCCATTTCCTGCGCCTGGTGCGCGGGGTGATGCTGCGTGGCGCCAGCCTGTGGGAGCTGTGGCCCGATGCGCTGGCGCTGCTGGTCTTCAGTGCGGTGATGATGGCAGGCGCGATCCTGCGCTTCCGCAAGCGGCTGGACTGAGCATGCGGCGCGGTTGTCCACCGTGGGTGTGGATGCGCGCGCGACGAACCTGTGGATAGCTGCGCGCGCGCCTTGCGTGGCAAGCGGTTGCCGGTGGTGGTGAAAATCTGTCCACGTGGCGCGGGGTTGTCCACAGCGGATGTGGATGAGGCCCGGGCGAACATGTGGATAAGCCGTGGCGGCCGTTGCCGCACAAGGCGGCGCACGGGCTGGCCAGGAACTGGCCAGCGGCCGCGCGCACCGGCAGCCCGGGGGGCAGCCGGCTACGGCTCAGTCCGGGGTGACGATGCGTCCGCGCAGCGAGTTGGTCAGCGCCTCGGTGATGACCACGTCCACGAACTGGCCGATCAGCCGCTTCGGGCCCGGGAAATTGACCGAGCGCATGTTCTCGGTCTTGCCGGTCAGCTCGTTGTCGTCCTTGCGCGAGGTGCCCTCCACCAGCACGGTCTGCACGCTGCCTACCATGTTCCTGGAGATGCCGGCGGCATATGCGTTGATGTGCGCCTGCAGGCGCGACAGGCGCGCGTGCTTCTCCGCCTCGGGGTGGTGTCCTCCAGGTCGGCGGCCGGGGTGCCGGGGCGGCGCGAGTAGATGAAGGAGAAGCTCTGGTCGAAGCCCACGTCCTCGATCAGCTTCATGGTCTTCTCGAAGTCGGCCTCGGTCTCGCCCGGAAAGCCGACGATGAAATCCGAACTGATCGAGATGTCCGGGCGTACCGCGCGCAGCTTGCGGATCTTGGCCTTGAACTCGAGCGCGGTGTAACCGCGCTTCATGGCGCTGAGCACGCGGTCGCTGCCGGCCTGTACCGGCAGGTGCAGGTAATTGGCCAGCTTGGGCACGTCGCGGTAGGCGTCCACCAGCGAGTCGCTGAACTCCAGCGGGTGCGAGGTGGTGAAGCGGATGCGGCCGATGCCGTCGATCTCGGCGATGGTGCGGATCAGCAGGCCGAGGTCGGCGAACTGGGTTTCTCCGTCCGAGCCAAGGCTCGAACTCGGGCCATCGCCGTAAGGCCCGCGATAGGCATTGACGTTCTGGCCGAGCAGGTTGATCTCGCGCACGCCCTGCGCGGCCAGCTGCGCGCACTCCACCACCACGTCCTCGAACGGGCGGCTGACCTCGGTGCCGCGGGTATAGGGCACCACGCAGAACGAGCAGTACTTGGAACAGCCTTCCATGATCGACACGAACGCCGAAGGGCCTTCGGCGCGTGGCTCGGGCAGGCGGTCGAACTTTTCGATCTCGGGGAAGCTGATGTCGACTTGCGGGCGGTTCTGCTCGCGGCGGGCACGGATCAGCTCCGGTAGCCGGTGCAGGGTCTGCGGGCCGAACACCAGGTCCACGTACGGCGCGCGCTTGACGATGGCCTCGCCCTCCTGCGACGCCACGCAGCCACCGACGCCGATGATCACGTCACGACCGCCGGCCTTGAGTTCCTTCCAGCGCCCGAGCTGGCTGAATACCTTCTCCTGCGCCTTCTCGCGGATGGAGCAGGTATTGACCAGCACCACGTCCGCCTCCTCGGGGTTGTCGGTCAGCTCCAGGCCCTCGGCCTGCGCCAGCACGTCGGCCATCTTGGCCGAGTCGTACTCGTTCATCTGGCAACCGTGGGTCTTGATGTAGAGCTTGCCGCGCGCCGGCGTGCCGGCGGCCGCGCCGCGGGCACCGGGCAGGGGGATCAATTCGGGGTGTTCATGTCGACGGAAGACACGGCGGAAACCGCCATGTTCGGCAGGGGGAGGCGGGCGTCCCGGGCATGGCGCTTATTCCAGACGGGTGGGCGGGCAGGCGGCGCTGGCGCCGCGGCGGGGGGCGATTGTACCGGGGTTGCCGGTACCGGGCGTACCGGCGGCGGCCGGCAGTTGGCATTCCGGGCGCGAAACTGGGACACTTCCGCCCGCAATGAAGACCGGACTGGGGATTGCTGGGGTATTGATCGCCGCGCTGACGGCTATGCCGGCCAGTGCCGGTACCCTGTACAAGTGCCTCGGTGCCGATGGCGTCTCCAACTACGTCAGCAAGCGCATCCGCGGAGCCAGCTGCAGCGTGGTCGGCAGCTACCGGCCGTCGGCCCGGCCGGCCAGCCGGCCACCGGCCGCCGCGCCCGCGGCCAGTGCCGGGGGCGCCACCACCGCGGACCGCCCCGCGCCCACCACGGTGACCGCCAGCGCAGCGCCCGCCACACCGGCGCCAGCGCCGGCGCCCGTCAGCCGCGCGCAGCGGGTGGTCAGCGGGCAGGTCTATACCTACATGAAGGACGGCGTGCGCCACTACACCAGCGCCCGTCCGGCGCAGGTCGCCAGCCTGGGCGAAGTACGCACCATCCGCTACAGCTACATCGAGCGCTGCTATGCCTGCGGCGCCAACCCTGGCGTCAACTTCGGCACGGTGCGGCTCAACACCCAGGCCTATCGCGCCGAAATCGCCGCCGCGGCGCGCGAGTTCGGGGTCGAGGAGGCGGTGGTGCGCGCGGTGATCCATGCCGAGTCGGCGTTCAATCCCACTGCCTTGAGCCGCGCCGGCGCGCAGGGGCTGATGCAGCTGATGCCGGCCACCGCGCGCCGCTTCGGCGTGAGCGATGCCTACGACGCCAGCCAGAACATCCGCGGCGGCGTGCGCTACCTGTCGTGGCTGCTGCGCCGCTTCAACGGCGACCTGACGCTGGCCGCGGCCGGTTACAACGCCGGCGAGGGCGCGGTGGACCGGCACGGGGGCGTACCGCCCTACAACGAAACCCAGTATTACGTAAAGCGCGTGGCGCAGTTGGCCGACCGCTACCGTGGCGAGCTGGGTTCGCGCCAATGAATGCTGTTCTTTTTTATTCCAGGAGCGCGTGACAAAAGTCATGGACTCGTGTTTCATCGCGTTGTGCGGCCGCTGAGCGTTCAGCTAAACTCGGGGAGATTCGATTCTGAGCGGTCCGGTTCCACCGGTCGCAGGCAGCCGCAAGCCACCTAATCAATATCGGAGGGCCGGATGGCCAACGATGGGGTAAATGATCCAGTCAATGCCGGACGCCGGCGCTTCCTGACCGCGACCACCGCCGTGGTCGGCGCAGTCGGGGCAGGTTTCGCAGCAGTTCCTTTCATCAAGTCATGGAATCCCAGTGCCAAGGCCCAGCTGGCCGGCGCACCGGTGAATGCCGACATCAGCGCGTTGCAGGAGGGGCAGCGCCTGGTCCTAGAGTGGCGAGGCCAGCCGATCTGGATCGTCAAGCGCTCCAAAGCGGTGCTCGAGGCGTTGCCGACGCTCGATGGCCGCCTGCGCGACCCCAAGTCCGAGAATGCGGACCAGCAGCCGGATTATGTGCGCAAGGCCAACCCGGAGCTGCGCTCGATCAAGCCGGAAATCTCGGTGCTGGTCGGCCTGTGCACCCACCTGGGCTGCTCGCCGGAAATGGCCGCCGAGATCAAGCCCGAGCCGTATGACCCGGAATGGAAGGGTGGCTACTTCTGCCCGTGCCACAAGTCGCGCTTCGACATGGCCGGACGCGTGTTCCAGGGCGTGCCGGCGCCGACCAACCTGGTCGTGCCACCACATCACTACGCCGACGACAACACCATCGTCATCGGCGTCGATCCGAAGGGGGCGGCGTAATCATGGCTGACAACATCCTCGTCCGCGCCGCCAATGGCGTGATGGGCTGGGTCAACGACCGCGCCCCCGCGCTGATGCCGATGTACCGGAAGCACATGTCCGAGTACTACGCGCCGAAGAACTTCAACATCTGGTACATCTTCGGCGTGCTGTCGATGGTGGTGCTGGTCAACCAGATCGTCACCGGCATCTTCCTCACCATGCATTACAAGACCAGCGCGGCGGAAGCCTTCGCCTCGGTCGAGTACATCATGCGCGACGTGGAGTGGGGCTGGCTGATCCGCTACATGCACAGCACCGGCGCCTCGCTGTTCTTCATCGTCGTCTACCTGCACATGTTCCGCGGGCTGATGTACGGCTCCTACAAGAAGCCGCGCGAGCTGGTCTGGATCCTGGGCATGCTGATCTACCTGGCGCTGATGGCCGAAGCCTTCATGGGCTACGTGCTGCCGTGGGGCCAGATGTCGTTCTGGGGCGCGAAGGTCATCATCTCGCTGTTCGGCGCGATCCCGGTGATCGGCAACGGCCTGACCGAGTGGATCATGGGCGACTACCTGCCGTCCGACGCCACCTTGAACCGCTTCTTCGCCCTGCACGTGATCGCGGTGCCGCTGGTGCTGCTGTTGCTGGTGGTGCTGCACCTGGGGGCGCTGCACGAGGTGGGCTCCAACAACCCCGACGGCGTGGAGATCAAGAAGGGCCCGAAGGGCAACCGCTGGTCGCCGACCGCGCCGGCCGATGGCGTGCCGTTCCATCCGTATTACACGGTGAAGGACACCTTCTACGTGTTCGCGATGATGGTCATCGCCGCCTTCATCATCTTCTTCGCCCCGGCGTTTGGCGGCTGGTTCCTCGAGCACGACAACTTCACCGAGGCCAACAGCCTGGTGACCCCGGCGCACATCAAGCCGGTGTGGTACTACACGCCGTACTACGCGATGCTGCGGGTGATCCCGCACAAGCTCAGCGGCGTGCTGGTGATGTTCGGTGCCATCGCGATCCTGTTCCTGGTGCCGTGGCTGGACCGCGCCAAGGTCAAGTCCTACCGCTACCGCGGCCTGCTGTCCAAGCTGCTGCTGTTCGGCTTCGCCATCAGCTTCGTGTGGCTGGGCAAGATCGGTGCGGGCCCGGGTACCGACCCGGTGGAGACCATCATCGGCCGTTTCCTGACCGCGTATTACTTCCTCTTCTTCCTGACCATGCCAGTGTGGACCAAGCTGGACAAGACCAAGCTGGTGCCGGAGCGGGTGACGACGCATGACTAAGAAATGGATTGCCTTGCTGGCATCGGCCGCTGCCGCGCTCCTGTTCTCGGCCACCACCTTCGCCGCCACCGAAGGCGCGCTGCAGCAGGCCGGCAACGACCTGTCCGACCAGGCATCGCTGCAGCGTGGTGCGCAGGCCTACATGAACTACTGCTCGGGCTGCCATTCGCTGAAATACCTGCGTTACTCGCGCATGGCGTCGGACCTTGGCCTGACCGAGCAGCAGGTCATGGACAACCTGAACTTCACCGGTGCCAAGTTCGGTGAGCAGATCCATGTGGCCATGACCAAGGCGCAGGGCGAGAAGTGGTTCGGCAAGATGCCGCCGGACCTGAGCCTGATCGCGCGCGTGCGCCAGAGCGACTGGGTCTACACCTATCTCAAGTCGTTCTACCTGGACGAGTCGCGGCCGCTGGGCTGGAACAACAAGCTGTTCCCGAACGCCTCCATGCCCAATCCGCTGTGGGAGCTGCAGGGCCTGCAGCATGCCGAGTTCGGCGAGCCCGACGCGGCCGGCGAGCGGCACCCGGAGCGGCTGGTGGTGACCAGTCCGGGCAAGGTGACGCCGCAGGAGTACGACCAGACCGTGCGCGACATCACCAATTTCCTGGAGTACGCGGGCGAGCCGGCCGCACTCAAGCGCCAGAGCCTGGGCGTGTGGGTGGTGCTGTTCCTGGCGCTGCTCTCCTTCCTGGCTTACCTGCTCAAGAACGAGTACTGGACCGACGTGCATTGACGTGAGGGTGGGTCCCGGACCGGTGCGGGGGCAGGTTCCCCGGCACTTGGCATCGGCACCGGCTGACTGCACACTCAGGGAAGGTGGCGACCGCGGGCGCTGGGCCCGCGGCGCCGTAAGGCTGGCGGATGCCGGCCCTTGGAGAGCCCTTGATGGCGGCGAGTGTGCGCATGCGAAATACCCTGACGTTGTTCTCGGCCAATGACGATGTCCTGTGCCATCGGGTGCGGCTGGTACTGGCCGCGAAGGGCGTCACCTACGATCTGGTCCCGGTCGATCCACAGAATCCGCCGGAAGATCTCATCGACCTCAATCCCTACCATTCGGTGCCGACCCTGGTCGAGCGCGAGCTGGTGCTCTATGCGGCCTCGGTGGTCAGCGAGTACCTGGACGAGCGCTACCCGCATCCACCGCTGATGCCGGTGGACCCGTTGTCGCGGGCGCGCCTGCGCCTGGCGATGTTGCGCATCGAGCACGACTGGGTGCCCCAGGTGCAGGCGATCCAGCTGGGCAACAAGAGCCAGACCGAAGCCGCCCGCAAGCGGCTGAAGGAGCTGGTGGCGCAGTCGGTGCCGTTGTTCAAGGCATCCAAGTTCTTCCTCAATCCGGAAATGAGCCTTGCCGACTGCGCGATGGCGCCGATCATCTGGCGGCTCGAGGCACTGGGCATCGCGCTGCCCAAGGACGGCAAGGCCATCGAGGACTACGGCAACCGCATCTTCCGCAACCCGGGTTTCATCCGCAGCCTCACCGAACAGGAAAAGAAGCTGCGCGACCTGCCGGCCTGACGCATCTGCTGTATGCAGACTTATCGATCACCGCCGCAGGGCGGTGACGGCACCCGATGCCGCGTACACTTGCCCCATGAGTGAAGAATCTTTCCGCATGAGCAGCCATCGCCCCTACCTGTTGCGGGCGCTGGTGGAGTGGATCAACGACAACGGCATGACCCCGCACATCATGGTCGACGCCGGCGTGCCCGGCGTGCAGGTGCCGGCCAGCGCCGTAAAGGACGAGCGGGTCGTGCTGAACATCGCCGAGCGCGCGGTGATGCGGCTGCACATCGACAACGATGCGGTGAGTTTCACCGCGCGTTTTTCCGGCGTCAGCTTCCCGGTGAACGTGCCGATCGCCGCGGTGCTGGCGGTGTATGCGCGCGAAACCGGGCAGGGCATGGCTTTGCCCGATGACATTCCGGGCAATGATGGGCCGGAACCGCACGACGACGACACCTCGCCGCCCACGCCACCGGATCCGCCGCAGCCCTCGGGCAAGCGCCCGTTCCTGCGGGTCGTGAAATGAACCCACCGCCGCCGCCAGGCGGCGGTTTCGTTTGCATGGCAGTGCGGATCGCGCCGCGTGCCGGCGTCAGATGTCCTCCGCCTCGTCGCGCGGCTGCAGCATGCTGACCCGGGCGCTGGCCGGGCCGACGAAGGACACCAGCTGCCTGCCGCGCAGCACCATGCGCCCGCTATGGCGCTCGACGCCATCGTAGGAATAGTCGAAGCGGAAACTGCGCTCGAAGCCCAGCCAGCCGCTGGGCAGCCGGCACAGCCGCAGCCCGGTGGCATGCACGCTCTGGTCCAGCCACTGCACGTCCGCGGCCTGGCAGGCGTTGCGGCCCAGTTCGGTCGCGCGTTCGGCTGCGGCCCGGGACGCATCCCAGAAGGCATAGCCGATGGCGCCGAGGATCATCAGGATCAACAAGGTAGGCATGGCGCCACTTTAGGCGGCCGCGCGCAAAAGCGGAACCACGCCCGATGCGATGGGTGGCGTGTGCCACGCGACGATCGCGGCGCGGGGCCGGGCGTGCGCCGGGCTGTTCAGCGCTCGCTGGCCGCCGCGTCCACCGACGTCGGCGCGGACGCTTCCACCAGCTTCAGCAGTGCCGCCCAGTCCTGGCGGTTGAAGTCGCACTCCTCCTCGCGGCCGGGCGAGCACGCGGGCTCCAGCGTCAACGGCTGCGGGTCGGCCGGCGCCGGCATGAGCAGGCGCCCGGTCCGGTCCAGCGGCAGCTTGCGCATCACCACCGCGTTGGCGACGTTGCCGCCTACCAGGTACAGGGTGTGGTCGCCGCCGGCATTGGCGGCCACGACCACTTCGCAGTGCGACTTCCAGCGGTCGGCGCCGCCGCCGTCCAGGGCCTGCGCCAGGCCCGCGTAGCTGAGCGGCCTGCTGCGCTCGCGCAGGAAGCACAGCAGGTCGCCGGGCGCGGGTTTTTCCTGCATCGGATCGGTGAGCCGGTAGGGCCGGGCGGCAGTGCCACCGCGGCGGGCGGCACGGATGTAGTCGATATGCCGGGGCGAACGGGCGAAGCCCGGCACGCCGGCACGCGTCATTACCCAGGAAACGAACGCGGCCGACCAGGGATTGTCGACCAGGAACGCACGGCAATCGTTATCGGTGGTGCGCTCGCCGGGCAGTGCCATGCAACTGCGGGCGCCGGGCAGGGCGGCCATCGGCGACAGCGTGCCGCTCTCGCGCCAGTAGCCGGCCACCCGCTGCCATGCGACCATGCCATCGTCGGCCAGGCTGCCGCTCTCGGCCTCGGTGATGGCGAGGCTGGCGATGCGCCCGTCGCGGTCGATGAAAGGGCGGTACCAGAGTCGGTGCTCGCCGCACGCGGCGCGGATGACCGCCTTGGCGGTTTCGCCCACGCCGTAGCGCGGCGGGATGTCACAGACTTCCACCGCCGCAGCTGGCAGGGCGGGCAATGACAGCGCACAGCAGAGCAGGAAGCGGTGGGCCACGGCGGGTTTCCTTCGGGCATGCCTGCGAGCCTCGCAGAGCCGAGCGTGGCGGTGCCGTGAAATCAGCGCGGCGGTGGGCCCAGCTTCAGCGACAGGTCGATCGCCTGCACATGCTTGGTCAGTCCGCCGATGGAAACATAGTCGACCCCGTCCTCGGCGATCGCGCGCAGCCCGTCCAGGCCGACGCTGCCGGAAACCTCCAGTGGAATGCGCTTCGCGGGCGCTTGGCTGGCGGCGATGCGTACCGCATCGCGGCGCATGGCCGGGCTGAAGTCGTCGATCAGGATGCGGTCGCAACCGACGGCCAGCGCCTCTTCCAGCTGCGCCAGGTCCTCCACCTCGACCACCAGCGGCAGGGCCGGTTGCTGCGCGCGCGCGGCGCGTACCGCGGCGGTCAACGAGCCGGCGGCGCGGATGTGGTTCTCCTTCAGCATCACCATGTCGAACAGGCCGATGCGGTGGTTGTCGCCGCCGCCGCAGCGCACCGCGTACTTCTGCGCCAGGCGCAGGCCGGGCAGGGTCTTGCGGGTGTCGAGGATGCGCGTCCCGGTGCCGGCCACGGCCGCGACATGGCGCGCGGTGGTGGTGGCGGTGGCCGACAGCGTCTGCATGAAATTCAGCGACGTGCGCTCGGCGCTGACCAGGGCGCGGCTGCGGCCCTGCAGCGTGGCCAGTACGGTGCCGGCAGCGACCTGCTCGCCCTCCCGCACCCGCCAGTCGATCCTGACCTGCGGATCGAGCGCGCGGTGGGTGGCGTCGAACCAGGGGCGGCCGGCGATCACCGCGTCCTGCTTGCACAGCAGGTAGGCGCAGTCGGCGGTATCGGGCAGCAGCGCGGCGGTGACGTCGCCGCTGCCGATGTCCTCAGCCAGGGCGCGGGCGACGTCGGCGTCGATCTGCTCCTGCGGCGGAGCGGCCGGCGGCTGCGGCAGCATCACTTGCCCGGGAAACCGTCGATCTGCGCGGTGGCGATGGCCTCCTCGGGCAGCAGCACCGGGATGCCATCCTCGACCCGGAACACCTGCCTGCGGTCGCGGGTGACCAGCGCCTCGCGCAGCGGTTCTGCCTGCGCGCTGCCGTCGGCGCGGGTGACGCCGCCGGCGGCGATGGCGCGGTTCAGCGCTTCCAGTCCGGCACTGTCCAGCAGGGCCAGCGGCTGGCGGGTGTCGGGCGAGACGAGCAGGTCGAGCAGTTTGCGGTCCATCGGGTCGTGGTCTTGCGTGGAAGATGGCTAGAATACGTCTTTGCAGCAGGTGACGGCCAATGACCCCCAATTCCTCCGCGCCGCTCGTCGGCATCGTGATGGGTTCCCGTTCCGACTGGGAAACCATGCAGCACGCGGCCCAGAAGCTCGACGCGCTGGGCGTGCCCTATGAAGTGAAGGTGGTTTCAGCGCACCGCACGCCGGACGTGCTGTTCACCTATGCCGAACAGGCCGGCCCGCGCGGGCTGCGCGCGATCATCGCCGGCGCCGGCGGCGCCGCCCACCTGCCGGGCATGATCGCGGCCAAGACCGCGGTGCCGGTGCTGGGCGTTCCGGTGCAGTCCAAGGCGCTGAACGGCATGGATTCGCTGCTGTCGATCGTGCAGATGCCGGCCGGGATCCCGGTGGCGACATTCGCCATCGGCAATGCCGGCGCGTCGAACGCGGCGCTGTTCGCGGCGGCGATGCTGGCGCCGGCGCAACCGGCCATCGGCCAGGCGCTGGAGGCGTTCCGCGCGCGCCAGACCGCCGACGTGATGGCCGCCGACGACCCGCGCCAATGACCACGGTCGGCATCCTCGGCGGCGGGCAGCTGGCCCGCATGATGGTCCTGGCCGGTGCGCCGCTCGGCCTGCGCTTCGTGGTGTTCGATCCCGCCGCCGACGCCTGCGCCGGGCAGCTGGCGCCGCTGCAGGTCGGGGCGTTCGACGACACCGCCGCGCTGGCCGAGTTCGCCGCACGGGTGGACGTGGTTACCTTCGATTTCGAGAACGTGCCGGCCGCAAGCGCGCGCTGGCTGGCCGAGCGCAGGCCGGTGTTTCCCAACCCCGCCGCGCTGGCGGTGGCGCAGGACCGGCTCAGCGAGAAATCCCTGTTCCAGGAGCTGGGCATTCCGCTGCCGCCGTTCGCCGATATCCGCAGCCGCGACGAGCTGGCGGCGAAGGCCGCCGAGTTCGGCATGCCCTGCATCCTCAAGACGCGCCGGCTCGGGTACGACGGCAAGGGCCAGTTCCGCATCCGCGGCGAGGCCGACATCGATGCCGCCTGGCAGGCGCTGGGCGCCCAGGTGGACGCGACCGGCCTGATCCTGGAGGGCTTCGTGGCCTTCGACCGCGAGGTCAGCGTGGTGGCCGTGCGTGGCCGCGATGGCGAGTTCCGCGCCTGGCCGCTGACCGGCAACTGGCACGTCGATGGCGTGCTGTCGGCGAGCCTGGCGCCGGCCCCCGCGGGCGCGGCCCAGCACGAAGCGGCCATCGGCTATGCGCGCCGGGTGGCCGAGCGGCTCGACTACGTCGGCGTGTTCGCGCTCGAACTGTTCTGCCGCGGCGACGAGCTGCTGGCCAACGAGATGGCACCGCGCGTGCACAACTCCGGCCACTGGACCAGTGACGGCGCGGAAACTTCCCAGTTCGAGAACCATCTGCGCGCGGTGCTGGGCCTGCCGCTGGGCGACACCCGGGTGCTGGGCCACGCCTGCATGCTCAACTGGCTCGGCCGGATGCCGGATGCGCGTGCCGTGCTCGCCGAGCCCGCCGGCCACTGGCACGACTACGGTAAGCAGCCGCGCGAAGGCCGCAAGGTGGGCCATGCCAACCTGCGCGACGACGATGCCGAGGCATTGGCCGACGCGCTGGAGCGGGTGGGGCAGGCGCTTGCCCGGCCGGCGCAGGTCGAACCGGTGGTGCGCGCGCTGCGCGGCCGCTGACCGCGCCAGCGCCAGCGCCGGATCGACGGCGTGGCGGTGCGCTCCCGTGCGCACCGCCACGACCGGCCGGGTGGTAGCGTGGCGGCTCCTTCCCTCGGAGTGGCCGCCATGCTGGACTGGAACGCATACCGTCGCGAGCTGAAGGGGCGTATCGGCGAGCTGGGCAAGCTCTCGCCCGATACGCTCAAGGGCTACATGACACTGAGCGGTGCCGGCGCGCAGACCGCGCACCTGGATGCCCGGACCCGCGAGCTGATCGCCCTGGCGGTGGCGGTGACGACCCGCTGCGACGGCTGCATCACCACCCATGTCGACGCGGCGCTGAAACAGGGCGCGAGCCGCGAGGAGATCGCCGAGGCGCTGGGCGTGGCGGTCGCGCTCAATGCCGGTGCCGCGCTGGTGTTCTCGGCGCGCGTGCTGGACGCGGTGGACGCCCACGGCTGAGGCGGCCCGGGCCGCGACCGGGGCGGTCGCGGGCGGTGACGCCCGCGCAGGCCCGCCGGCGCGCTCAGCGCAGCCGGGCGCCGACGAAATCCCAGTTCACCAGCTTCCAGAACGCCTGCAGGTAGCGCCCGCGGTCGTCCTGGAAGTCGGTGTAATAGGCATGCTCCCACAGGTCGCAGCCCAGCAGGGGCGTGCTGTCCCCGGTCAGCGGCGTGTTGGCGTTGCGGGTGGTGACGATGGCCAGGCGGCCGTCCGGATGCTGTACCAGCCACGCCCAGCCGGAACCGGCCAGGGCCAGTGCCGCGCGGTTGAATTCCTCGCGCAGTTTCTGGGTGTCGCCGAACTGGCGGGCGATCAGGTCGGCCAGCGCGCCGTGCGGCTCGCCGCCGGCCCGGGGGTGCAGGCACTGCCAGTAGAAAGCGTGGTTCCAGGCCTGCGCGGCGGCTTCGAACAGGCTGCCCTGGCTGGCGCGGACGATCTCCTCCAGTGCCAGGCCCTCCAGTTCGGTGCCGGCGATGCGGGCGTTGACGGCTTCGATCTCGGCGCGCTGGTGGTGGCCGTGGTGCAGGTCCAGGGTCGCCGTGGTGAGATGCGGCTGCAGGGCGTCGCGGGGATAGGGCAGGTCGGGCAGTTCGACGGGCATGGTCCGTTTCTTTTCGGTCTGGGGCGCCGGCAGCCGGCTGGCTCGGCTTACAATCGGCAGCCACGGGGGAAGAGTCTATCCGACCGGACAGGCCGTTCCTTCGCAGCAGCTGGGAGATTGCAATGGCGGTGATGGAGCAAATCCAGGCGGAGGTGGAGCAGCATCCCCTCGTCCTGTTCATGAAAGGGACGCCGCAGTATCCGATGTGCGGGTTCTCCAGCCGGGCCGTACAGGCGCTGCTGGCGGCGGGCGCGGTCAACCTGCGCACCGTCAACGTGCTCGAGCTGCCCGAAGTGCGCGCCAACCTGCCGCGCTATTCCAACTGGCCGACGTTTCCGCAGTTCTTCATGCATGGCGAACTGATCGGCGGCTGCGACATCATCCTGGAACTGCTGGAGTCGGGCGAACTCAAGCGCATCGTCGCCGAGGCGGGCCAGGCATGAGCGCGCGATCGATCGACGCCGGCAACGCGCCGGCCCCGGGTTCGCGCCTGGACGGGCGCGTCGTGCTGGTCGCCGGTGCCGCCGGCGGCCTCGGTGCGGCGGCGTCGCGGGCCTGCGCCGCGGCCGGCGCCACCGTGGTCCTGCTCGGGCGCAAGGTCGCCAAGCTCAACCGCGTCTATGACAGTGCCGCGCAGCTCGGTCCCGAGCCGCTGCTGTATCCGCTGGACATGGAGGGCGCCTCGCCCGATGACTACGCCGAACTGGCCACGCGGCTGGCGTCGGAAGTCGGCCGGCTGGATGGCCTGCTGCACTGTGCGGCCGACTTCGCCGGACTGACGCCGTTTGCGCTCGCGGACCCGGCGGCATTCGCCCGCGCCATCCACGTCAACCTGACCGCCCGCGCCTGGCTGACCCAGGCCTGCCTGCCGCTGTTGCGCCAGCGCGAAGATGCGGCGGTGGTGTTCGCGCTGGACGACCCGCAGCGGGTCGGCCAGGCCTACTGGGGCGGCTATGGCGTGGCCCAGTATGGCCTGCGTGGCCTGCTCGATACCCTGCACCACGAACTGCGCAGCGGTCCGGTGCGGGTCAGCGGGTTGCGGCCGCGGCCGATGCGCACGCCGCTGCGGGCGCGCGCCTTCACCCACGAAACCGACTACGCGCCGGTCGATCCGGCGGCCTGCGCCGATGCCTGCGTACAGCTGCTGGCCGCCGATGGCGCGGACTGGCGCGGCAAGGTGCTGGAACTGCGCGGGTGACGATCCTCTCCGCCGCGCTGCTGCTGTTCCTGATCCTGGATCCGCTGGGCAACATCCCGGTGTTCCTCAGCCTGCTCAAGCCGCTGGCGCCCCGCCGCCAGCGCGTGGTCCTGGTGCGCGAACTGCTGATCGCGCTGGCTGTGCTGATGGCCTTCCTGTGGGGCGGCAAGTACGCGCTGGAGCTGATGCACCTGCGCCAGGAGTCGGTGGCCATCGCCGGTGGCATCGTGCTGTTCCTGATCGGCATCCGCATGATCTTCCCGCGGCCGGAAGGGCTGATGGGGGCGGTGCCGGACGGCGAGCCATTCATCGTGCCGATGGCGATCCCGCTGGTGGCCGGGCCGTCGGGCATGGCGGCGGTCATGCTGATGGGCAGCAACGAGCCCGACCGGCTCGGTGAATGGAGCCTGGCACTGCTGCTGGCGTGGGGCGCCACGGCGGCGATCCTGATGTCGGCAACGCTGCTCTACAAGCTGCTCGGGGCGCGGGCGCTGACCGCGCTGGAGCGCCTCATGGGCATGCTGCTCGTCGCGATTTCCGTGCAGATGTTGCTAGACGGTGTCGCCACCTACCTGGCGTCCATCCCGTAAGTCTTTGATTCGATTGTGCCGCATTTGCTGCAATGCAAGATGGCTGTCTTGCTGCGGTCATATTTGGTGCTTACCGTGTTAACCTTATCTTAACCGTTGCGCATGTAACCGCCGCGGAAGGTACCCCCAGATTCAAGCCGATCAGGCGCCCGGTGGCCCCGGGGCTGATGGATCGCGTTTTTTCCCAATCGCCAACTCGTATCGAGGCTACCCAGAATGAACCACCCTCGCATCCGGATGTCCAAGCTTGCCCTTGGTCTCGTTGCCGCTCTCGCGGCCGCGCCGGCTTTCGCACAGAGCACCTCCGCCGGCGTCGGCGGCCTGGTCACCAACAACGGCGGTTCGCCGGTGGCCGGTGCCGAAGTCACCATCACCCACGTCGAGTCGGGCACGGTCAGCCGCGCCACCACCGATGCGTCGGGTCGTTACAACGCGCGCGGCCTGCGCGTGGGTGGTCCGTACACCATCACCGTGACCAAGCCGGGTGAGGGCACCAAGACCGAAGAGGGTGTGTACCTCAACCTGAACCAGGTCAACACCGTCAATGCGGCACTGGCCGGCGACGTGACGACCCTGCAGGGCGTGGAAGTGGTGGCCGCGATGGTCGGTTCCGACCTGTTCAGCGCCAACAAGATGGGCACCGGCTCGAACGTGACCCGCGAGCAGATGGATGCGCTGCCGTCGGCCAGCCGCAACATCCAGGACTACATCCGCCTGGACCCGCGCATTTCGCAGGTCAGCAAGGCTGACGGCGCGATCTCCGCCGGTGGCCAGAACACCCGCTACAACGCCATCCGCATCGACGGCATCGGCGCCGGCGACCCGTTCGGCCTGGAATCCAACAACCTGCCGACCGAGCGTCAGCCGGTGTCGATGGACGCCATCCAGGAAATCAACATCGACCTGGCCAACTACGACACCACCATCTACGGTGGCACCGGCGCGGTGATCAACGCCGTGACCAAGTCGGGCACCAACGAGTTCCACGGCACGGTCTATGGCTCGTACCGCAACAAGGACGACATGGTCCGCCGCCGCCTGGATACCGACAAGGGCGATTTCAACGGCTTCAACGACGAAAAGACCTACGGCATGACCTTCGGCGGCCCGATCGTCAAGGACAAGCTGTTCTTCTTCGCCAACTACGAGAAGTACGAGCGTTCGGCCCCGGGCGTGGCGCTGGGCGACACCCCGTACGGCAAGGGCAACATCACCGACGCCGACATCAAGGCCGTGCAGGACTTCATGACCGGCAAGGGTTACGACGTCGGCAGCCTGTCGGCGCCGGACAGCAAGACCGAGATCGAGGAATACGCGGTCAAGCTGGACTGGAACATCAACGAGAACCACCGTGCCGCGCTGCGCTACAACAAGATGGAGCAGAACGTCATGCGCTTCCCGGGCATGGCCTCGGGCACCGTCTCGCTGAGCAGCTACTGGTATGCGCAGCCGAAGACCTATGAAACCTGGATGGGCGAGCTGTTCTCCGACTGGAGCGACAACTTCTCCACCGAGTTCAAGGTCTCGTACAAGGACTACAACGCTACCCGCGTGCCGACCGTGAACCTGCCGCAGATCCGCATCAACGGCTTCGGTTCCAACAACTCGGCGCTGCTGCTGGGCACCGAGCAGAACACCCATGTCAACATCGTCGAGTCGAAGGAGCTGAGCGCCTTTGGTTCGGCGAACTGGTACATCGGTGACCACACCGTCAAGTTCGGCTTCGACTACTCGAAGAACGAGCTGATGAACTTCTATGGCCGCAACCTCAACGGCGTGTACGAGTTCAACAGCCTCACCGACTTCCTGGCCGGCAAGGTCAACCGTTACCAGCTGCGTGCGCCGCGCCCGAACGGTGGCAGCCTCAGCGACATCCCGGCGAGCTTCACCCTGAAGAACACCGGCCTGTTCGTGCAGGACACCTGGGCGATCAACTACAACCTGAACCTGATGTACGGCGTGCGCGTCGACCTGCCGGACTTCAGCAACCAGAAGCTGTACAACCCTCGCATCGAGCAGCTGTACGGCTACAACAACACCGTGCTGCCTGACAGCAGCCTGGTGCAGCCGCGCGTCGGCTTCAACTACACCTTCGACTCGGATCGCCCGACCCAGCTGCGCGGCGGCGTGGGCCTGTTCGGCGGTGCGGCGCCGAACGTGTGGCTGGCGGGTGCCTACCAGAACACCGGCCTGAACTATGTCGAGTACGACCTGCGCGGCAACCAGGCCCCGGCGTTCAACCCGGCGCTGCCGCCGTCGACCGCCGGCCTGACCCCGGGCTCGGGTCGCATGAACGTGGACATCATCGAGCCGGGCACCCGCATGCCGTCGGTGTGGAAGGCCAACCTGGCGTTCGACCACGAGCTGCCGTGGTACGGCATCACCGCGTCGGCCGAGCTGCTGGTCACCAAGGTCAAGGACGCGCTGTACTTCGAGCGTCTGGACGTCATGACCCCGACCGCCTACGGCCAGGACGGGCGTGCGATCTACTGGAACGCCGCCGGTCTTGACCCGAGCAATTCGCGCATGAGCGGCAGCAACAACTTCGGCATTACCGATGGCACCAAGGGCGCCCTGACCCGTGCCAACCGTCCGTCGGATATCGGTGACGTGATGCTGCTGCGCAACACCGACAAGGGTGGCAGCTCGCAGGCGACGTTCGCCCTGAGCAAGCCGATGACCGAGAACTGGGGCTGGTCGCTGGGTTACACCTACACCGCCGCCAAGGAAGTCAGCTCGCTGACCAGCTCGCAGAACACCTCGAACTGGAACAACACGCTGATCTTCAACTCCAACGAGAACGTGGACTACAACTCGCGGTACGCCATCAAGGACCGCCTGACCGCGACGCTGGAGTGGAAGCACGCCTTCTTCGGTGACTACGCCACCCGTGCCGGCCTGTTCTACGAAGGCCGCACCGGCCGTCCGTACAGCTATATCTTCTACAACGACGTGAACGGCGACGGTGCCACCACCAACGACCTGTTCTACGTGCCGAAGGGTTATGGCGACGTGCTGTTCGGCAAGGTCGTGAACAACAAGTTCGAGCAGGATCCGGCCATGGAGAAGGCGTTCTTCGACTGGCTGGAGAACACCCCGGAACTGGCCGGCTACAAGGGTCAGGTGGTGCCGGCCAACTCGCACCGCGCCAAGTGGGTCAACAGCTTCGACGTGCGCCTGAGCCAGGAGCTGCCGGGCCTGTTCAAGGGCCACAAGACCGAGCTGTCCCTGGACATCATGAACGTGGGCAACCTGCTCAACAAGAAGTGGGGCCTGATCGACGACTACGGCTTCTACTCGACCCGTCGCGTGGCCAACTACGGCGGTATCGATCCGGCGACCGGCAAGTACGTGTACTCGTTCACCGGCACCACCGACAACTCGTCGATCCAGGAAAACAACAACGACAAGGGCAACACCGCGGTGTCGCGCTGGTCGATGATGCTGAGCCTGAAGTACAAGTTCTGATGCCCTGACGGATCAGTGCTGCACAAGGAAACGGCCGGGGCAACCCGGCCGTTTTCCTTTTCATGGGGGCAGCGCTACATTCGACCAACTGTGAAGACGGAACCGACGATGGAAATGACGAAAGAAGCGGTGGCGCGGGCGCTGCCGGTGCAGGATGCGCGGATCTACCCGCGCGGCGGTCTGGACGTATTGTCGCGGGCGGAGGTCGCGCGCCTGCGCGATGCATCCAGCGGCGGCATGCACGAGCTGCTGCGGCGCTGCGCGCTGGCGGTGCTCACCAGCGGCAGTGCGTCGGACGACCCGCGTGCGGCGCGCGACCTTTACCCCGATTTCGACATCCAGGTGGCGCAGCAGGACCGCGGCGTCCGCATCGACCTCACCAATGCGCCGGCGATGGCGTTCGTCGACGGCGAGATCATCCGCGGCATCGCCGAGCTGCTGTTCTCGGTGGTGCGCGACCTGGCCTACATGGCCATCGAGCTGGGGCCGGAGTATGCCTCGGACCTGGAGACATCCGAGGGCATCACCAACGCGGTGTTCGGCGTGCTGCGCAACGCCCGCATCCTGCAGCCGAGCGAACCGAACCTGGTGGTGTGCTGGGGCGGTCACTCGATTTCCCGTGACGAGTACCTGTACACCAAGCAGGTCGGCTACGAGCTGGGGCTGCGTGGGCTGGACATCTGCACCGGCTGTGGCCCGGGTGCGATGAAGGGGCCGATGAAGGGCGCGACGATCGCCCATGCCAAGCAGCGCAGGACCAATACCCGCTACATCGGCATCACCGAGCCGGGCATCATCGCCGCCGAGTCGCCGAACCCGATCGTCAACCACCTGGTGATCATGCCGGACATCGAGAAGCGCCTGGAGGCGTTCGTGCGCATGGGTCACGGCATCATCGTGTTCCCGGGCGGCGTCGGCACCGCCGAGGAGATCCTGTACCTGCTGGGCATCCTGCTGCGCGAGGAGAACAAGGCGCTGCCGTTCCCGCTGATCCTCAGCGGCCCGACCATCGCCGCGCCGTACTTCGAGCAGATCGACCGGTTCATACGCATGACCCTCGGCGAAGAGGCCGCCAGCCGCTACGAGATCATCGTCGGCGACCCGGTCGCGGTGTCGCGGCGCATGACCCAGGGCATCAAGCGGGTGCGCGAGTACCGCCTGGCGCACAAGGATTCATTCTTCTTCAACTGGTCAGTGGAGATTCCGCACGAGTACCAGCAGCCGTTCGTGCCGACGCACGAGGCGATGGCCGCGCTGGACCTGCACCACGGCCGTCCCGCGCCCGAACTGGCGGCGGATCTGCGGCGCGCGTTCTCCGGCATCGTTGCCGGCAACGTCAAGGAGGACAGCATGCAGCGGATCGAACGCTTCGGTCCGTTCAAGATCCACGGCGATCCGGACATGATGCAGGCGCTGGACGCGCTGCTGCGCGCCTTCGTCGAACAGCGCCGCATGAAGATCTCCGGCGAGTATCACCCCTGCTACCAGGTCGTGACCTGAGCCGGCGCGCCGCTGTGGCGCGGGCCCAATGCCGCTGGGCATCGGGCTTGGGCCGCCACCGCTGCCGGCCCGCTGCCCGCACTCAGCCGGCCGGTACCCGCAACGAGGCCAGGTAGCGCCGGTCGGCGATCTCCGTGTGGACGTCGCCGCCCATCATCTGCACCCGCGCGCGCAACGCCTGCAGCCCCACGCTGTGGCCGCGGTGGATGCTGGTCGTGGTGGCGGGCAGGTCATTGCTGACCGTGATCCTGGCGCCCCCGGCTTCGGGCTGGATGGCGATCCGCAGCCTGCACGGCCCGGCGGAGGGTTCCACGCCATGGTGGATGGCGTTCTCCACCAGCGGCTGGATCGACAGAATCGGCACCTGCAGGTCGGGCAGCGCGTCCGGCAACGCCCATTCCACCTGCATCCGCGCGCCGAAGCGCAGCTGCTCGATGGCGATGTAGCGACGGGCCAGTTCCAGCTCCTCGCGCATCGGGACCTGGCGCGAGTCGGTCAGGGCCGCGCGGAACAGATCGGCCAGGTCCAGCAGCAGCTGCTCGGCCTTCTGCGGTTGCTGATGCACGAGCGCAGCCCCGGTATTGAGCGTGTTGAACAGGAAGTGCGGATGGATGCGCGCCTGCAGGGCCTCCAGTTCCGCCTGTTTGGCGCGCAATGCCAGTTGCCGGACGCGCCAGTGGTTCTGGAATGCAAGCAATACCAGCAGCCCGGCGACCAGCGCCAATGCCAGCGCGCGCAGCACGAACAGGGCGCCTTCGTGATCCCCCTCGACGTGGCGGAAGCTCATCAGCGTCCAGGCGGCCAGTGCCATCAACAGGGTGGTGACCAGCAGCACGCCCAGGCAGGCCCATGCCAGCGGCTGGGGGCCGAGCCGGCCCAGGACCGGGCGAAGCAGGTGGACCAGGGCCAGGGTGCCGAGGGTCGCCCACTGGATGCCCAGCGATGCCAGCCCGAACAGCACCAGCCGGTCGTCCACCGGTGCCGGCGACAGGGCAAGCAGCGCGGCCAGTGCCTCGCCGGCGAGGACCACCGCGATCAAGGTCGAGGGGCTGAGCAGGATGTCGATCGGGCGATGGGGATGCGGCACGGCACCAGCCTGGGCGGGGAACCGAGATCATAGCCAGCGCGGGCTACCGCTGGCGCCCGTGATCGGTCCGCTCGTCGCCTTTGTATGGAACGGGGCGCTCGCAGGGCTTACTGTCGGGCCGGACAATCATGGGGAGTGTCATGTCGCGACGGGATGCTGGAACTCCGCGGCCATCGGCAGGGGCGGGGTTCACCTTGATCGAACTGATGGTGACGGTCGCCGTGCTGGCGATCATCGCCGCGATCGCCGTGCCTGCCATGCAGGGGCTGATCGCCGCCAATCGCCTCAGCGCCGCATCCACCGAGCTGGTCACCGCCCTGCAGTTGGCGCGTTCGGAGGCCATCCGCCGCAATGCGGCTGTCACCGTATGCGGCAGCGACAATGGTACGAGCTGCGCCAGCACGACCGACTGGAGCCGGTGGATCGTGACCGGTCGCGACACTACCAGTGGCAGCGACGAGGTGATCCGCGATTCGTCGGTCACGGGCGACATGCAGGTCGCCGGCCCGGCCGCCGGCATCCGTTTCCGCCCGACGGGCCTGCTCGATGCGCAGGCCAGCATGACGGTCTGCCTGCCGGTCAGCAGCGTCGGCGACAACCAGCGCGTCGTGACCATGATGGTCGGCGGCGGAGTCACCACCAGCAAGCACAACGGAGCTGGAGCATGTCCATGAACAGCGCTGTCCGCGGTCCGGTCCACGGTCCACGCCGATCGCCGGGGCGGCGGTTGCCCCGCCAGCAGCGTGGCGTCAGCCTGCTGGAAGTCATGATCTCGGTGCTGATCCTCGGCGTCGGCCTGCTCGGCATCGCCGCGATGCAGGCACTCGCGCTGCGCGGCGGCCAGGGCTCGCTGGAGAGCAGCCAGGCGGTCATGCAGACCACGTCGATCGCCGAGGCGATGCGCGCCAACCGGCTCAATGCGGGCAACTATGCGATGGCCATGACCTGTACCGCAGGGTCCGGCGGAAGCCTGGCACAGAACGATCTGGCGGCCTGGATCAACGCGCTCAAGCGCACCATCGGTACGGTCGGCGATAGCAGCACCTGCGGCAGGATCGAGGCGCTGGGCAATAATCGTTTCCGGATCACGGTGCAGTGGGACGACCAGCGCGCCGGCGGCAGCAGTACCCGCCAGGTGGCCACCGAGGTGCGCATATGAGCCGCTTTGCTTACCGTGCGGGTCGCCGGCATTCGGGCGGCTTCAGCCTGATCGAACTGATGATCGCGCTGGTGCTGGGGTTGCTGGTGCTGGGTGCGGCATTCGTCGTGTTCCAGTCCAATCAGAACTCATTCCGTGCCAATGAAGGGCTGAACCGCATCCAGGAGAGCGCGCGGGTTGCCTTCGAGGTGATGTCGCAGGACATCCGCTCGGCCGGCGGTTCGGCGTGTTCCACGGCCTCGGTCGTGGAAAGCTCCGGCGCCCAGTCCGACGCGTTCCGTGATACTCCGATTACCGGTAACGCCAGCCAGTTGACCGTGGTCTCGGGCGAGGATGCGGCCTACAAGGTCACCGCTTCGACCGCCACCTCGGTCACCCTGGATTCAACGCAGGTGTCCGATGCCACGGACAAGTTCGAGGTCGGCGACTGGCTGCTGCTGTGCAACGCGCGCAAGAGCTTCGTGGTGCAGGCCACGAGCGTCAGCAGCAGCACCCTCGGGTTCGCCGCGCTGCCGGGCGGCTACAACCCGGGGGCCGACCAGCATGCGCCTCCCTCCTCGGTGGTGGTGGGGCGGTTGCGCAGCGCGCGCTGGTTCGTGGCCGACAATGGTCGTGGCGGCAGCTCGCTCTACGTCTCGCGCTTCGGCGGTGCCGCCGAGGAAGTCACCGATGGCGTGCAGTCGATCGCCTTCTCGTACCTGCAGCAAGGGGGCACCAGCTATACGGCCACGCCCGCCGACTGGTCCACCGTGATCAGTGTGCGTGCGGACATGGTGCTCAATGGGCGTGACGTGGATGGCAGTGCGCTGACCCGCAATTCCTCGAATATCTTCAGTCTCCGGAGTCGTACGCTATGAGTCTTTCCGTCGGCGCGGGCGGCCCCAGCCTGGCGGCGAGCCGGGCCCAGCAGGGCATCACCTTGCTGGTGGTGATGATATTGCTGCTGATACTTTCGGTGCTGGGTATCGCGATCCTGCGCAGCTCGGCCATGCAGGAGCGCATGAGTGCCAACATGCGCGACCGCAGCCTGGCCTTCCAGGGCGCCGAAACGGCCTTGCGTTATGCGCAGGACGTGGTGCTGGCCGGAAATTCCGCCTGGGAGGCGGGAACGATCCCGGCCGCTGCCGATTGCACCAGCACCAGCGTCTGCCCAACCGGCGCCAGCCCGGTCTGGGCGAACCTGCCCGCGGGCACATATGACACCCGGCTGGCTGCGCCGCCGCAGTACTGGATCGAGTACCTGGGCGTCGGGCCCGGCTACAAGGGGAACTGCGACAGCCTGCCGCCGTCCCCGGACTGCGAGAGCCCGCTTTTCCGCATCACCGCACGCAGTCGTTCCGCCGGGCGGGCGGATGTCCTGCTGCAGGCCAATGTCGCCAGTCGCACTCCATCGCCGGGGCAATGATCATGAAGCGCAAGCATTCCAAGCATCGGACGTCGCAGCCGGCCATGCGCCAGTGGTGGGCGGGTCCTGCCGCGTTCCTGGCCAGCATGCTGGCCCTGCCGGTCAACGCCGGCATCGTGATTCCCGATGACCCGCTGACCACGGCGGCGCGCGTCGCCCCCAACATCCTGTTCATCCTGGATGACTCGGGGTCGATGGCCTGGCGCAACATGAACAACCAGGATGTCACCGAGATCACCGGCCCCGGCTCGTTCAGCAGCCGGCCCGATGCCAACGGTGTGTCCACGGGTACCAGCGTCACCAGCGAGACGCTGGACAACTCCAAGTTATACATGCAGAGCTATGCGACCAACACGCTGTATTACAACCCGGCGGTGACCTACAAGCCGTGGATGGATGCCGATGGCAATCGGCTGACGGGCGGCATGAACTATACGGGGGTCTACAGCAGTGACCTCGTGGTAACGCATTCCGGCGCCGGGACCAATGGTGGTTCGAAGGACCTGTCGGCCAACATCCAGACGTTCTACGTACCGAAGAACACCGCCAACAGCAGCGCGTCCTATCTCTCCAGCGTGTCCAATTACTACCGCTACCAGATCCTGCCCGGCAACGGCGGAATCCTGCGCGGTGTCTACGGCACGGTGGTGACCAGCGCCAAGCAGACGGTGCAGGTGGGGGGCAGCAATACGGCCACCGGCACGCTTTCCAACAACACGGCCGTCGACAACCGGCTGGCCTCCGTGTCCGCGGGCGTGGTGCTCGAGATCACCATCGACAACACCAGTTCGAACAATTCCCGGACCCTCAACTACTGGGTTTACGACCCTGCCGGCAACACGGTATGCAGTGGCGTTTCATCACGGAACAGTGCCGGTTACTGTCTGGTGCCCGAGACCGCTGCCGGCCAGTACACGGTGAGGGTGCAGCGCGCCACCAACAACAGCACCAGTTACCAGATTTCCGCGCAGCGTTACACCACCAACAGCTGTGACGGACAGGGCAGTGGCTATGGCTGGATCGACTGCACCGCGGCACTGCCTGCGCCGCGTACGGGGTCGGGCAATACGGTGGCGGACGAGAAGGCCAACTTCGCCACGTGGTATTCCTATCACCGCACCCGCACCAAGGCGGCCAAGGCCGGTGCCGCCGAGGCATTCAGCCCCCTGAACAGCAAGGTGCGTGTCGGGTTCCGCACCATCTGGGGGCGCAACACGTTCGACATCCCGGTCCGTGACGGCAACGACGGACGCTTCGTCAACAACGTGGCCGATCCCAGCGTGGCCGGCAGCACCAGCACCACCTCCCGCTCCACCTGGTACAACCGCCTGTTCGCCGCCGGTGCCAGCAACGGCACGCCGCTGCAGCAGGCGTTGGACGATGCCGGCACCTATTTCAGCCGCTCCGATTCGAGCGGTCCGTATGGCCCGGAGGCGGGCAGCGACCAGCTTTCCTGCCGGCAGAACTTCGCGATCCTGACCACCGATGGTTACTGGAACACCTCCACGGTCGACAGCGGCAACGCCGACGGCACCAGTGGCAGCACCATCAAGGGGCCCAAGGGCAAGACCTATACGTACACGGCGGCCGCGCCGTTCAGCGACAGCTATTCCAGGACCCTGGCCGACGTGGCGATGAGGTACTGGAAGACGGACCTGCGCACCGAAGACTACATGGGGAACACGACCCGGCCGGACAACAACAATGTGCCCACGACGGACGCCGACCCCGCGTTCTGGCAGCACATGGTCACGTTCGGCATCTCGATCGGCCTGAAGACCACCATGGGCTGGTCCAGCGTCGACAGCGTGCCGGCGAACCCGGCCTGGCCGGACCCGGATACCTCCAACCCGGGCACGGACAACGCACGACGCATCGACGATCTGCTGCATGCGGCGGTCAACGGCCATGGCCAGTTCGTGTCCGCATCCAGTCCTTCCGAGTTCACCGCGGGCCTGGGCAAGGCGCTAGCGGCGATCGCCCAGCGCACCGGGTCGTTCTCCAACGTCGCCACCAACTCCGCATCGCTCAATGCCGGCTCCAAGGTGTTCAGTGCCAGCTATGTATCCGGCACCTGGACCGGCACGGTGAAGGGGCAGACGGTGACCCGCGACGGCGTGGGCAGCGGCTGGACGTCCAGCATTCCGTCGCTGGCCACCCGCAAGGTGTTCACCTACGGTGCGACCTTCCCCACGACGAGCCAGCAGGCGGCCCTGGCGCGCGTCGGTGGGCCGGCGGACTACGCAGTGACGGGCGCGGACAACGCCGCGTATATCAAGGGTGACAGCAGCAACGAGGAGCGTAACGGCGGGCTTCTGCGCAACCGGCCCAACACCGTGCTGGGAGACATCGTTGGTTCCTCTCCCTTCTACGTGAAGGAGACGGATACCCTGTACGTGGGTGCCAACGACGGCATGCTGCATGCGTTCGACGGCACCAGCGGCCAGGAACTGTTCGCCTACGTGCCCAATATCATCAATTTCACCCAGCTCGCCACCCTGAGCCGGGGTGACTATTCGCACAAGTTCTTTGTCGATGGTCCGGTGGTCGTGACCAACCGCGCGTTGACGCCCAACAAGAACATCCTGGTGGGCAGCCTCGGCAGGGGTGGCAAGGGCCTGTATGCGTTGAACGTGACCGCACCGGCGTCGGCCACCGCGAGTGGCGTCTCCCTGTGGGAGCGTTCGGAAACCACGGCTGGCAACATGGGGCAGGTGCTGGGCAGGCCGATCCTGGCCAATGTGCAGGGAGCGAGCAATGCCGCGGTCGTTTTCGGCAACGGCGTCAACAGCAGTCACGACCGGGCCGTGCTCGTCGTGCTGAACGCCGAAACCGGTGCCGTCATCCGCGAAATCGATACCGGCGCGGGTTCGTCCGCGGCGCCCAACGGTCTTTCCGCGCCGACCGGCGTCTACGGTCCCGATGGCAAGACCCTGGCCTATGTGTATGCCGGGGACATGCTCGGCAACGTATGGAAGTTCGACCTGACCAATACCTCGTCTGCTGCATGGAGCGCCACCCGGCTGTTCACGGCCCAGGACGCGGCCGGCAAGGCGCAGCCGATCAGTGCCGGCGTCACCGTTGCGACGCACCCGTGGACCAACAAGCGCTGGGTGTTCTTCGGTACCGGTCGCTATCTCACGACCGAAGATGCCGATTCCAGCAACGTCAACGTGCAGAGCATGTATGGCTTCATCGACTCGGGTACGGCGGTCAGTCGTTCCGAGCTGACCCAGCGCACCGTCCAGGTGACCTCGGGCACCTCGAGCGGATACCCGGTGCGGGCCTTCCAGGGCAAGGCCAGTCTGCCAGCCGGGTCCAAGGGCTGGTATATCGACCTGCCCGAAGCAGGCGAGCGGATCGTGCAGGATGCCCAAGTGGTTTCCAGCTTCCTGCTCACCGCCAGCATGATACCCACCGGCAATGCCTGTGATGCGGATGGCCGCGGCTACATCAATGCGCTGGATGCGTTTACCGGGACCAGTGCGGGCAGTTCCTATTTCGATCTGGACAGGAACTCCTCGACCAGCGATACGGTCAACAACCTGCCGGTCGGCTCGGTGGACGCGGGCGTGGGCATGCCCACGTTGCCAAACCTGATGCGCGGCGTCATGTTGGTGGCGGGCAGCAACGGCGAGATCGTGGCTGTGCCGACGATTCCTCCGCGTTGGGAGCGGGTATCGTGGCGCGATCTGAAGGGAGATTGAGAATGAAGAGTGGACGATATGCCGGGGAATCCGGCTTCAGCCTGATCGAGTTGATGGTGGTGGTGGCGATACTGGCGATACTGGCCAGTATCGTGCTGCCCAGCTACAACAACCACGTGCGCAAGACGCGCCGGGCGGCCGGTGCCGCCTGCGTGGCGGCGGTGGCGCAGAGGCTGGAGCGCGTATACACGACCGACCTGAGCTACGCGGCTGCACCGAACATCGCCACGTTGACCGCTTCGTGCGACAGCGACGCGCTGCGTTACTACAGCCTGCAAAGGCAGGTCCAGGCACGGACATACACGGTGTCCGCCGCCCCGAAGGGCGCCCAATCGGGTGATTCGTGCGGGACGTTGAGCATCAACCAGCTGGGCGTGAAATCCCCGAGCAGCCCTGGCTGCTGGTAATCCGGCAGCGCGGCACGTGTGGGGGAGCGTGGGCCGACAGGGAGGTTGGTCAGGCAAATAAAAAAGCCTGCGAGTGATCGCAGGCTTTTTCTTTATCTGGCGCCCGAAGTTGGACTCGAACCAACGACCCCCTGATTAACAGTCAAGTGCTCTAACCGGCTGAGCTATTCGGGCGGGGAGGCGCATTCTACGCAGCGCCGCAGGGGCATGCAAGTCCCCGGTGCCCGTATCGGGCCGCTTTCGGCGGAGCACGCTTCAGCCTGGACAGGCCTGCGGCGTCTTCGGGCGTTCGCTTCGTGCGCGGCCGGCGTTGTTGACGATGACCGCTGCCAGCAACTGCCCTTTGGCGTTGCAGAGCGAAAAGGTCAGGTTGCTGCTGGCGCTGCGGCCGTCGGGCAGGTAGCGGACCTGCCTGCGTCCGGCGGAGCTGACCACCCGCAGGTGGTGCGACGCCGGGGGATGTCCTGCCGCACGATGTCGCCCGGGGTATCGGGCTGGCGGTTGCCGTCGCGATCAAGGAACAACAGCCAGCCACTGCTCCAGTCGGTCGAGCGCGCGCAGGTGATGCCATCCGTGGAGGGGCAGAGCGCGGCGGTGCTGCGCCTGCTGACCGCGGTGAGGCGGGCCAGGGCGAGGTTGTTGAGCAGCGCGTAGGTCGCCGCGCGGGTGCGTTGCCGTTCGATCAGGCCGTCCATGGACGGCAGGGCGATGAGGGCAAGGGTCGCCAGGATGAGGGTGCCGACCAGCATTTCCACCAGGCTCATGCCCCGCGGGTGCGGGCACGATGGGGCAGGGAGTGGGGTGAGGGGCGTCCAGGCCATGTCCGGCTTTCCCATGGAGCGGCGCGCGGCGCGCCTGCAGCCAGACTGGATGGTGGCGACGATGGCGGGAATCGGCCGCAGGGGCCGGCTGGCATGGGAAACATCCTCAGCCAGCCGTCATCCTTGCGCTGGCTATACTTGCCGGTCCATACCGCCGGCGCCGCCATGTCCGACCGCTTCCAGCTCGTATCGCCCTATTCGCCGGCAGGCGACCAGCCGGCCGCCATCGCCAGGCTCGTCGCCAACTTCGAGGCGGGCATCGCCAAGCAGACCCTGCTGGGCGTGACCGGCTCGGGCAAGACCTACACCATCGCCAACGTGGTGCAGCAGATCCAGCGGCCGACCCTGGTGATGGCGCCGAACAAGACGCTGGCGGCGCAGCTGTACGGCGAGTTCAAGTCGTTCTTCCCGCACAACGCGGTCGAGTACTTCGTCAGCTACTACGACTACTACCAGCCCGAAGCCTACGTGCCGGCCTCGGACACCTTCATCGAGAAGGACAGCTCGATCAACGAGCATATCGAGCAGATGCGGCTCGCCGCCACCAAGACCCTGCTGTCGCGGCCCGATGCGCTGGTGGTGGCAACGGTGTCGGCCATCTATGGCCTCGGTGCGCCCGAGGACTACCTGTCGCTGCGGCTGATCCTGTCCAAGGGCGAGCGCATCGACCAGCGCGACTTGATCAACCACCTGACCCAGTTGCAGTACACCCGCAACGAATACGAGCTGCAGCGCGGCACCTTCCGCGTGCGCGGCGAGGTCATCGACGTGTTTCCCGCCGAATCGGACAGCGAGGCGGTGCGCATCGAGCTGTTCGACGGCGAGGTCGAGCAGTTGAGCATGTTCGACCCGCTCACCGGGGAAAGCCTGCGCCGGATGCAGCGCTACACGATCTACCCCAAGACACATTACGCCACCACCCGCGAACGGGTGCTGGCGGCGATCGAGACGATCAAGCTCGAGCTGAAGGAGCGGCTGGAGCAGCTGTACGCGCAGAACAAGCTGGTCGAGGCGCAGCGCCTGGCGCAGCGCACCCAGTTCGACCTGGAGATGATGGCCGAGGTCGGCTACTGCAGCGGCATCGAGAACTACTCCCGGCATCTGACCGGCAAGGCCGCCGGCGAGCCGCCACCGACCCTGTTCGACTACCTGCCGCCGGACGCGTTGCTGGTGATCGACGAATCGCACGTGACCATTCCGCAGATCGGCGCGATGTACAAGGGCGACCGTTCGCGCAAGGAGACGCTGGTGGAGTTCGGCTTCCGCCTGCCGTCGGCGCTGGACAACCGCCCGCTGCGGTTCGAGGAGTGGGAGGCGCGCTCGCCGCGCAGCATCTACGTATCGGCCACCCCCGGACCCTACGAGCTGCGTGAATCCGGCGACGAGATCACCGAGCTGGTGGTGCGCCCGACCGGTCTGGTCGACCCGCAGGTCGAGATCCGGCCTGTGGCCACCCAGGTCGACGACCTGATGTCCGAGTGCCACGAGCGCATCCGCATGGGCGACCGCGTGCTGGTCACCACCCTGACCAAGCGCATGGCCGAGAACCTCACCGAGTACCTGGGTGAACACGGCATCCGCGTGCGCTACCTGCACTCGGACGTGGATACGGTGGAGCGGGTGGAGATCATCCGCGACCTGCGCCTGGGCAAGTTCGACGTGCTGGTCGGCATCAACCTGCTGCGCGAAGGCCTGGACATGCCGGAAGTCTCGCTGGTGGCGATCCTGGACGCGGACAAGGAGGGCTTCCTGCGTTCGACCGGCTCGCTGATCCAGACCATCGGCCGCGCCGCCCGCAACCTGCGCGGCAAGGCGATCCTCTATGCCGACAGGATCACCCGCTCGATGCAGGCGGCGATCGACGAGACCGACCGTCGCCGCCAGAAGCAGGTGGAGCACAACGAGGCGCACGGCATCGTGCCCAGGTCGGTGGCGCGGCCGATCACCGACATCCTCGAGGGCGCGCACGAGGAGGGGGCGGCCAAGTCCGGTGGCAAGGGCAAGGCCCGCCGCGTGGCCGAGCCGGACGCCGAGTACGGTGCGCTCGATCCGGCCCAGGCGGCGGCCCGCATCAAGGTGCTGGAGCAGCAGATGTACCAGCACGCGCGCGACCTGGAATTCGAGGATGCGGCGCGGGTGCGCGACCAGATCCGCCGCCTGAAGGAAGCGAGCCTGGGGTGAGCGGATGCGGCGCTGCCATGGCGCGGCGGCTGCGGAAAACGGTGCGGGCAGGGCGATGTGAAAATTTTTCCGGAAACCTGTTGCTCTCCCCGCATCGCTGGCATAAGATACGCGCCCTCGCAGCAAGCAATTGATTGCGACGCGAAGGGCGGTTAGCTCAGCGGTAGAGCACTACCTTGACATGGTAGGGGTCACAGGTTCGAACCCTGTACCGCCCACCACTCCGGTAAGGAGTGGATCAATGACCCGGCAGATGCCGGGTTTTTTGTTTCCGTCGTCCGCTCGCGTGGTGCGCCGGCAGCCGGTCTCCCGGCCTGCCTTGCCCGGTTCTCCCGCTGTTCGTCGCGAGGGCGTGTGGCGTCCTGCCGGCGCCGTTGGGCGCGGGTGAGCGGGATGAGGCGAAATGGCCGCGATTGGTTTACCATCGTGCCCGACCTCCTTCCGGAAAAGGTGGCCCGCGGAAACGCCGGCCGAGCGTGCGACATGAGCACTACCCACTCCTGACGCCAGATTCCGCCACGGCCCTGCAGCAGGCGCCTTCGTGGCGCTTTTTTATTGCCCCGGTTTTCCGCAGGCGCGTTCCCGCATCGCGTGCTCCGCGATCCGCCGCGACCGGCGGGCCCCCACCCAGGTGAAGCCATGATCAACATCACTCTCCCCGACGGCAGCATCCGTCAGTTCGAAAATCCGGTCAGCGTCATGGACGTGGCCCAGTCCATCGGCGCCGGCCTGGCCAAGGCCACCATCGCCGGCGCGGTCGACGGCGTGCTGGTCGATGCCAGCGACGTCATCGACCACGACGCCGCGCTGCGCATCATTACCGCCAAGGACGAGGAGGGCGTGGAGATCATCCGCCACTCCTGCGCGCACCTCGTTGGCCACGCGGTCAAGCAGCTGTACCCGGACGTGAAGATGGTGATCGGCCCGGTCATCGCCGAGGGCTTCTATTACGACATCTATTCCGAGCGCCCGTTCACGCCCGAGGACATGGCTGCGATCGAGAAGCGCATGGGCGAGCTGATTGCGCAGGACTATGACGTGATCAAGAAGATGACGCCGCGCGCGGAAGTCGTCGAGATCTTCAGGGCCCGCGGCGAGGACTACAAGCTGCGCCTGATCGAGGACATGCCCGCCGACATCCAGGCCATGGGCATGTACTACCACCAGGAATACGTGGACATGTGCCGCGGCCCGCACGTGCCCAACACGCGCTTCCTCAAGGCGTTCAAGCTGACACGCATCTCCGGCGCTTACTGGCGCGGCGACGCCAAGAACGAGCAGCTGCAGCGCATCTACGGCACGGCCTGGGCCGATAAGAAGCAGCTCGAGGCCTACATCAAGCGCATCGAGGAAGCCGAGATGCGCGACCACCGCCGCATCGGCAGGCAGCAGGAGCTGTTCCACCTGCAGGAAGAGGCGCCGGGCCTGGTGTTCTGGCACCCGAAGGGCTGGGCGCTGTGGCAGGTGGTCGAGCAGTACGTGCGCCGCGTCTACCGCAGCAGCGGATACGGTGAGGTGCGCTGCCCGCAGATCCTGGACGTGAGCCTGTGGAAGAAGTCCGGCCACTGGGACAACTACCAGGACAACATGTTCTTCACCGAGTCGGAGAAGCGCACCTACGCGGTCAAGCCGATGAACTGCCCGGGTCACATCCAGGTGTTCAACCAGGGCCTGCACAGCTACCGCGACCTGCCGATCCGCTATGGCGAGTTCGGCGCCTGCCACCGCAACGAGCCGTCCGGCGCGCTGCACGGCATCCTGCGCGTGCGCGGCTTCACCCAGGATGACGGCCACGTGTTCTGCACCGAGGAGCAGGTGGAGTCCGAGGTCCGCGCGTTCCACGCCCAGGCGCTGAAGGTCTATGCCGATTTCGGCTTCGAGGACATCCAGATCAAGATCGCGCTGCGCCCGGAATCGCGCCTGGGCGACGACGCCACCTGGGACAAGGCCGAAGACGCCCTGCGTTCGGCGCTGTCCAGCTGTGGCGTGGAGTGGCAGGAACTGCCGGGCGAGGGTGCCTTCTACGGCCCCAAGATCGAGTATCACCTCAAGGACGCCATCGGCCGGACCTGGCAGCTGGGCACCATGCAGGTGGACTTCATGATGCCGGGCCGCCTCGGTGCCGAATATGTCGACGAAAACAGCCAGAAACGGCACCCGGTGATGTTGCACCGGGCCATCGTGGGCTCGATGGAGCGCTTCATCGGCATCCTCATCGAGCACCATGCCGGTGCGTTCCCGACCTGGCTGGCGCCGGTGCAGGTGGTGGTGGCGAACATCACCGACGCCCAGGCTGAATACGTTCAGCAGGTTCGCAAAACCCTTGCGGAGCAAGGGTTCCGGGTTACTGCCGATTTGCGGAACGAGAAGATCGGCTATAAGATTCGCGAGCATACGCTGCAGCGTGTGCCGTATCTGCTGGTGGTCGGCGACCGCGAGAAGGAGAACGGCGCGGTGGCGGTACGCACCCGTTCGGGCGAGGATCTGGGCAGCATGTCGCTCCAGGCCTTCATCGAACGCCTGCAGGCGGAACACAGGCAGTAAGCATCCAGCCCCGGTCCCCGCGGACGCTCCGCCGGGGCCGGTTCGATTCCATCCGGAGATTGCAATATCAGTACCCCTGACAACAAGCAGAATCGTCGCAACCACGAAATCCGCGTGCCGCGCGTGCGCGTGATCGGCAGCGACGGTGAGATGATCGGCGTGTTGACGCGCGACGAAGCGCTGTCGATGGCCGAGGATGAGGGCCTGGACCTGGTCGAGATCCAGCCGCAGGCCGATCCGCCGGTCTGCAAGATCATGGACTTCGGCAAGTTCAAGTTCGAGCAGCAGAAAAAGGCCAACGAGGCCAAGAAGAAGAGCCGCCAGGTCGAGATCAAGGAAGTCAAGTTCCGTCCGGTCACGGACGAGGGCGACTACCAGATCAAGCTGCGCAAGATGCGTGGTTTCCTCGAGGAAGGCGACAAGGTCAAGGTCAACATCCGCTTCCGTGGCCGTGAGATGAGCCACCAGGAACTGGGGCGCGAAATGGCCGGCCGCATCGAGGCGGACCTGGGCGAGGACATCGTGATCGAATCGCGCCCGCGCCTGGAAGGCCGGCAGATGGTCATGATGATCGCGCCGAAGAAGAAGTAACGGCGCCGCGGCCTGGCCGCCGCCGTGCCGGTGGATGGGGAGGGGGCGATCCCGGTTTCCCGTCCCGCGTTCATGTGCCTGGGTCCTCGGTCGCCTGCGATTGCATGTGCGCCGGCTCCGGGGCATAATGGGCGGCCCGGTTCGCCGGGTTTGTTGTTTGCAGCACCCAACAGGACCTGCCTGCCTCCATCGGGAGCGCGGGCTTCAAGCAGGCAAGGGCAAGGATGGAAAGCGTGGTCCAGACCACCGCCCGGCCAGTAAAAAAGAGACCATCAAGGACATAGCAATGCCCAAGATCAAGACCAACCGGGCGGCGGCCAAGCGTTTCCGCAAGACCGCTTCCGGCAAGTACAAGGCTGGCCACGCCAACCGTAGCCACATCCTCACCAAGAAGGCGACCAAGCGGAAGCGTAACCTGCGTCAGACGAACCACGTCCGCGCGGAAGACGCAGGCCGTCTGGACCGCATGCTGCCCTACCTCTGAGGAACTGAACCATGGCACGAGTTAAGCGTGGTGTGCAGGCGCGCCGCCGCCACAAGAAGATCATCAGCCAGGCGAAGGGCTACTACAATGCCCGCCGCAAGGTTTTCCGCGTCGCCAAGCAGGCGGTCATCAAGGCGCAGCAGTACGCCTACATCGGCCGCAAGCAGAAGAAGCGCAATTTCCGTTCGCTGTGGATCACCCGCATCAATGCGGCTGCCCGCATCAACGGCATGAGCTACAGCCGTTTCATGAACGGCCTGCTCAAGGCCGGCATCACCCTGGACCGCAAGGTGCTGGCGGACATCGCCGTGCACGACGCGGCGGGTTTTGCCGCGCTGGCCGAGAAGGCCAAGAGCGCGCTGGCGGCATAAGTCCTTCTCCTGCCGGCGCGGTCCACCCGCGGCGGTGGTGAATGAGGCAATGCATGGGGAAGGGCGCAAGTCCTTCCCCATTTCTTTTTCCAGCTTGGCCGTTCCCTTCTCCCGTGGGAGGAGGCGCCCCGAGGGGCGGATGAGGGCGCGCCGCAGGAGCCCGCGGCAGTCGCGGGGTTGAACGCGTCGCCGCGCCGGATTGGAATGCAATCCGGCGTCGGCGCCCGGGCAATCCGACTACGCTAGGATGCGCTCGTGCCCTCACCTCAGTCTTCTTCCGCCGGGAGAGGGCCGGGAGCTCCGGGATGTCCCCCGGCGCGGAACGCGTGAGGCGACCCATCCGAGATCCGTCGATCCATGAGTGACATCCAATCCCTGACCGCCCAGGCGCTGGCCGACGTGGCCGCGGCGCAGAATCCGGAAACCCTGGAAAACCTGCGTGTCGCCCTGCTGGGCAAGAGCGGCAGCATCACCGCGCAGCTCAAGCAGCTGGGTGCATTGCCGGCCGACGAACGCAAGGCGGCGGGCGAGGCGATCAACCGGGCGCGCGACGCGGTGTCGGCCGCGCTGGGCGAGCGCAAGGCGCTGCTGGAGAACGCGGCGCTGGACGCGCGCCTGGCCTCCGAGCGCATCGATGTCACCCTGCCGGGGCGCGATGGCGGGCGCGGTGGCCTGCATCCGGTCACGCGCACCCTGGAGCGCATCACCGGGATCTTCGGCCGGCTGGGCTACGAACTCTCCGAAGGCCCGGAGATCGAGGATGACTGGCACAACTTCGAGGCGCTGAACTTCCCGCCGCACCACCCGGCGCGCGCCATGCACGACACCTTCTACTTCGGCGACGGCCGCCTGCTGCGCACGCACACCTCCGGGGTGCAGGTGCGCTACATGGGCGACCACCGCCCGCCGCTGCGCATGATCGCCGCCGGCAAGGTCTATCGCAGCGACAGCGACCAGACCCACTCGCCGATGTTCCACCAGGTCGAGGGCCTGCTGGTGGACGAGCATTCCACCTTCGCCGACCTCAAGGGCACGCTCAGCGAGTTCGTGCGCGCGTTCTTCGAGCGCGATTTCGAAATGCGCTTCCGGCCCAGCTATTTCCCGTTCGTGGAGCCCGGCGCGGAGGTGGACATCGCCTGGCAGCAGCCCGACGGCAGCACCCGCTGGCTGGAAGTGCTGGGCTGCGGCATGGTGCACCCGAACGTGCTGCGCAACTGCGGCATCGATCCGGAGCGCTACACCGGCTTCGCCTTCGGGCTGGGCGTGGAGCGCTTCGCGATGCTGCGCTATGGCGTGAACGACCTGCGCGCGTTCTTCGACAACGACGTGCGTTTCCTGCGCCAGTTCGCCTGAGGCGCGGCAGCAGGTTCCCCACAGGCATACACGGCGGGCGATGGCCCGCACAACGGATCGAGCAACGATGAAATTCTCCGAAAACTGGCTGCGCAGCCATGTCCCCACCGACGCCTCGCGCGACGCGCTGAGCGCGGTGCTGACCGCCATCGGCCTGGAGGTCGAGGAGGTGACGGCGTTGGGCCAGGGCCTGGACCACGTGGTGGTCGCACGCATCGTCGAGGCGGTGCGCCATCCGGAGGCCGACCGCCTGCAGGTGTGCAAGGTCGATGCGGGCCAGGGCGAACTGCTGCAGATCGTCTGCGGTGCGCCGAACGCGCGCCCGGGCCTGGTCGCGCCGCTGGCCCTGGTCGGCGCGCAGATCGGCGAGCTCCGGATCAAGCCGGCCAGGCTGCGTGGCGTGGAATCCAACGGCATGCTGTGTTCGGCCAGGGAGCTGGGGCTGGATAGCGACGCCTCCGGGCTGCTGGAGCTGCCGGATGACGCGCCGGTGGGTGCGGCGCTGGTCGACTACCTCGGCCTGCCTGATGCCAGCATCGAGATCAAGCTCACGCCGAACCGCGCCGACTGCTTCAGCGTGCGTGGCATCGCCTTCGACGTCGCCGCCGCCACCCGCAGCGAAGTGAAGCCGTTCGCCGCCGACGCGGTGCCGGCGCAGGCCACGCGCGAGCTGGCCATCACGCTGCAGGCCGGCGCCGAGGCGCCGCGCTATCTGGGCCGCGTGATCGAAGGCGTCGATGCGCGCGCGGCCACGCCTTCGTGGATGGCCGAGCGCCTGCGCCGCAGCGGCGTGCGCCCGGTGTCGCTGCTGGTGGACATCACCCAGTACGTGATGCTGGAGCTGGGCCAGCCGATGCATGCCTACGACCTGGATACGCTCAAGGGCGGCATCGGCGTGCGCCGCTCGCGCGCCGGCGAAACCCTGAAGCTACTCGATGGCCGTGACGCGACCCTGGACGACAGCTTCCTGGTGATCACCGATGCCGACCGCCCGGTCGGCCTGGCCGGGATGATGGGCGGCTTCGATACCCGGGTCACCGACGCCACCGGCAACGTGTTCCTCGAGGCCGCGCACTTCGCCCCGGCGGCGATCATGGGCCGCGGCCGCAAGCTGGGCCTGCACACCGATGCCGGGCACCGTTTCGAGCGCGGCGTCGATCCGCAGCTGCCGCGCACCGCGATCGAATACGCCACCCGCCTGGTGCTGGACCTGGCCGGTGGCGTGCCGGCGCCGGTCACCGAGGCGGTGCGCGAGGCCGACCTGCCGGCGGCGGCCACGATCCTGCTGCGCCGCGAGCGCATCGCGCGCGTACTGGGTATCCGCATCGACGATGCCGAGGTCGAGCGCATCCTGCGCGCACTGGGCATGGGGGTGGTGGCGGCGGCCGACGGCTGGAGCGTCACCGCGCCGAGCCGGCGCTTCGATATCGCCATCGAAGAGGACCTGATCGAGGAGCTCGCGCGCATCCATGGCTACGAGCAGATCCCGACCACGCTGCCCGCCGGCGCGGCGCGCATCGCCATGCCCAGCGAAACCTGCCTGGACGAGCTGAGCGTGCGTCGCCAGCTGCTGGCGCGCGACATGCTGGAAACCATCAACTACGCCTTCGTCGATGCGCAGCTGCTGGACAATTGGTCGCTGCTGGACGGCCGCGTGGCGCTGGCCAATCCGCTGTCGGCGGAGCTGGCGGTGATGCGGCCGATGCTGCTGCCGGGCCTGGTGGCCACCTTGGGCCGCAATGTCGCGCGCCAGGCCGGCCGCGTACGCCTGTTCGAGCTGGGGCGCGTGTTCGCGCAGCAGTCCGGCCACGCCGGGCAGGCACCGCGCGAGACCGTGCGGGTCGCCGCCGCCGTCTGCGGCGACGCCGCGGCGCTGCAGTGGGGCGAGAAGGCGCGCAAGGTGGATTTCCACGACCTCAAGGGCGACCTGGAATCGCTGGCGGCCGCTGCCGGTGCACGCCTCGAGTTCCGGGTCGCGCAGCACCCGTTCGCGCACCCGGCGCGATCGGCCGACGTCTACCGCGACGGCCGCCGCATCGGCTGGATCGGCCAGCTGCACCCGCGCCTGGCCGCGGCGATGGAGATCGACGTCGAGGTGCTGGCGTTCGAGCTGGACCTGGAGCCGCTGGCGGCGCGTGCGCTGCCGCGCGCCGGCGAGCTGTCGCGGTTCCCGGCGGTGCGCCGCGACCTGGCCGTGGTGGCGGCCGAAGCGGTCGAGTGGGAGGCGCTGTCGGCGACCATCCGCCAGGCCGCGGGCAGCCTGCTGCGGGAGGTGGTGCTGTTCGACCGCTATGTCGGCCAGGGCGTCGAACCCGGATTCAAGAGTCTGGCTATGGGCTTGATTTTGCAGGACACCTCGCGCACTCTGACGGACCGCGACGTGGACGCCGTGGTCGCCTCCGTGGTGGCTGCCGTCGAGCGTGAACACGGCGCCAGGATCCGGGGTTGAAGCACAGGTAGCAGGGAACAGGCATGGCATTGACCAAGGCGGAGATGGCCGACCGGTTGTTCGACGAGGTTGGCTTGAACAAGCGCGAGGCCAAGGAGTTCGTCGATGCGTTCTTCGACGTGCTGCGCGATGCATTGGAACAGGGACGCCAGGTGAAGCTGTCCGGCTTCGGTAATTTCGACCTGCGGCGCAAGAACCAGCGCCCGGGCCGCAATCCCAAGACCGGGGAGGAGATTCCGATTTCCGCCCGCACGGTGGTCACCTTCCGTCCGGGCCAGAAGCTCAAGGAGCGGGTGGAGGCATATGCTGGATCCGGGCAGTAACCGCGAACTTCCGCCGATTCCGGCCAAGCGCTACTTCACCATCGGTGAGGTGAGCGAGCTGTGTGACGTCAAGCCGCACGTGCTGCGCTACTGGGAAACCGAGTTTCCCAGCCTGGAGCCGGCCAAGCGCCGCGGCAACCGCCGCTACTACCAGCGCCATGACGTGCTGATGGTGCGGCAGATCCGCGGCCTGCTGTACGAACAGGGCTACACCATCGGCGGTGCCCGCCTGCGCCTGGAAGGCGAGGGCGCGCGGCAGGAGTCGGCACTGAGCAACCAGATCATCCGCCAGGTGCGCATGGAGCTGGAGGAAGTGCTGCAACTGCTGCGACGTTGACCGCTTCGGCGGCAATACGCGTATAATCGCCGGCTCGCCACCACGGTGGCGGCATGCAGTAACGATCGGGGCGTAGCGCAGCCTGGTAGCGCATCTGCCTGGGGGCAGAGGGTCGTCGGTTCGAATCCGGCCGTCCCGACCAATTACTGTTTGTGGATCAACGGCTTGCACTTCATGGTGCAGGCCGTTTTTCGTTGTGCCCTCCAGCGCGCCTCCGTGGTGCGGCGCGTAATGCACGCTGCTTGGTAGCCCGTGTGCCGGCCGGCTCGACCGCAAGCGGTCGTGTGGCGCGCCGCTGCGTCGCCAGCCACGGCTCGTTCGTGCGCGTGGCCCCTGCGGTGTACGAAGCGCCCGCGCCACCACCGCGCGCACGCGGCGTGCCCAGAGCGCGCCTGTCGGCGGCTGGACGTACGTCGCAACGCGCTCGTACCGGGCCGTGCAGCAGCGCCGGCCGGCTTAACGCGTGGGTGCACGGAACCGGCTAAGGTCGCGCCTTTCCCGGAGGCCAGGAACGGACATGCGCGTTGCCCGATTGAGTGTGCTGGTGGGGTTGTGGTTGGTTTCGCTGCCACCCGTGCATGCCGCGCAGTCCGCGGAGCCTGGCAGCGCGCCGGCCACCGCACCGATCCGCGACCTGGACACCCTGGTGGTGCACGGCGTGCAGCCCGGGCCGGGGTTGTGGAAGGTCAGCAAGGACGACCACGTGTTGTGGATCCTGGGCACCGCGTCGCCGCTGCCCGACCGGATCCAGTGGCAGTCGGGCGAGGTGGAAGCGATCATCGCGCGTTCGCAGCAGGTACTGCTGTCACCGTCGCTGTCGTTCAATGCCGACGTCGGCTTCTTCGGCATGCTGGCGTTGGCGCCCGCCGCGTGGAGGGCGATGCGCAACGAGGATGGCGCGACGCTGGAGGATGTGCTGCCGCCAGCGCTGCATGCACGCTGGCAGGCGCAGAAACGCCGCTACCTGGGGCGCGACGGTGGCGTCGAGCGCAAGCGGCCGATGATCGCCGCCAACGAACTGTACGCGGCAGCGATCAAGTCGGCCGGGCTGGGGCAGAAGCCGGTGATCTGGCCGGTGGTGCAGAAGGCGGCCAAGGCCGCCGGCATCAAGCCGACCTCGACGACGCTGAAGTTCGAGATCGACGACCCGAAGGCGGCCATCCGCGAGTTCCGTGCCGGCGGTTTCGATGACCTGGCCTGTTTCGAGCGCAAGCTGGTGTCGGTCGAGCGCGATCTGCCGCGGCTGGTGGAGCGCGCCAATGCCTGGGCGGTCGGCGACATCGAGGCATTGCGCCAGTTGCCGCTGGAAGACGCCGACGGTGCCTGCCTGCGCGCCGTGGCCGATTCCGGGTTCGCCCGCAACCGGGGTTATGGCGACCTGCGCGAGCGTGGATACCGGCACTGGATGACGATCGCCGAGGACGCGCTGCGCCGGAACCGCGAAACCTTCGCGATGTTGCCGGTCGACAGCCTGCTGGCGGCCGATGGCTACCTGGCCCGGCTGCAGGCGCGTGGGTATGAAGTGGAGACGCCCTGACCCGGCGCGGCGTCAGCTGGCCGCCAGCAGCCCGGTGACCGCCAGCACCAGGAACAGCACCGTCAACGCGCCGAACAGCAGCGGGCGGGCGCGGAAAGGGGCGGCGGGGCGCTGTTCGATGCGGGCAGTGCTGGTGCGCAGGATGAGCCCGGCGGGGAAACCATTGCGGGCCATGGTGTCGTCACAGGCGTCGGTGCAGGCATTGCATTCGATGCATGAGTCGTTGCGGCCATTGCGGATGTCCAGCCCGATCGGGCAGGCGCGGACGCAGGCGTCACAGTCGGTGCAGTCGCCGAGATGGGCGTCGCTGAAGGTCGGGCGCGGGCCGGCGCTGGCCGGGTGCGCGGCGCGGAACACGTAATCGCGTGCGGTTACCGGGTCCAGCAGGCCGCGCGCGCGCTGCATCACGCTGCCGCCGCCGGCGGGACGCGCGCCGCGCGGTTCGCCGCGCCGCGCGTCGTAATGGATCGAAGGGGTGAAGGCGTCGGTCAGCCACGGCTGCACGCGGCCATACGGGCACAGGTAGGTGCAGACCTGTTCGTGCAGGAACAGTACGTTGGCCCAGGTGGCCGCAGCGTAGAAGGCGATCCAGAATGCCTTCCAGCCGCCGATCGCGAAGGCGGGCAGGCCGCTGACAAGTTCGCCGATCGGCGAGAAGTAGCCGACGAAGGTAATGCCGGTCCACAGCGATACCGCGGCCCACAGCGCATGCCGCAGCACCGCTTCGGCGCGTGCGCCGGCCCATCCGTTGAGCGCGGTGACGCGCCGCACTGCGCGGTGCAGGCGGGTCAGCACGGTCTGCGGGCAGGCATACGCGCACCACAGCCGGCCATACAGGCTGGTGACCAGGCATAGTGCGGCCAGCCCGGCCAGTGCCAGCCACAGCAGCGGCACGACGGCGTCGGTACGCAGGCCCAGGCCGAAGAAGTGGATGCGGCGGGCCTCGACGTCGAACAGCAGCAGCGGCGCATCGTGCCAGCGCAGCCACGGCATGCCGTAGAACAGGCCCAGCATCAGCGCCAGTACCAGCCATTGCGCGACATGGCGCCGTTGCACCGGTGCCCCGCGTGCGGGCGCGGCCGGGTGCACGGCGGCGGAGTAGCCGGGGCGCTGGACGCTGTTCATTCCAGCGGCAGCTCGTCATCGCCCGCGGGCGGGCGCAGCAGCAGGGCGGTCACGCTGCAAGCGCTGAACGTACCCAGCCACGCCAGGAAGAAGCCGGCGGTATAGCCGAGGCCACGGCTGATCACGCGGTCCGGGAAGCCGATGCGCTGCAGCTCCAGCGGGTCGAAGAAGGCGAAGAACAGCACCGACGCGACCACCGCGACGAAAAAGCTCGGCCACAGCACCGCGCCCAGCTTCTGTACCGGGGAGGGGCGCGGAGGGGACGAGGTGTCGGGGTCGATCATGGTGACATCGGACGCGGGGCCTGGTGGGCGTACAATCGGCGTTCGCCGCTTCGCCGGGGCGGCGCCAAAGGCGGGGGTGGAGATGCCGTCAGCCTAGGCAGCCCGGCGCCGGGCAGCCTTGATCTGGATCAAGCCGTGCCCGGAAGCCGTTCAGCACAATGGCCGCCAGGCGAGGAGTTCTGCAGCGATGAACGATGGGCGCGTGCCGCAACCGGCAGCGGATCTGTGCAGCGAGGAAGAGATCGACCGCCTGGTGCGCGCGTTCTACGGCCGGGTGCGCCAGGACGATCTGCTGGGCCCGGTGTTCGAGGCCCATGTCCACGACTGGGAGGCGCACATGCGGCACCTGGTCGATTTCTGGTCGGCGCTGCTGCGTGGCACCCGCCGTTTCCAGGGCGCGCCGATGCAGAAGCACATGGTGATCGACGAACTGCGCGAGGAGCTGTTCGCGCGCTGGCTGCAGCTGTTCCGGCAGACCACGGCCGAACTGGGCAACGTGCCGATGCAACGGCTGGCCGACGATGCCGCCGAGCGCATCGCCGGCAATTTCTGGCGCCGCTTCCAGATGTCGCGCTGGCCGACGCTGCAGGTGCTGGGGCAGTAGCGGGGAGTGAGTGAAGAGGAGTGAGTAGTAAAAAGGATCAAGAGCGATCTCCGCCTGCGCGGAGATGATGGCTCTGCCTTCTCTCACTTCTCACTCCTCTTCATTCACTCCTGCCTCATTGATCTGGCTCAAGGCGGCCTTGCGCGGCATGCGGCAGTCTGTGCCCATGGACACTCCCCTTGCATTTCCCGACCCGCTGGGCTGGACCTTCGACCCGGACATCCTGCGCCGCCATGATCGTCCGGGGCCGCGCTATACCTCCTATCCCACCGCGCCGCACTTCCACGACGGCTACGGCGCCGGGCAGTTCCGCGAGGCGATCGCGCGCAGCAATGCATCGGCGCGGCCGCTGTCGCTGTACGTGCACGTGCCGTACTGCACCAGTCCGTGCTTCTACTGCGGCTGCAACCGGGTCATCAGCCGCGACCGCGACAAGGGCGCGCCGTACGTGGACCGCGTGCTGGCCGAGGCGGACCGGGTGGCGCCGTTGTTCGCGCCCGGGCGCGAGGTCACCCAACTGCACTTCGGCGGCGGCACCCCGAACTTCCTCGAGCCGGAACAGCTGTCGCGCCTGGTCGAGGGGCTGCGCCAGCGCTTCCGCTTCAGCAGTGATGCCGGCCGCGATTTCTCCATCGAACTGGACCCGCGCTCGGTCAGTCCGGACGATATCGCCGTGCTGGCGCGACTGGGCTTCAACCGCGCCAGCCTCGGCGTGCAGGATTTCGACCCGGCGGTGCAGCAGGCGATCAACCGCGTGCAGGGCGTGGACGAAACGCTGGCGATCATCGACGCCTGCCGCCGTCATGGCCTGCGCTCGGTCAACGTCGACCTGATCTACGGCCTGCCGAAGCAGACCCTGGAAGGCTTCGCGCGCACGCTGCAAACCGTGCTGGCGGTGCGCCCGGACCGGCTGGCGATCTACGGCTACGCGCACATGCCGCACCTGTTCAAGGCGCAGCGGCGGATCGTCGATGCGGACCTGCCCGACGCCGAACGCAAGCTGGCGCTGCTGGGGCTGGCGGTGGAGCGGCTCTCGGCCGCCGGTTACCAGTACATCGGCATGGACCATTTCGCGCTGCCGGAAGAGGACCTGTCACGCGCGCAGCGCGCCGGCAGCCTGCACCGCAATTTCATGGGTTACACCACCCATGCCGAGACCGACCTGCTGGGCCTGGGGGTCAGCGCCATCAGCCGGATCGACAACAGCTACAGCCAGAACCCGCGTGACCTGAAGGACTGGGAGGCGCGGATCGATGCCGGCGGGCTGCCGGTATGGCGCGGGCTGGAGCTGGATGCCGACGATGTACTGCGCGCCGAGCTGATCCAGCAGCTGATGTGCCATGGGCGCGTGGATGGCCACGCCCTGGCGGCGCGCCACGGCATTGATTTCGAGCAGTACTTCGCCAGCGAACTGGCGGCGCTGCAGCGCCTGGCCGCCGACGGGCTGGCGCGGTACCACGACGGCGTCGTCGCCGCGACCCGGCAGGGGCGGCCGCTGCTGCGCCTGATCGCCATGTGCTTCGACCGTTACCTGCAGGCGCCGCAGCAGCCCGCGCGCTATTCGCGGGCAATCTGACGCCGCCGCGGCGCGCGGCTGGCGTGCGACGGCCACGCGCGCGGCGGGATCGGCCGCGGCAGCCCTGCCGCGATGGCGCGGCCCACCCGTGCAGCAGCGTCGGATTCACAAGCGCGCCTCGATCAGGCAGGCTATCGCGATGCCCGGATGGCGAAACTGGTAGACGCATCGGACTTAAAATCCGCCGGGGGCAACCCCATGCCGGTTCGATTCCGGCTCCGGGCACCAGCATGCAACCTCGAGGGATGGGATGAGCGCCGACATTTCCGCAGCCAGTGCGCCGCGCATCGCCGTCATTGGCCTGGGCTATGTCGGCCTGCCGCTGGCGGTCGAGTTCGGGCGGACGCTGGACACGCTTGGCTACGATATCGACGCCGGGCGCGTGGCCGAACTCCGCCAGGGCCATGACCGCACGTTGGAACTGGATGCCGCCGAACTGGCGGCGGCCGCCTGCCTGCGCTATTGCGCCGACGCCGCCGAACTGGCCCGGTGCAACGTGTTCATCGTCACCGTGCCCACGCCCATCGATGCCTGGGAGCAGCCCGACCTGGAGCCGTTGCGCGGCGCCAGCCAGCTGATCGCCGGGGTGCTCAAGCGCGGCGACCTGGTGATCTACGAATCCACCGTCTACCCCGGTACCACCGAGGAAGTCTGCGTGCCGTTGCTGGAGCAGGGCTCGGGCCTGCGCTTCAACCAGGATTTCTGGTGCGGCTACAGCCCGGAGCGGATCAATCCGGGCGACCGCCAGCGGCGCCTGCCGGACATCCGCAAGATCACCTCCGGTTCCACGCCGGAAGCGGCCGAGGTGGTGGACGCGCTGTACCGGCGCATCATCGCCGCCGGCACCTGGCGCGCGCCCTCGCTGCGCGTGGCCGAAGCGGCCAAGGTGGTGGAGAACATCCAGCGCGACGTCAACATCGCCCTGGTCAACGAACTGGCCCTGATCTTCGACCGGCTCGGCATCGATACGCTGGACGTGCTGGAAGCGGCCGGCACCAAGTGGAACTTCCTGCCGTTCCGCCCGGGCATGGTCGGCGGCCACTGCATCGGCGTGGACCCGTATTACCTGCTGCACAAGTCCGAGAGCGTGGGTTACCACCCGGACCTGATCCACACCGCGCGCCAGGTCAACAACCGGGTGGTCGCACACGTGGTGGCGCGGGTGGACGCGCTGCTGGCCGGCAAGGGCAAGGCACTGCGCGGGGCGCGGGTGCTGGTGCTGGGGGTGACGTTCAAGGAGGACTGCCCGGATCTGCGCAACAGCCGGGCGCTGGACCTGGCGCGCCTGCTGGCCGGGCAGGGCGCGCGGGTGGATGCGTTCGATCCATGGGCCGACGCGGACGAGGCCGAACGCGAGTCCGGCCTGAAGCTGGTCGACGCCCCTGCGCACGGCCAGTACGACGCGGTGGTGCTCGCGGTGGCGCACCGCCAGTTCCGCGAACTCGATGCCGCGCGTATTCGCGCGCTGGGCGTGGCCGACATGGTGGTGTACGACGTCAAGTCGGCGTGGCCGCGGCACGTGGTGGACGACCGGTTGTAGAATCCGCCATCCCCGGTCACGAGGACGGCCATGCACCGTTATCTGGTTTACGTACTGGCGCTGGTCCTGCTGCCGGTATCGCTGGCTTTGGCGCAACACTGGCCCGCCTGGTACTGGGGCGTGGGCCTGTTCGGCGCCATGGCGCTGCTCGGCACCTGGGACGTGCTGCAGCGGCGCAGCGTGCTGCGGCGCAATTACCCGGTGCTGGCGCACTTTCGTTACGGCTTCGAATCCATCGGCCCGGAAATCCGCCAGTACTTCGTGCAGAGCGACCTGGAGGACGTGCCGTTCTCGCGCCAGCAGCGGCAGCTGGTCTACCAGCGTGCGCGCAACGTGATGGACGTGGTGCCGTTCGGCACGTTGCGCAGTACCTATGCGGTGGACTACGAGTGGATCAACCACTCGATGGCGCCCACCAGCATTCCGCACCATGACTTCCGCGTGGTGATCGGCGCCGGCTGCGCGCGGCCGTATTCGGCCAGCGTGTTCAACATTTCGGCGATGAGCTTCGGTTCGTTGTCGGCCAACGCCATCCGTGCGCTGAACAAGGGCGCGAAGATGGGCGGCTTCTACCATGACACCGGCGAAGGCTCGATTTCGCCTTACCACCGCGAGAACGGTGGCGACCTGGTGTGGGAGATCGGCTCCGGTTACTTCGGGTGCCGTGACGAACACGGCCGTTTCAGCGAGGAGCGCTTCGTCGAGAACGCCAACCACGACCAGGTCAAGATGATCGAGATCAAGCTGTCGCAGGGCGCCAAGCCCGGCCACGGCGGGGTGCTGCCCGCGGCCAAGGTCAGTGCCGAGATCTCAGTGACCCGTGGCGTGCCGATGGGCGTGGACTGCGTGTCGCCGTCGCGGCACTCGGCGTTCTCCACCCCGGTGGAGCTGCTGCAGTTCGTCGCGCGTCTGCGCGAGCTGTCCGGCGGCAAGCCGACCGGCTTCAAGCTGGCCATCGGCCATCCGTGGGAATGGTTCGGCATTGCCAAGGCCATGCACGAGACCGGGTTGCTGCCCGACTTCATCGTGGTCGATGGTGCCGAGGGCGGCACCGGCGCATCGCCGGCGGAGTTCATCGACCATGTCGGTGTACCGATGAACGAGGCGCTGATCCTGGTGCACAACACGCTGGTGGGCCTGGACCTGCGCGACCGCATCCGCATCGGCGCGGCCGGCAAGGTGACCAGCGCCTTCGACATCGCGCGGACCATCGCGCTGGGCGCGGACTGGTGCAACGCCGGGCGTGGCTTCATGTTCGCGCTGGGCTGCATCCAGTCATTGAGCTGCCACAACGACAAGTGTCCCACCGGCATCGCCACCCAGGACCCCAGCCGCTGGCGCCACCTGGACCCGACCGACAAGGCCGAGCGGGTACGCAATTTCCACGAGAACACCCTGCGTGCGCTGCGCGACCTGCTGGGCGCGGCCGGCCTGAACGACCCGTCGGAACTGGGCCCCGAGCACATCCTGCGGCGGGTGTCGCCGATCGAGATCCGCTCGATGGCGACCCTGTACCGCTACCTGTCGCCGGGCGAACTGCTCGACCGCGTGCCGGGGCATGCGGTGTTCCGCGAATACTGGGCGGACGCGCGCAGCGATTCGTTCGACCCGCCGGCACGGATCGCGGCGCTGCGCGGGACCAAGCTGCACTGAGGGCGGGGCAGGCGGTGCTGCATGTCCTGCCTCGACCGCAGTGGCGTGCGGAGCAGGCTGCGTACCTGCGGAAATGTGCTTAGCGTAGCCAGGCGATCACGCCGTCTGCCGCGCGCAGGGCGCTGGCATAGCACGCGGTGAGCAGGTAACCACCGGTCGGTGCTTCCCAGTCCAGCATCTCGCCGGCGCAGAACACCCCGGGCAGCGCCTGCAGCATCAGTCCCGCGTTCGTCGCCTCCAGACATACGCCGCCGGCGCTGCTGATGGCCTCGGCCATCGGCCGCGGCCGCAGCAGGCGCAGCGGCAGGCGCTTGAGCGTGCGTGCCACGGCGTCCGGGTCGTTGCCGGCGTCCTTGCCGAGCCGTTCGAACACCAGCGCGGCCTTGGCGGCGTCGATGCCCGTGGCGCGCCGCAGGTGCTCGCCGAAGCTGCGCCCCCTGCGCGGGCGCGACAGCTCGGCACGCAGGCGCGCCGCGTCGCGGCCCGGCACCAGGTCCAGTTCCAGCAGCGCATGGCCGTCGCGGTTGATCGTCTCGCGCAGGTCGGCGGCGATGGCATAGACCAGGCTGCCTTCGATGCCGTACTCGCTGGCGACGCATTCGCCCTGCAACTGCTGGGGGGCGCCGTGCAGGTCGCGCCAGTGCGCGATGACCGGCTTGAGCGGGCTGCCGGCATGGCGCTGGCGGAAATGCCCGCTCCATTCGATGTCGAAGCCGCAGTTGGCCGCCTGCAGTGGCGCCACGTCCACGCCGCGCGCGCGCAGCGTGTCCACCCAGGCGCCATCGGAACCGAGTTCGGGCCAGCTGCCGCCGCCCAGCGCCAGCACGGTGGCGTCGACGTTCACGGCGACGTCGCCATCGCTGGTCTGCATGCGCAGTGCGCCGTCGTCGTTCCAGCCCAGCCAGCGATGCTGCACGTGGAAGCGCACGCCCTGTTCCTTCAGCCGCCGCACCCAGCCGCGCAGCAGCGGCGCGGCCTTGCGGTCGAGCGGGAACACCCGCCCGGAACTGCCGACATAGGTGTCCACGCCCAGGCCACGCGCCCACCCGCGCAGCGCCTCGGCATCGAAGCCGTCCAACCAGCCGGCGACCTCCGCTTGGCGCTCGCGGTAGCGCTGGTCGAACCGCGGGCGCGGTTCGGAATGGGTGAGGTTCAGTCCGCCCTTGCCGGCGATCAGGAACTTGCGCCCGGGCGAACCCTTGGCCTCGTACAGGTCGACCGACAGGCCGGCCGCGCGCAGGCGTTCGGCGGCGAACAGCCCGGCGGGGCCGCCGCCGACCACCGCCACCCGCTTGCCGGCGCCGGCCGGATCAGCGTGGCTGGACATCGAGCAGTTCGACATCGAACACCAGCGAGGAACCCGGCGCGATCGGGCCGGCACGGCGGTTGCCGTAGCCGTAGTCCGCCGGAATCATCAGCGTGCGCTTGCCGCCGACCTTCATCCCGGCCACGCCTTCGTCCCAGCCGCGGATGACCTGCTTCTCGCCAAGATCGAAGGTGAACGGTTCGCCGCGGTCGAGCGAGCTGTCGAACTTGTCGCCATGCTTGTCGGCGCGGCGCTCGTCGTAGATCCAGCCGGTGTAGTGCACGGTGACCCGGGTCCCCGGTACCGCTTCGGCGCCGCTGCCCGGCACCGTGTCGATGCGCTCGAAGGCGGCGATGCTGCCCCCGGGCGGCGGCCCGGGCGGGGTGCAACCGGCGGCAAGCAGAGACAACAGCAACGGCACGAACAGGCGACGCATGGGGGACTCCAGGTTGAGGGCGGCCGCGCGGGATGCGCGGCAGGCCGGGGCAGGGGGCTGCGGCACCGCCCCGCGCACGCACGGGCGCGTGCGGCATGGGGGCGCCAGCGCCACGGCGCGCAAGGGTAGCGCATCGCCAGCGGGTATCATGGCGCGATGGCCAAACTGCTGCTCAATCTGCGCAATGTCGACGACGACGAGAGCCGCGAAGTCTGCGAACTGCTCGACCGTCACGGTATTGCCTGGTACCGCACCGAACCCAGCCCCTGGGGCATTTCCAGTGGCGGGCTGTGGCTGCGTGACCGGCAGGACCACGCACGCGCGAAGGAATTGATGGACGGCTACCAGGCCGCGCGTGCGCGGCGCGTGCGCGCCGAGCGCGAGGCCGCGCTGCGCAACGGCACCGCCGAGACCTTCGGCTCGCTGCTGCGGCGGCGGCCACTGTACGTGGTCGCGGTGCTGCTGGGCATGCTGGCCGCTGCCTCACTGGTGCTGCTGCCGTTCATGCTGTTGCGTGGCTGACGCCCGCGTGCGCCGTAAAATATGCCGATGATCGTCAATACCGCCGCCTACCACTTCGTTCCCATCGCCGATGCGGACGCCCTGGCCGCCACCCTGCTGGAGCGGGCGCAGGCACGCGCACTGCGCGGCACGATCCTGGTGGCGGACGAGGGCCTCAACCTGTTCCTGGCCGGCGACCGCGACGGCATCGACGCGTTCTACGCCGCGCTGAAGGCCGACCCGCGCTTTGCCACCATGCGGGTCAAGTACAGCTACAGCCGCATGCAGCCGTTCGCGCGGCTCAAGGCCAAGGTCAAGCCGGAGATCATCAGCTTCCGCCGCGACGACGGCCAGCCGCTGGATTACCCGCGCGCGCCGTCCGTGGCCCCGGCCACGCTGCGGCGCTGGCTGCGGCAGGGCCATGACGATGAAGGCAGGCGCGTGGTGATGCTCGACACCCGCAACGCGCAGGAGTTCGCGCACGGCACCTTCGCCGGCGCCCTGACCCTGCCCATCGCCCGTTTCACCGACCTGCCGGCGGCACTGGCGCCGCACCGCGCCGACCTTGCCGACGCCACCGTGGTCAGTTTCTGCACCGGTGGCATCCGCTGCGAGAAAGCCGCGCTGTGGATGCGCAATGACGGCATGGACAACGTGCTGCAGCTGGACGGCGGCATCCTGGGGTATTTCGAGGAAGTGGGCGGCGAGGGCTACGAAGGCCGCTGCTTCGTGTTCGACGAGCGCGTGGCGCTGGACCCGCAGCTGCAGCCGCTGGTCGACCAAGCCACCCCGTAGGCGCGGGCCCGCCCCGCATGCGGCCTGCCCGCCGAGGCTCCCGGCCGCTGCGAGCGCGCGTGCGACGGGCCGGAAAACAGTGTTCGGCCGCCGGCGCCGCGCGCAGGGATGGGAAACCGCCCCGCGCGCCCCATGTTGCAGGAACCTCCTGCCGGAAGCCGCCGCATGATTCCCCTTTCCGTCCTCGACCTCGCCCCCGTCTGCGAAGGCGCCACGCCGGGCCAGGCGTTCGCCAACATGCTCGACCTCGCGCGCCATGCCGAGCGCTGGGGCTATCGCCGCTACTGGCTGGCCGAGCACCACAACATGCCGGGCATCGCCAGTGCGGCCACCTCGGTGCTGATCGGGCATGTCGCCGGCGGCACCTCGACCATCCGCGTCGGCGCCGGCGGCATCATGCTGCCCAACCACTCGCCGCTGCAGGTGGCCGAACAGTTCGGCACCCTGGCTTCGCTGTATCCGGGGCGCATCGACCTGGGGCTGGGCCGCGCGCCGGGTACCGACCATGCCACCGCCCGCGCGCTGCGCCGCTACTTCGACAGCGCCGACCAGTTCCCCCAGGACGTGGCCGAGCTGCTGCATTACTTCGAACCGGTGCAGCCGGGCAGGGCGTGCAGGCGGTGCCGGGCGCGGGCATCGACGTGCCGGTGTGGCTGCTGGGCTCCAGCCTGTTCAGCGCGCGGCTGGCGGCGGCGATGGGCCTGCCGTTCGCGTTCGCCTCGCACTTCGCCCCGGACGCGATGGATGAGGCCGTGGCGCTGTACCGCCGCGATTTCCGCCCGTCCGCCCGCTTGCAGGCACCCTGGGCGATCCTGGCGCTGAACGTGGTGGCCAGCGCGTCGGAGGCCGAGTCCCGGCGGCTGTTCACGACCCAGCAGCAGAGCTTCGTCAACCTGCGGCGCGGCCGTCCGGGACGGATCCCGCCGCCGGTGGACGACATCGAGGCGTTCTGGGAGCCGCACGAGAAGGCCGGGGTGGAGCGGGCGCTGGCCTGCACCGTGCTCGGCGACCCGCAGCAGGTGGGCGAGGGGCTGGCGGCCTTTGCCGCGCGCCACCGGCCCGACGAAATGATGCTCACCGCCAACATCTTCGACCATGCCGCGCGGCTGCGCTCGTTCGAACTGGCGATGCGGGCCTGGCAGGCGCGGCCCTGAGCCGTCGGTCGGGGCCGGGGTAGTTGCGGGCGCCGCGCGCGGCAGGGCTCAGCTGGTCCAGCGCTGGAACAGTTCGACGGTGTGGCCGACCAGCTGCCCCGAGCCGAGACCGAAGAACAGGCCGGCGGCGAGCGCCGCGACCCAGTTGAACAGCATCAGCGCGCCATCGCGCTCGATCAGCGCCAGCGCGAACAGCAGCAGCTGGAAGCCGAACAGATAGTTGGTCAGCGGGATCGGCAGCGACAGCAGCACACCGGTCATGACCAGCAGCAACCCCGTGAACACCCGCGCCGGAAGCGGCCCCACCAGGGCCGGCAGGCGCGGTTTGAGCATCCGGTCCAGGCGCCGCAGCGGGCGATCGATGCGGCCCAGGAAGCGGTGCATGGTGCCGCGCCTGGGCCCGCGCCGGGCGATGAACCCGGGCACCCAGGGCCGCGCCAGGCCGGCCATCATCTGCAGGCCGATCAGCAGCACCAGCGGGCCGCTGACCGCGCCGCCGATGCCGGGCACCGGAATGAACGCCGGCAGGATGGCGACGAACAGGAACACCCCGAACGCGCTTTCCTGCAGGCCCTGCAGGATCCTGCCCAGCGGCTGCTGTTCCGCGGGGTCGCCGTGCTCGAACATCGACAGCAGGGTGCGGATGCCCTCGTTGCGGTAGCCGCCCGCCGCGGCCGGGCCGGCGCCTGGCCCGTCGTCCTGCGGCTCAGCCGGTGGTGTCATCTTCGTCTTCTTCCGGCAGCCGGCGCAGCAGCAGTTTGTCGATGCGGGCGCCGTCCAGATCGACGATCTCGATGCGCCAGCCGGCCCAGTCGAAGTACTCGCTGGCGTGCGGGATGCGGCCGAAGAAGTGCATGCACATGCCGGCCAGGGTGTAGTAGTCGCCTTCCTCGGCATCGGGCAGCTCGACCCCGCCCATCAGCTCGCGCAGGTCATCCACCGGCAGCGAACCGTCCACCAGCAGCGAACCGTCCTCGCGGGTGACCACCAGGGCGTCCTCGTCGGTGTTCTCCGGCGCCTGCAGGCGGCCGACCACCGCGCCCATCAGGTCGCTGATGGTCACCAGGCCCTGGATCTCGCCGTACTCGTCCACCACCAGCGCCATCGACTGGTGCTCCTCGCGGAAGATCTCCAGCAGCTTCATCGCATGGGTGGATTCGGAGACATAGAGCGTCTCGCGCAGGTTCTCGAACAGCGCATGGGTGTCGCCCTGCAGGCGGCGCGTGACCAGCGACTTGACCTCGAGGATGCCGGCGATGTCCTGGTCGTTGCCGCGGTACACCGGGTAACGCGAGAACGCATGCTCGTGCATGGTCTCCAGGTTCTTCTCGACATCGGCGTTGGTATCCAGCCAGGCGATGCGGTTGCGCGGGGTCATCAGGCTGTCGGCGGTGCGGTCGCCCAGGCGCATGACCCGGTTCATCATGTCGCGCTCGTGGATGTCGATCACCCCGGCCTCGTGGCTTTCGGCCACCAGCATGCGGATCTCTTCTTCGGTCACCGACGCCGAATCGGTGTTGCCCAGCCCCAGCAGGCGCAGCACCAGCCGGGTGGTGCGCGACAGCAGCCACACGAACGGGAAAGCCAGCGTGGCCAGCCAGCCCATCGGCACCGCGACCAGCCCGGCGATGTCCTCCGAACGGGTCAGCGCCAGCCGCTTGGGCACCAATTCGCCGAAGATCAGCGTGACGAAGGTGATCAGGGTGACCGCCAGCGCCTTGCCGACCGCGCCGGCGTAGTCGAAGCCCGGCATCAGCCCCTGGATCCAGGCGGCGATGGCTTCGCCCAGCGCTTCGCCACCGAGGAAGCCGGTCAGCACGCCGATCACGGTGATGCCGATCTGCACGGTGGACAGGAAGTTCTCGGGCTTCTCGGCCAGCGCCAGGGCGCGCTCGGCGCGCTTGCTGGTGGCGGACATCTGCTTGAGCCGGCTCTTGCGCGATGTCATGACTGACATCTCGGACATGGCGAAGAAGCCGTTGAGCAGGATCAGGGCGAAAACGATGAGGATCAGTTCAAACACGGGTCGCTCCCCGGGTCGTTGGCAGGGAGGGAGGGTGCTTGCGGTGGCGGCAGGGGCTCAGGGGCGTGCCCGGGCGCTGCGGCGGGGGGTAAGGGTCGTCGTCCATAGGGTGCGCCCGCGGAGGGCGCCGCCGCATCTTAGCAAACCGGCATGCGGTGCCGGCAACCGCCTGTTCATTTTCGTGGGCGGGAACCGGCCGGGAATACCCGAGACGTCATCCAGCCGTCATAATTCGCCCCGGTGCCGTCCCTTCCGCGACGGCGGACAGGCATTTCCAATGTTTTCATTGCAGACCATTTTCGGCTCCGGCAAGCAGTTCTACACCTATCTCGACGAGGCCGCCCAGGCCGCCGCCGACAGCGCCAAGGCGCTGCACGCGATGATGCGCGAAGCCGACCGCGAGCCCGCCCTGGATGCATTCAAGCTGGCCCGCCTGCGCGAGCGCGCGGCCTCGGACAAGATCAGCCAGGCGCTGGTGGACAGCTTCATGACCCCGATCGAGCGCGAGGACATCGAGGCGCTGGGCTCGGCGCTGTACAAGATTCCCAAGCAGATCGAGAAGTTCGCCGACCGCTATGCGCTGGCCACCCAGCACCTGGCGCACATCGATTTCGCCCCGCGCGCGGCGATGCTGGAGCAGGCCGCCGGGGTGGTGGTGGACATGGTCAAGGACCTGCGCCACATGAACATCGACCGCATGACGGCGATGAACGAGAAGCTGCGCGCGCTGGAGAACGAGGCCGACCGGCTGATGCTCGAGCTGTACCGGGAAATCTACTCCGGGCGCCTGGACAACCTGCAGATGTTCCTGCTCAAGGAATTCTTCGAGATCCTGGAGAAAGCCATCGACCGCTGCCGCGAGGCCGGGGTGGTGGTCTACCAGATCGTGTTGAAGAACTCGTGATCGCCATGATGCGGATCCCGTGCATTTCCGGCTTCGGAAGCGGGGGCGTCGGCTGTGCCGATGCCCGCGAGCCGCGCTTCCACATCCCCCGTCCCGCCACGGCGCGGCGGGACTTCCCGCTTGACCCGAGGGGGCAGCTGCGATGCTGACCCTTGTCCTCGTCGTGATCCTGGCGGCGCTCGTGTTCGAGTTCATCAATGGCTTCCACGACACCGCCAACTCCATCGCCACCGTGGTGGCCACCAAGGTGCTCTCGCCCGGCTGGGCGGTGATGCTGGCCGCGGGCATGAACCTGATCGGCGCGCTGACCGGCACCGCGGTGGCGCTGACCATCGCCAACGGCCTGCTCAACACCAGCGTGGTCGAGGTCACCCCGCAGGTGATCCTGTGCGCGCTGCTCGGCGGCATCGTCTGGAACCTGATCACCTGGTGGAAAGGGCTGCCGTCCTCGTCCTCGCACGCGCTGATCGGCGGCCTGTGCGGCGCCGGCCTGGCCGCCGCGCACAACAACTGGGACGCGCTGATCTGGTCGCAGAACCTCGGCAACTGGGCGCAGAACAAGGGCCTGCTGTGGAAGGTGTTCGTGCCGATGATCACCTCGCCGATCGCCGGCTTCCTGCTCGGCATCGTGGTGATGTGCCTGCTGTGGGCCATCATCGCCGGCATGGCGCGGGCCGGTGGCGTGCTGCGGCGGCTGGCGCGTCCGCGCTGGGTCAATGCGTTCTTCGGCAAGGCGCAGATCGTCTCGGCCGCCTACATGGGCTTCGCCCATGGCCACAACGACGCGCAGAAGACCATGGGCATCATCGCCATGACCCTGATCGGCGCCGAGGCCACCGGCGCGCTGGACAACCTGCCGTCGTGGCTGGCGTTCATGCACCCGGACGCGCATGCCGGCGATGGCATCGCCATGTGGATCGTGCTGACCTGCGCGGTGGTGATGGCCGCCGGTACCGCCTCGGGCGGCTGGAAGATCATCAAGACCCTGGGCCACAAGATGGTCAAGCTGCACCCGATCCACGGCTTCGCCGCGGAGACCAGCTCGGCCACCATCCTGACCCTGGCCGCGCACTTCGGCATGCCGGTCTCGACCACCCACAGCATCTCCACCGCGATCATGGGCGTTGGCTTCGCCAAGAACCCGAAGTCGCTGCGCATCGGGGTGATCGAGCGCATCATCTGGGCCTGGATCCTGACCATCCCGGCGGCCGGCGGCTGCGCCTACCTGATCCTGAAGCTGTTCGAGCTCGCCGGCTGGAACTGAGCCGGTCGAGCCGGCCGCCGGCCCGTTGGCCGCTGCATGCAGAAAGGCCCGCCTTCCCGGCGGGCCTTTCGTTGTGCGCCGGCGTGGGCTTCAGTTGCGCTGGTACAGCGCGCGCACGTCGCGGCGGAACGCGGCCTGGCTGTCGGCGCGGCTGTAGAACATGTGCCCGCCCGGATAGCTGCGCACCTGCACGCGTTGCGGGTCGCTGCCCATGGCCGGCATCTGGTCCACGGTCAGGATCGAACCCATGAACGGGCATGACAGGTCGTTCCAGCCATGCGCGATCAGCACCTGCAGGCGCGGGTCGATGGCCACGGCCTGGCGCAGCTGGGTGACCGCGCCGGCACGCAGGTCGCCATTGCGGTCCCACTGGCGGTTCACCTCGTAGCTCAGCGCGTGGTAGCGCGCATCCACCTTCCAGCCGACCACGCGGGTGACGAAGTCCACCATGGCGGTGGTGGTCGGGGCGATGATGCTGTCCAGCAGCGGGTCGTTGGCACGCTGCTCGGGATCGGTGGGGAAGGGGTCGAAGGCGGTGACGTTGGAATCGTAGCGGCTGCCCAGCGTGCCCTTGTCACGGAACACCTCGCGCAGGTAGGCCTGGGTTTCCAGGCGGCCGCCGGCGCGGCGCACGAACACCGGATCCAGGCCGGTCAGCTCGGTGACCCGGCGCAGCATGGCCTCGGTCGCCTGCGGGTCGGAGCGGCCCTTCATCAGCGCGCTGGCGTAGTCGCTGCGGGCGTACTCGACCACCTCGCGCATCGCCGCGTCAGTGAGCCGGCCCTGGCGCTCCAGGTGCGCGGCGGCGATCGACGGCAGGGTCTGGATCCAGGCCATCGGCGAGACGTCGCTGTTGTCCTCCAGGGTCGGGCTCAGGTAGGGCGAGACCAGCACCAGCCCGTTCATCGCCACCCCCAGCCGGGTCTGCAGATAGTGGGTGATGCGCGGGCCGCGGTAGCCGCCATAGCTTTCGCCGGCCAGGTACTTGCGCGAGGTCATGCGCTGGTTCTTCAGCAGCCAGTCGTATACCACCCGCGACAGGTACTCGATGTCGGCGGACGGGTTGAAGAACTGCTTCTTCGCCTCCTCGTCGGGAATCCGCGAGCGGCTGAAGCCGGTGCCGACCGGGTCGATGAACACCAGGTCGGTGAAATCCAGCCAGGTGCCGGGGTTGTCGCGCAGCGTGGCCGGCGCCGAGGCGCTGTCGCCTTCGCTGCCGAACGCCACCACCTTCGGCCCCACCGCGCCCAGGTTCAGGTACACCGACGAGGCGCCGGGGCCGCCATTGAGCGCGAAAGTGACCGGGCGGTCCTTGCCGGGCACGGTGTAGGCGGTGAACACCACCTCGCCAATGGTCTTGCCCTGCGCATCGCGCACCGGCAGCGAGCCGACGGTGGCGGTGTAGTCCAGGGTGCGGCCTTCCAGGCGCATGCTCTGGCGGACCGAGGCATCGGCCGGCAACGGTGCCGGCGCGGTCGATGCGGCCTTGTCATCGCCGGCGTCGGCGGCGGGCCTGGCCGGCGCGGGAGCGGCGAACAGCAGGCCGGCGCCGAGCGCGGCCACGTACAGCAGGTGTTTCATGCGGATGACCTGGGGATCGGGAAACGCACGATCCTAGGCCCGTGGCGGGAGCGGCAAATGTGCCCAAAGCCATGCGGCGCCGGCCCGGATGGGCAATCCCGGGCGCGGAACGATGCCGGTGCGCGGCTGCTGCGCGCATCCGCGGCGCGACGGTGGCCGCACGCCGTGCGTGGCAGGCCGGCCCTCGCGTCCGCCGCGCGCTGCGCCCATGGCGCCGGTCGCCTGGGCGGGCACGGGCGCAGTGCCGGATCAGACCTCCAGGGAGGCGAGGTCGCCCTTGCTTTCCAGCCAGCCCTTGCGGTCGCCGGCGCGCTTCTTGGCCAGCAGCATGTCCATCAGCGAGCGGGTCTGCTCCTCGTCGTCCACGGTCAGCTGCACCAGGCGGCGGGTATCGGGGTGGATGGTGGATTCGCGCAGCTGTTGCGGGTTCATCTCGCCCAGGCCCTTGAAGCGGGTGACGCTGACCTGGCCGCGGATCTTCTCGCGCTCGACCTTTTCCAGCAGCGAGCGCTTCTCTTCCTCGTCCAGCGCGTAGAACACCTGCTTGCCCACGTCCACGCGGAACAGCGGCGGCATCGCCACGAACACGTGGCCGGCGGCGACCAGCGCCGGGAAGTGCTTCAGGAACAGCGCGGTCAGCAGGGTGGCGATGTGCAGGCCGTCGGAGTCGGCGTCGGCCAGGATCACCACCTTGCCGTAGCGCAGGCCGGACAGGTCGTCCTTGCCCGGGTCGCAGCCGATGGCCACGGCCAGGTTGTGCACTTCCTCCGAGGCCAGCACGCTGCCCGAGGCCACTTCCCAGGTGTTGAGGATCTTGCCGCGCAGCGGCAGGATCGCCTGGAAATCCTTGTCGCGGGCCTGCTTGGCGCTGCCGCCGGCCGAGTCGCCTTCCACCAGGAACAGCTCGGTGCGCGACAGGTCCTGGCTGATGCAGTCGGCCAGCTTGCCGGGCAGCGCCGGGCCCTGGGTGACCTTCTTGCGGACCACCAGCTTCTCGGTCTTCAGCCGCGCGCTGGCGCGCTCGATGGCGATCTGCGCGATCTTCTCGCCGATCTCCACGTTCTGGTTCAGGGCCAGGCTGAAGGCATCGTGGGCGGCGCCCTCGACGAAGCCGGCGGCCTGGCGCGAGGACAGGCGTTCCTTGGTCTGGCCGCTGAACTGCGGGTCGGTCATCTTCAGCGAGAGCACGAACGACACCCGGTCCCACACGTCTTCCGGCGCCAGCTTGACCCCGCGCGGCAGCAGGTTGCGGAAATCGCAGAACTCGCGCAGTGCCTCGGTCAGCCCGGTGCGCAGGCCGTTGACATGGGTGCCGTGCTGGGCGGTCGGGATCAGGTTGACGTAGCTTTCCTGCACCAGTTCGCCTTCCGGCAGCCAGGCCACGGCCCAGTCCACCGCCTCGGTTTCCTTCTTCAGGACGCCGACGAACAGGTCGGCAGGCAGCATCTCGCGTTCGCCCAGCTCGGCCTTGAGGTAGTCGCGCAGGCCGTCCTCGTAATGCCAGGTCTCGGTCTCGCCGGTCGCCTCGTCGGTCAGCCGGACGGTCAGGCCCGGGCACAGCACCGCCTTGGCGCGCAGCAGGTGGCGCAGCGCGCGCACGTTGAACTTCGGGGTGTCGAAATACTTCGGGTCCGGCCAGAAACGCAGCCGGGTGCCGGTGTTCCTGCGGCCGACGGAGCCGACCACTTCCAGCGGGCTGGCACGGTCGCCGTCGCGGAAGCTGATGCGGTGCTCGCTGCCTTCGCGCCTGATGTGGATCTCCACCAGCGTGGACAGCGCATTGACCACCGACACGCCGACGCCGTGCAGGCCGCCGGAGAAGGTGTAGTTGCGGTTGCTGAACTTGCCGCCGGCGTGCAGCCGGGTCAGGATCAGTTCGACGCCGGGGATCTTCTCCTCCGGGTGGATGTCGACCGGCATGCCGCGGCCGTCGTCGCTCACCTCGCAGCTGCCGTCCTTGAACAGCACGACCTCCACGGTCTTCGCGTGCCCGGCCAGCGCCTCGTCCACCGAATTGTCGATGACTTCCTGCGCCAGGTGGTTCGGGCGCGCGGTGTCGGTGTACATGCCGGGGCGGCGTTTGACCGGGTCCAGGCCGGAGAGGACTTCGATGTCGGCGGCGTTGTAGCGGGCGTTCATGTATCTCGATAAGGCGCTGATGCGACGGGCAAGTTTGCGGTCTGCCGGGGAAATTTGCACGCCGGTGTTCAGTGCGGGGAGAGGCGCGGGGCGGTATCCTGTGCGCCCTGGAACGTACGCAGCCGATCCCCCTGAATCGGCGGAGACTCCGGAGGATGACAATGAAATCGTCGAAATTGTTGGTTCTGGCCGTGGCTGCCGCCGCCGTCGTGGCGGTGCCGCTGGTGATGGCCCAGAGCGTGGACAAGGCCAAGACGGGCGAGGCCGCCCAGGCCGCCGCCGACAAGGCGCAGAGCGAGGCCGAGCAGAAGGCCAAGCGCCGCGCCGCCGCCGCCGCCCAGGAAAAGGCCCGGGGCGAGCAGCCGGCCCCGCGCGAAGAGGAAGAGGAAGAAGCCCGCAAGCGTCGCTGACGCGGGTTTCCCGATGAACGTGGACGCCCCGGCGCAGGCCGGGGCGTCTTTTTTGTTACCGCCCCGTGGCGGCCGGGCCGCAAGGCCGGCGCGTCGCGGGCAGGATTTTCCGCGGTCGCCGCATCCGGTGCTTGGGTGTTCGCGCGACAACCTTTAAACTAGGGCTTTCCGGGAGGCAAGTGAGCCATGACCCCCTTATTTTCGTTACCGGCGGCGTGGTGTCCTCGCTTGGCAAGGGCATTGCCGCCGCGTCGCTGGCCTCCATCCTCGAGGCGCGTGGCCTGAAGGTCACGATGATGAAGCTGGATCCGTACATCAACGTCGATCCGGGCACCATGAGTCCCTTCCAGCACGGCGAGGTCTACGTCACCGATGACGGTGCCGAGACCGACCTGGACCTGGGCCACTACGAGCGCTTCGTCCATACCCGGCTGAGCCGCAAGAACTCGGTGACCACCGGGCGCATCTACGAGAACGTGATCCGCAAGGAGCGCCGCGGCGACTACCTCGGCGCGACCGTGCAGGTGATCCCGCACATCACCGACGAGATCCGCCGCTGCATCGACGAGGCCACCGAGGGCTACGACGTGGCGCTGGTGGAGATCGGCGGCACCGTCGGCGACATCGAGTCGCTGCCGTTCCTGGAGGCGATCCGCCAGGTGCGCACCGAGCGCGGCCCGGAGAAGGCGCTGTTCATGCACCTGACGCTGGTGCCGTACATCGGCGCCGCCGGTGAGCTGAAGACCAAGCCGACCCAGCACTCGGTCAAGGAACTGCGTTCGATCGGCATCCAGCCCGACGTGCTGCTGTGCCGCTCCGAGCAGGCCATTCCCGATTCGGAGCGGCGCAAGATCTCGCTGTTCACCAACGTCTCCGAACGCGCGGTGATCAGCGTGCCGGACGTGGACGTGCTGTACCGCGTGCCGATGGGGCTGCACGCGCAGGGCCTGGACGAAATCGTGGTCAACCAGCTCAAGCTCGCCGACAAGGCCGGCCCGGCCGACCTGTCCGAGTGGGAGGCGGTGCTGGATGCGGCCCTGCACCCGCTGGACGAGGTGACCATCGCCGTGGTCGGCAAGTACGTGGACCACCAGGACGCCTACAAGTCGGTCGGCGAGGCGCTCAAGCACGGCGGCCTGCGCCAGCGCACCCGGGTCAACCTCAAGTGGCTGGAAGCGCAGGACCTGGAAGAAGGTGGCATGGCCGCGCTCGAGGGCGTGGACGGCATCCTGGTGCCGGGTGGTTTCGGCGACCGCGGCTTCGAGGGCAAGGTGCTGACCTCCAGGTATGCCCGCGAGCACAAGCTGCCGTACTTCGGCATCTGCTACGGCATGCAGGCGGCGGTGGTCGACTATGCCCGCCACGTGGCCGGGCTGGACGGCGCCAACAGCACCGAGAACGACCGCCAGTCGCCGAACCCGGTGATCGGCCTGATCACCGAATGGCGCACCGCCAGCGGCGAGGTCGAGAAGCGCGACGAGAAGTCCGACCTGGGCGGCACCATGCGCCTGGGCCTGCAGGAGCAGCGGCTGAAGCCGGGCACGCTGGCGCGCGAGCTGTACGGCAAGGACGTGGTGGCCGAGCGCCACCGCCACCGCTACGAGTTCAACAACCGCTACCGCACCCAGCTGGAGGACGCCGGGCTGGTGATCTCCGGCAAGTCGATGGACGACACCCTGGTGGAAGTGGTGGAGCTGCCGCGCGACGTGCATCCGTGGTTCCTGGCCTGCCAGGCGCACCCGGAGTTCCTGTCCACGCCGCGCAGCGGGCACCCGCTGTTCATTGGTTTCATCCGCGCCGCGCGCGAGAAGAAGGCCGGCGGCAAGCTGTTGAAGGAAGCGCGGGCCTGACGCTCGTTTCCGCCTTCTCCCGCGGGGAGGGCGCACCGTAGGGGCGGGCGGGACGCCGGCGAAGGCTGGGTTCCCGGTTCCGCAAGGGCCTGCCCACGGCCCCTCATCCAACCCCTTTCCCGTCGGGAGAGGGCTACAAACACGAGGTAGTTGAATGAAGCTCTGCGGATTCGAAGTCGGCCTGGACCAGCCGCTGTTCCTGATCGCCGGCCCGTGCGTGATCGAGTCGATGCAGCTGCAGCTCGATACCGCCGGCAAGCTCAAGGAAATCACCGGCAGGCTGGGGATGAACTTCATCTTCAAGTCCAGCTTCGACAAGGCCAACCGCACCTCCGGCACCAGCTTCCGCGGCCCGGGGCTGGAAGAGGGCCTGAAGGTGCTGGCCGAGGTGAAGAGGCAGATCGGCGTGCCGGTGCTGACCGACGTGCACGAGTACACGCCGATGGACGAGGTGGCCTCGGTCGTCGACGTGCTGCAGACCCCGGCATTCCTGGTGCGGCAGACCGATTTCATCAGGAAGGTGTGCAGCGCCGGCAAGCCGGTGAACATCAAGAAGGGCCAGTTCCTGTCGCCGTGGGACATGAAGCCGGTGGTGGAAAAGGCGCGCTCCACCGGCAACAACGACATCATGGTCTGCGAGCGCGGCGCCAGCTTCGGCTACAACAACCTGGTCAGCGACATGCGCTCGCTGAGCGTGATGCGCGACACCGGCTGCCCGGTGGTGTTCGACGCCACCCATTCGGTGCAGCTGCCGGGCGGGCAGGGCAGCAGTTCCGGCGGACAGCGCGAATTCGTGCCGGTGCTGGCGCGCGCGGCGGTGGCGGTGGGCGTGGCCGGGTTGTTCGCCGAGACCCATCCCGATCCGTCCAAGGCGCTGTCCGACGGCCCCAACGCGTGGCCGCTGGACAAGATGGAAGCGCTGCTGGAAACACTGCTGGCGCTGGATTCGATCACCAAGAAGCACGGGTTCCTCGAGTCCACCGTGTGAGGCGACGGATGGCCCGCTCGATGCGGGCCATCATCGTTTCAGGGCCTGCCGCCGTGCCTGCGTTTTCAGCCGCAAGCATCGCGCCGCGCCGGCCCCGGCTTCGTTTAAACTGCGGCCGGTTTCCCATTCCCAGACCTACCCAAACGAGTCCATCCCCAGACCATGACCACTATCGCCAAGATCCACGCCCGTGAAATCCTCGACAGCCGTGGCAACCCCACGCTGGAAGCCGAAGTCACCCTGGCCGACGGCTCGTTCGGTCGTGCCGCCGTGCCCTCGGGTGCTTCGACCGGCACCAAGGAGGCGGTGGAACTGCGCGATGGCGACAAGACCCGCTACCTGGGCAAGGGCGTGCGCGATGCGGTGGCCAACGTCAACGGCCCGATCGCCGCGGCGCTGAAGGATTTCGATGCGCAGGACCAGGCCGGGCTGGACCGCCGCCTGATCGACCTGGACGGCACCGAGAACAAGGGCCGCCTGGGCGCCAATGCGCTGCTGGGCGTTTCCATGGCCGCCGCGCACGCCGCCGCCGCTTCCAACAAGCAGGCGCTGTGGCAGTACCTGGCCGGCAAGACCGGCGCCACGCCGTCGCTGCCGGTGCCGATGATGAACATCATCAACGGCGGCGCGCACGCCGACAACAACGTCGACTTCCAGGAGTTCATGGTGCTGCCGGTCGGCTTCACCTCGTTCGGTGAATCGCTGCGCGCCGGCACCGAGATCTTCCATGCGCTCAAGTCGGTGCTCAAGGGCCACGGCCTGAGCACGGCGGTGGGCGACGAAGGCGGCTTCGCGCCGGACTTCCGCAGCAACGTCGAGGCACTGGACACCATCCTGGAAGCCATCGGCAAGGCCGGCTACACCGCCGGCGAGGACATCCTGCTGGGCCTGGACGTGGCTTCCAGCGAGTTCTACGAGAACGGCAAGTACAACCTGGTCGGCGAGAACAAGCGCCTGACCTCCGAGCAGTTCGTCGATTTCCTGGCCGACTGGACCACGCAGTACCCGATCATCACCATCGAGGACGGCCTGGCCGAGAACGACTGGGCCGGCTGGAAGCTGCTGACCCAGCGCATCGGCGGCAAGGTGCAGCTGGTCGGCGACGACCTGTTCGTCACCAACCCGAAGATCTTCGCCGAGGGCATCGAGTCGGGCACCGCCAACGCCATCCTGATCAAGGTCAACCAGATCGGCACCCTGAGCGAGACCCTGGAGGCGATCGCCATGGCCGACAAGGCGCATTACGCGGCGATCGTCTCGCACCGCTCCGGCGAAACCGAGGACACCACCATCGCCGACATCGCCGTGGCCACCACCGCCACCCAGATCAAGACCGGCTCGCTGTGCCGCAGCGACCGCGTGGCCAAGTACAACCAGTTGCTGCGTATCGAGGAAGCCCTCGGCGGCAACGCGCGCTACGCCGGTCGTGGCGCGTTCGTCTCGCTCAAGCGCTGACGCCGATGCGTGACTGGCGCTGGCTGCTGCTGGTGCTCGCGGTACTGCTGGCGCTGCTGCAGTACCGCTTCTGGTTCGGGCCGGGCAATTCGGGCGAGGTGATGATGCTCGAGGCCCAGGTCGCCAACCAGAAGCGCGACAACGAGGGCCTGCAGCAGCGCAACGATGCGCTCGCCGCCGAGGTCAAGGACCTCAAGGAAGGCGAGGCCGCCATCGAGGAGCGGGCGCGCAGCGAACTGGGCATGATCAAGCCCGGCGAGAAGTTCTACCGCGTGGTCGAGGACGCCCCGGTGGCGCGGCCGGGCGTGGCCCAGCCGGGCGCGCACGACGCCGCCACCCAGGAGGTCGTGCCATGACCACCCAGGTGTGGGCGGTGGTGCCGGCTGCCGGTCGCGGTACCCGCTTCGGCGGCCCGGTGCCCAAGCAGTACCTGCTCGCCGCCGGCGAGCCGCTGCTCGCGCACACGCTGGCGGCGCTGCTGGCGCACCCCGGCGTGGCCGGGGTGATGGTGGCCATCGCCGAGCACGATGCCGACTGGCCGGGCTGGAATGACTTCGCCGGCAAGCCGGTGCTGACCTGCACCGGTGGCGATACCCGTGCCGCCTCGGTGCTGGCCGGGTTGCAGGCGCTGCCGGAAAGCGTGCGTGCCGACGACTTCGTGCTGGTGCACGACGCCGCGCGCCCGAACCTGCCGGCCGCCGACCTGGGCCGGCTGCTGGAGGTGGGGCGCGCCGATCCGGTCGGCGCGATCCTCGCTGCCCCGGTGCGCGACACCCTCAAGCGCGCCGGCGACGATGGCGGCATCGACCGCACCGAACCGCGCGAGCGGTTGTGGCGCGCGCTCACGCCGCAGCTGTTCCGCCGCCACCAGTTGACCCGCGCGCTGCTGGAAGCGACCGGCGCCGGTGTCGAGGTGACCGACGAGGCCATGGCCATGGAGCGCCAGGGCGCGCGACCGCTGCTGGTCGAAGGCGACGAGTGCAACTTCAAGGTCACCACCCCGGCCGACCTGGCCCGCTTCGAGTTCGAGCTGTCGCGGCGTGGCTGACGCCCGTCCGGCGCCGCCCGCGCGGGCCTGAACCACAACCTGATCCGACGCCATGAATCCTTCTGCTTTCCCCCCCTCCGCATCGGCCAGGGCTATGACGTGCACGCCTTCGGCGAAGGCGACCACGTCATGCTCGGCGGCGTGCGCGTGCCGCACCGTTGCGGGGTGCTCGCGCACAGCGACGGCGACGTGATCCTGCATGCGCTGTGCGACGCCATGCTGGGGGCGCTGGCGCTGGGCGACATCGGCCAGCACTTCCCGCCCAGCGACGACCGCTGGAAGGGCGCGGACAGCAGCGATTTCGTGCGCCACTGCAACGGCCTGCTGCGCGCGCGCGGGTGGCAGGTGGGCAACACCGACATCACCGTGATCTGCGAGCGGCCCAAGGTCGGCCCGCATGCGACTGCGATGCGCGAGACGGTGGCGCAGCTGCTGGGCGTGGCGCCGGACCGGGTCAGCATCAAGGCCACCACCAGCGAGAAGCTGGGTTTTACCGGCCGCGAGGAAGGCATCGCCGCGCAGGCGGTGGTGCTGCTGCTTCCCGCATGATTTCCATTCCGCAGGCGTGTCGCCGGCCGCGACCGGGCGTCGCCCGGCGCGGCGCCGGCAGCAGCGCCGCCCTCCGCACGGGTTGCCCCGGCAGGCCCGCCGTCACCGGCGCGCCCGCGGCAGGCAGGCCGGGCCATTGTTCAGGACCGACATGATGGATCTTCCCCTTGCCTATGGCGCCCCGGTATTGAGCGCGTCGATGCGCAGCGTGCCCGAGGACTTCCAGGTCGATGAACTGCCTGCCTTCGAGGCGAGCGGCGAGGGCGAGCACCTGTTGCTGGACATCCGCAAGCGCGGCGCCAACACCGTGGCCGTGGCCAGGCAGCTGGCGCAATGGGCCGGGGTGCCGGAAATGGGCGTCAGCTACGCCGGACAGAAGGACCGGCATGCGGTGACCACGCAGCGTTTCAGCGTGCACCTGCCCAGGCGGGTCGCGCCGGACCTGGCGCTGCTGGAATCGGACGAGGTGCATGTGCTCGCCTCCACCTGGCACAACCGCAAGCTGCAGCGCGGTGCGCTGGCCGGCAACCGCTTCACCCTGGTGCTGCGCGGGGTGCAGGGCGGGCGGGACGCGATCGAGCAGCGGCTGCAGGCCATCGCCACGCGCGGCCTGCCCAACTGGTTCGGCGAACAGCGCTTCGGTCGCGATGGTGGCAACGTGCCGGCGGCGCTGGCGATGTTCGGCGGCCGCCGGGTGCGCAAGGACCAGCGCTCCATGCTGCTGTCGGCGGCGCGCTCGGCCCTGTTCAACCGGGTGCTCGCCGCGCGGGTGGAGCAGGGCAACTGGGACGCTGCGCTGGACGGCGAGGTGTGGATGCTCGACGGCAGCCGTTCGGTGTTCGGTCCCGAGCCGATGAGCGAGGCGCTGGCCGAACGCCTGGCGCGGTTCGACATCCACCCCAGCGGGCCGTTGTGGGGCGCGGGTGAGCTGCGCACCGCCGGTGCCGCGCTGGCCCTGGAGCAGGCCGCGCTGGCCGATGAGCAGGCGCTGGCGCTGCGCGCCGGCCTGGAGCAGGCCGGCCTCAAGCAGGAGCGCCGCGCGCTGCGGCTGCGGCCGGCGCTGATGCGCCATGCCTGGCTGCTGGACGACGTACTGGAGCTTGCCTTCGCGTTGCCGCCAGGGTGCTACGCCACCGCGGTGCTGCATGAACTGGGGCCCGTGGCCGACGCCAGCCGCGCCGATACCGTCGCCCCGGCGTAAGCCGGAGGTTCTCCGCGTGGCGCCTCCCGGCGTGTGGGGCGGCGCGCGCGCAGCCGCTACGCGCGGCCGCGGAAGGTGAAGGGGCCGTGGCGCATCGCCTGGCGGGAGGCGGACGCATTGCGCCTGGCGGCCGCGTCGCGCCCGCCGCGGGCGCGCGATGGATCGCTGGCGGACTGGCGCCGCTCAGCGCCGCGCCAGCAGCACCAGCACCGCGCCGGTGCCGCCCTGCGCCGGCGGCGCGGAGTGGAACGCGAGCACGTCGTTGCGCTGGCGCAGCAGACGGTCCACCAGGTTCTTGAGTACCGGCGCGCCGCCATCGGACTGCAGGCCCTTGCCGTGGATGATGCGCACGCAGCCGTGGTCGTGCGCGTGCGCCTCCAGCAGGAACTCGCGCAGCAGGTGCTCGGCCTGGGCGACGCTGGCGCCGTGCAGGTCCAGTTCGTCCTGCACCGAGTACTGGCCGCGCCTGAGCCGCTGGAACATGCGCGCCGGCAGGGTGTCGCGGCGGTAGCTGACCACGTCGCCGGCTTCCAGCGGCGCGCTGGAATGCAGCAGCCGGGCGAACTCGCCCAGCGCCTGGGCCTCGTCCTGCTCGGCCATGCGCGCGCGCGGCTTCGGCCGTGGCCGGCTGATCGCCGGCGCATCCACCTTGCGCAGTGGCGTTACCTCGCCGATCGCCGAGCGGAACAGGGCGCCGTCGTCTTCGTCTTCTGGGTGCGACATGTGCATAGCGTAACGGCTGCGGCAATGGGGAGAGCGTCACGGGAAGGCGGTGGGCGCATTCCGGTATCATGCCGGATCGGGCCATGCCGGCCGGCGTGCAGCACGCCGGCGGGGATGGCGGTAGACGGCGGGGCTGCGGGAGCGCCGTCATGGATTCAGCGATTCAGGTCTTCAATGCGCGTACTTGTAAGCAACGACGACGGCGTGGACGCCCCCGGCATCAGGATGCTCGCCGAGGAGCTGCGCAATGCCGGCCACGAGGTCACCGTGGTGGCACCGGACCGCGACCGCTCCGGCGCCAGCAATTCCCTTACCCTGGACCAGCCGGTGCGGCTGCGCCGGATCGACCACTACACCTGCGCGGTCAGCGGAACGCCGACCGACTGCGTGCACCTGGCGCTGACCGGCATGCTGGAACACGAGCCGGACATCGTGGTCTCGGGCATCAACAACGCCGCCAACCTCGGCGACGACGTGATCTATTCCGGGACCGTGTCCGCGGCGATGGAAGGGCGCTTCCTCGGCCTGCCGTCGGTTGCGGTGTCGCTGGTGACCCAGCGCCACGAGGCGAGGAATTTCCTCAGCGCCGCGCGCGCGGCCATCGAGATCGTGGCGCGGCTGAAGGCCGACCCGCTGCCCGCCGACACCATCCTCAATGTCAACGTGCCGGACCTGCCGTGGGACGAGATCCGCGGGTTCGAGGTCACCCGGCTGGGCAACCGCCACCGCGCCGAGGCCTGCATCCCGGCCACCGATCCGCGCGGCAATACCGTGTACTGGATCGGTCCGGCCGGTTCCGAGCAGGATGCCGGCCCCGGTACCGATTTCCATGCGGTGCGCACCGGCCATATCTCGATCACCCCGATCCAGGTCGACCTGACCCGCTACGAGGCGCTGGAAAAGGTGGCCAGCTGGGTGGGCGGGTTGTCGGCGACGCTGGAGCGCCCGGCATGACGCCACGCCTGCGCCTGTCCCCGGAGGCGGTCGGCAGCGGCATGACCTCGCAGCGGGTGCGCGACCGCCTGGTCGATCGCCTGCGCGAGGTGGGCATCGGCGACGAACGCGTGCTCAACGCGGTGCGGGTGGTGCCGCGGCACCTGTTCATCGACGAGGCGCTGGCCTCGCGCGCCTACGAGGACACCGCATTGCCGATCGGCCACGGTCAGACCATCTCCCAGCCCTGGGTGGTGGCGCGCATGACCGAGGCGGTGCTGCAGGTGGCGCCCAGGACCGTGCTCGAAGTGGGTACCGGCTCGGGTTACCAGGCGGCGATCCTGGCCGCGGTCGGGCTGGAGGTGTTCACCGTCGAGCGGATCGGCGACCTGCTGCGCCAGGCCCGCAAGCGCCTGCGCCAACTGGGCATGAACGTCCGCAGCAAGCATGACGACGGCCGCATCGGCTGGCCCGAGCACGGCCCCTACGACGCCATCGTCGTCACCGCCGCGGCACCGGCGCTGGTGGACGCATTGATCGAACAGCTGGCCGTGGGTGGCCGCCTGGTGGCGCCGGTCGGCGGCCCCGGCGGGCAGGTGCTGCTGCAACTTACCCGCCAGGCGGACGGCATCGTGCAGGAGGAACTGGCGCCGGTCAGCTTCGTGCCGTTGCTCCCGGGCCTGCTGGACTGACACGGGAAACCCGCGACGATGAAGATATTCGGGCCGCTGTACGACCGCGCGCTGTACTGGGCCAGCCACAAGCGCGCGCCCACCTACCTGACCGTGCTGAGCTTCATCGAGGCCATCATTTTCCCGGTGATGCCGGAAGTGATGCTGATGCCGATGTGCGTGGCGCAGCCGCGCAAGGGCTGGCGCTTCGCCACCCTGAGCCTGGCCGGTTCGATGGTCGGGGCGATGGTCGGCTATGCGCTGGGCCACTATGCGTTCGAGGCGATCAAGCCGCTGTTCGCCGCGCTGGGCATGCTGCCGGCCATCGAGTCGGGCATCGCCACGCTGCAGGCGAAGATGGTCGAATCGCCGTGGGCGGTGTTCACCTTCCTGGTGCTGGGTGGCTTCATGCCGATTCCGATGAAGGTATTCACCTGGGCGTCCGGTATCGTCGGGGTGCCGCTGCCACAGTACGTGTTGAGCATGCTGGTCGGGCGCGGCAAGCGCGTATACGTGCTGGCGGCGGTGATCCGCTTCGGCGGCGCGCGCGCGGCCGATGCGCTGCGGCGCTGGATCGAACCGCTGGGCTGGATCGCGACCGCGCTGGTCGCCGGCCTGGTGGGCTGGCTGGTATGGAGGGCGAAATTCGCATGAATGCAGAGGTAGGGATCAAGGGCGCTTCCAGGGCGGTCGCCGGCATGGCGGTACTGCTGCTGGTGGCGATGGCGGCGGGCTGCGGTACCGCCACGGTGGTCAAGCCTTCCGGCAGCAGCGCGTCCCGGGCCGCGGCCACGCCGCGCACATCCGTGCCCAAGCCGGGCCAGACCGCGGTGGTGCGCCGGGGCGACACGCTGTACGCGCTGGCACGCATCCACAACATCACCCCGGGCGACCTGGCGGCGTGGAATGGCCTGTCCAATCCCAACGCGATCTACCCGGGGCAGACGCTGCGGTTGTATCCGGGCGGCGCCACCGCCACGCGCCCGGCGGCCGGCAGCGGCAGTGCGACTGCCACGCGGCCATCGTCGCCGCCGCCCGCGGCGACGCCGGCGCCGGCCAACAGCGGCATCGGCTGGCGCTGGCCGGCCGACGGCGCGCTGGTCGGCCGCTTCGTCGCCGGCGAGACCACCAAGCAGGGCATCGACATCGCCGGCAGCAGCGGCCAGCCGGTACGCGCGGCCGGCCCGGGCGTGGTGGTCTATTCCGGTGCCGGCCTGGTCGGCTACGGCGAGCTGATCATCATCAAGCACAACGAGCAGTGGCTGTCGGCCTACGGCCACAACCGCAAGCGCCTGGTCAACGAGGGGCAGAACGTCAAGGCCGGCGACCAGATCGCGGAAATGGGCCGCACCGGCACCTCGCGCGACATGCTGCACTTCGAGATCCGCTACAACGGCAAGCCGGTGGATCCGCTGCAGTACCTGCCACAGAAGTAGCCGGCCGAATGCGGGTTGCCGCAGGCGGCTCCATGGCGGCACGCGGAGCAACCGGGGGGGCGTTGGCCGGCGGCATGAAGCACACGTGTTCCGCCCTGCTTCCGTTGCATGTCGTGCTGGCGGCGTTCGACCAGCGCCATCAGCGGTGGCAGGATGCGTGGCCGGCGCCGCGCTGCGCACTGTTGACGCTGTGGCCGGGGCAGGCCTGCTCCTGTCCGGGCCGTTGCAGCGCAGGGCGCGGCATCCGGCTGAAACGCCGCCTGCCGCCGGTGTCAGGGCGGATTCCGCGGCCAGCGGCCCCGGGCCGCGCCGCGGTCAGGGATATTTGCGTCGGTCGGGTGCCGGGTGATGGAGAAAGCGCATGGGCAAATCGCGTTACTGGTTCGCCGCCAAGGAGCATGGATGGGGCTGGGGCTGGCCGCTGGCGTGGCAGGGATGGCTCGCCTATGCCAGTGCGGCCGCGCTGCTGGTGGCCGGTTTCGTGATCTTTCCGCCGGCCGCTGCTCCGGCCCGCTTCGTCGCCTGCAATGCGGGCGTGGTCGTGGCGCTGCTGTTCGTCTGCTGGCTCAAGGGCGAGCCATTGCGTTGAACGCACGCCTGTAGATGCGGGGCTTGCCCCGCATGAGAAAACAGGAAGGTGCGTACGCGAGCAGTCCCAGGCCGCGTGACGCCAGGCGTCACTCCAGGATGAAGGCCGCGACCACGCGGCGGTTTTCGCCGGCCAGCACGTTGAAGGTACGCGCGGCCGAGGCGTTGTTCATCACTTCGATGCCGATGCCGCGGGTCAGGCAGGCGGCCATGACCTCCACCGGCGGAAACACCTGGCGCTCGCCCGTGCCGAGGATGAACACGGCCGGGTTCTGTTCCAGCGCGGGCGCCAGGTCGGCCACGCTCAGCTGGCCGACCGCGCTCACCGCCCAGTCTTCGATCAAGCGGTCGGGGGACAGGATGAAGCTGCGTGCCAGCGTCTGGTCGTTGACCCGGGCCTGGCGGCCGTCGGCCGAGCGCAGGGCATAGATGTAGTCGGGCAGTTCGCGGCTCAGTTGCATCTTGGCTTCTCGGCGGGTCAGCCGCGGGGCAGCACGATCTGGCGCTTTTCCCGGGCCGGGCGGTACAGGACGGCGACATGGCCGATGCGCTGGACCAGCGCGCCGCCGCTGGCCTGGACCAGCTCGGCAACCATCGCCTCGCGCGCCTCGCGGTCCTCGGCGGCGATCTTCACCTTGATCAGTTCATGGCGTTCCAGCACCTCGTCCAGTTCCGCCAGGAAGGCGGGGGTGACCCCCTTGCCGCCGATCTGCAGCAGTGCTTTCAGATCGTGGGCCATGCCGCGCAGGAATCGGTTCTGGGCCGGGGTGAGAACGATGGACATGCAGTGATTACGGGTTATCAAGGGGGTTCAGGGTATCATGACCACCCCTACAGGCCGCATTCCGATGTCCCGCAGCAAGAGCAGTCAACGCTGGTTGAAGGAGCATTTCTCCGACCCCTTCGTGAAGAAGGCGCAGGCCGAGGGCATGCGCTCGCGCGCCGCCTACAAGCTGGAGGAACTGCTCCAGCGCGACCGGCTGCTGAAGCCGAACATGGTGGTGGTCGACCTCGGCGCCGCGCCAGGCGGCTGGTCGCAGCAGGTGCGGAGACAGCTGGGCGACAGCGGCCGCGTACTGGCGCTGGACATCCTGGAGATGCCGCCGCTGGCCGGCGTGGAGTTCCTTCATGGTGACTTCAGGGAAGAAACCGTCCTATCCCAGTTCGAGGCCATGCTTGGCGGCCAGCCGGTAGACCTTGTCCTGTCGGATATGGCCCCCAATAAGAGTGGCATGGATGCGGTGGACCAGCCGCGGATGATGCACCTGGCGGAGCTGGCGATGGATTTCGCCGATCACCATCTCAAGCCGGGTGGGGCGTTCCTGATCAAGCTGTTCCAGGGCGTCGGCTTTGACGACTACGTGCGGGAAATGCGCCGCCGTTACGACAAGGTCGTGATCCGCAAGCCGGAAGCCTCGCGCAAGCGCTCGCCCGAGGTCTATGCGCTCGGGCAGGGCAAGCGCCCGCAGATCAAGTAAGCTCGACACCATACGAATCGCGTCAAAAATTAGAGGAACACCGGAGCCGATGAGGATGAACGACCTGACCAAGAACCTCCTGCTATGGGTGGTTGTCGCCGTCGTGCTGATGGTGGTGTTCCAGAGCTTCGCCCCGCGCGGCGGCACGCCCGTGGCCAGCGATGCCAGCAACTACACCCAGTTCCTGCAGGAAGTGGACGCGGGCCGGATCAAGTCGGTGGAGTTCACCGACGACACCACCCTGACCACCAATGCCATCCGCTTCAAGCGCAGCGACGGCAGCGAAGGCTCGCTGTACGCGCCGCGCGACGAGAAGCTGATCGACCAGCTCTACACCAAGAAGGTCGACATCGTGCGCATGAAGCCGGCCAGCGGCCCGAGCTTCTGGTCGATCCTGCTGCAGTTCCTGCCGGTGCTGCTGCTGATCGGCTTCTGGATCTTCATGATGCGGCAGATGCAGGGCGGTGGCGGCGGCGCCAAGGGCGCTATGTCCTTCGGCAAGTCGCGCGCCAAGCTGCAGGGCGAGGACCAGATCAAGGTGACCTTCGCCGACGTGGCCGGTTGCGACGAGGCCAAGGAAGAGGTCGGCGAACTGGTCGACTTCCTGCGTGACCCGTCCAAGTTCACCAAGCTCGGCGGCAAGATCCCGCGCGGCGTGCTGATGGTCGGCCCGCCCGGCACCGGCAAGACCCTGCTGGCGCGCGCCATCGCCGGCGAGGCCAAGGTGCCGTTCTTCAGCATTTCCGGCTCGGACTTCGTCGAGATGTTCGTCGGCGTCGGCGCCAGCCGCGTGCGCGACATGTTCGAGCAGGCCAAGAAGCACGCCCCGTGCATCATCTTCATCGACGAGATCGACGCGGTCGGCCGCCATCGTGGCTCCGGCATGGGCGGTGGCCATGACGAGCGCGAGCAGACCCTGAACCAGATGCTGGTCGAGATGGACGGCTTCGAGGGCGGCGAGGGCGTGATCGTGATCGCTGCCACCAACCGCCCGGACGTGCTCGACAAGGCGCTGCTGCGCCCGGGCCGCTTCGACCGCCAGGTCATGGTCGGCCTGCCCGACATCAAGGGCCGCGAGCAGATCCTGCGCGTGCACCTGCGCAAGGTGCCGGCCGCCGACGACGTCAAGCCGGAAGTGTTGGCGCGCGGCACCCCGGGCTTCTCCGGCGCCGACCTGGCCAACCTGGTCAACGAGGGCGCCCTGTTCGCCGCGCGTCGCGGCAAGCAGGAAGTGAGCATGCAGGACTTCGAGGACGCCAAGGACAAGATCTACATGGGTCCGGAGCGCCGCAGCATGGTCATGCGCGAGGACGAGCGCCGCAACACGGCCTACCACGAGTCGGGCCACGCGGTGGTCGCCATGTCGCTGCCCAAGGCCGACCCGGTGCACAAGGTCACCATCATGCCGCGCGGCTGGGCGCTGGGCGTGACCTGGCAGCTGCCCGAGCACGACCACATCAGCAAGTACAAGGACCGCATGCTGGAGGAGCTGGCGATCCTGTTCGGTGGCCGCATCGCCGAGGAGATCTTCGTCGGCGAGATGTCCACCGGCGCCTCCAACGACTTCGAGCGCGCCACCAAGCTGGCACGTGGCATGGTCACCAAGTACGGCATGTCCGACGTGCTTGGCACCATGGTCTATGCCGACGAGGAAGCCGGCTACGGCATGCACAGCAAGACCATTTCCGAGGCCACCCAGCAGAAGGTGGACGCGGAAATCCGCCGCATCCTCGACGAGCAGTACAACGTGGCGCGCCGCATCCTGGAAGAGAAGCGCGACATCGTCGAAGCGATGACCGCGGCGCTGCTGGACTGGGAAACCATCGATGCCGAGCAGGTCAAGGCGATCATGGAAGGCCGCAAGCCTTCGCCGCCGGCCGGCTGGGTGGACAAGGGCAAGAGCGACCCGTCCGACGGCGACAAGGGCGGCGACGAGCGCCCGGTGGCGCCGATCACCGACCCGGCCGGCCAGCACTGAGCCACCGCCGTTGCCATGCACGCACGACGGGCCGGGTTTTCCCGGCCCGTTGCTTTTATGCCCGGCCTGGCGCGGGCGTATCGCGGCCCTCCCGCCCTGGGGGCACATCGGCCGCTGCCACGGCCGGTCGGATGACGACCGGGGTATTTTCCTCCCATCCTCCGCTACCCTTCGCAGCATGAACGAACCTTTTCCCAAGACGTCCACCCACATCCCGGAAATGGTGATTGCCACCGTGGCCGGCGTCGCCTTCGGGGTGAAGACCGGCCATTACCTGGCGGGCATCTTCATCGGTATCGTGCTGGGCGTGGCGCTCAGCGTGCTCGGCAGCGTGGTCCGGGCCAGGAGCCGGCGCTGATGTTCGATATCGCACCTGTGCTGGATTGTGCCGGGCGGCTGCTGCGGCTGGACCGCCCGCGGGTGATGGGCATCGTCAACGTCACCCCGGATTCGTTTTCCGACGGCGGCCGGCATTTCAGTGCCGAGGCGGCCGTCGCCCACGCGCTGGCGCTGGTCGAGCAGGGCGCGGATGTCCTCGACATCGGCGGCGAGTCCACCCGGCCCGGCGCCGAACAGGTGTCGGCGCAGCAGGAGATCGAGCGCGTGGTGCCGGTGATCGAGGCACTGGTGGCGCGCACTCCGGTGCCGGTCAGCGTCGATACCTTCAAGCCCGACGTGATGCGCGCGGCGCTGGCGGCCGGCGCCGGCATGGTCAACGACGTGCAGGCGCTGCGCCAGCCGGGCGCGCTGGAAACGGTGGCCGACGCGGGCGCGGCGGTGGTGCTGATGCATGCGGTGGGCGGCCCGTACGATGCCGGGGTGGCATGGGCCAGCGACGATGTCGCCGGCGACGTGCAGCGTTTCCTGGCCGAGCGGCTGTTCGCCGCGGAGATGGCCGGCATCGCCCGCAACCGGCTGGTGGTCGATCCCGGGTACGGCTTCAACAAGGACACCACGCAGAATTTCGCGCTGCTGGCCGCGCAGGAAAAACTGCTGGCGCTGGGCGTGCCGTTGCTGGCCGGGCTGTCGCGCAAGCGCTGCATCGGCGACGTCACCGGCCGCGCCGTCGCCGCCGAACGCGTGGCCGGCTCGGTCGCCGCGCACCTGCTGGCGGTGCAGCGCGGTGCGCGCATCGTGCGCGTGCACGATGTCGCGGCCACGGTCGACGCGCTCAAGGTACTGGCCGCGCTCGATGCGGTACCGGCCGGGCGCAGCGAGCGTGCGCAGCCGCCGCGCTGGCCGGACGAGGACTGATGGCGGTCGACACGCGGCCGCTGGCGATCGCGCTGATGGGCCCCACTGCGTCGGGCAAGACCGCCGCGGCGATCGAACTGGCCCGGCGCCACGGTGGCGAGATCGTCAGCGTCGATTCGGCGCTGGTGTACCGCGGCCTGGAGATCGGCGCGGCCAAGCCCGACCAGGCCGAGCGTGCCGGCATTCCCCATCACCTGCTGGACCTGCGCGACCCCTGGCAGGGCTACTCGGCGGCCGAGTTCGCCGCCGATGCCGCCGCCGCGGTACGCGACATCGTCGCGCGCGGCCGGCTGCCGATCCTGGCCGGCGGCACCGGGCTGTACTTCCGGGCGCTGCTGCAGGGGTTGTCGCCGATGCCCGAAGCCGACCCGGCGCTGCGCGCGCAGATCGCCACCGAAGCCGACGCCCTGGGCTGGCCGGCGCTGCATGCGCAGCTGGCCCGGGTCGATCCGGCCGCGGCCCGGCGCATCCACGCGACCGACCCGCAGCGCATCCAGCGTGCGCTGGAGGTGTACCGGCTCACCGGCAAGCCGATCAGCCACTGGCAGGCACAGCCCGGTGTGGCCCGGCTGCCGGCGCGCGTGCTCAAACTGGTGCTGGCACCGGCCGAGCGTGCGCTGCTGCACGCCCGCATCGAGCGCCGCTTCGACCTGATGCTCGCGGCGGGTTTCCTCGACGAGGTGCGGCGCCTGCGCGCGTTGCCGCAGATGGCCGGGGTGGCGGCGCCGCTCGACCTGCCGGCGATCCGCGCGGTGGGTTACCGCCAGGCCTGGCAGTTCCTGGACGGGCAGGACACGGCCGCCGGCTTCCGCGACAAGGCGATCTTCGCCACCCGCCAGCTGGCCAAGCGCCAGTTGACCTGGCTGCGCGGCGAACTGGATGCGCGCTGGTTCGATCCGGCCACCGACGACGGCCGCCTGCAGGACGCGGTTTCCCTGTTTTTGGGGCGATGAAGCGCGCCGGGCGGTGTAACATCCCGGTTCCGGGCAGGCAGGGGAAGCCGCATGGCCCGGGTCGATAAGAACAATAATGAGGAGTTGAAGATGTCCAAGGGGCAATCCTTGCAGGACCCGTTCCTGAACGCACTGCGCCGCGAGCGCGTGCCGGTTTCGGTCTACCTGGTCAATGGCATCAAGCTGCAGGGCACGATCGAGTCGTTCGATCAGTTCGTGGTGCTGCTGCGCAATACGGTCAGCCAGATGGTCTACAAGCACGCCATTTCCACCGTGGTGCCGGCGCGCAACGTGCGCGTGGGGCCGGGCGGCGGCTACGTGCAATCGGCCGACAGCAGTCAGGCAGGCGATGACGACAACGAATAAGCAGGACGTGGCGCGTGTTTGACCGCTCCAAACGAGGCGAACACGCGCTGTTGATCCAGCCGCACGCAGGGCGGCTGGAAGAGGATGTGCTGGAAGAGTTCACCGACCTGGCCCGCTCGGCCGGTGCCAGCATCGCGGCCACCGTGACCGCGCGCATCGACCGCCCCAACCCCTCCACCCTGATCGGCAGCGGCAAGCTGGACGAGGTCAAGGCCATGGCCGACGCCACCGGCGCCGACCTGGTGCTGGTCAACCATGCCCTGACCCCGGTGCAGGAACGCAACCTGGAGCGGTTCCTGGAGCGGCGCGTGATCGACCGCACCGGGCTGATCCTGGACATCTTCGCCCAGCGTGCGCACAGCCACGAAGGCAAGCTGCAGGTGGAACTGGCGCAGCTGCGCCACCTGGCCACGCGCCTGGTGCGCGGCTGGACCCACCTGGAGCGCCAGCGCGGCGGTTCCATCGGCCTGCGCGGCCCCGGCGAAACCCAGCTGGAAACCGACCGCCGCCTGCTGCAGAAGCGGGTGGAGCAGCTGCAGAAGCGGCTGGAAAAAGTCGAGGTGCAGCGCACCCAGATGCGCCGCGCACGCGTGCGCAGCGAAATGCCGCGCGTGGCCCTGGTGGGCTACACCAATGCCGGCAAGTCGACCCTGTTCAATGCGCTGACCGGTGCCGGCGCCTACGCCGCTGACCAGCTGTTCGCCACGCTCGACCCGACCGTGCGCCGCATCGCGCTGCCCGGCGGCAACGCGATGCTGGCCGACACCGTGGGGTTCGTCCGCGACCTGCCGCATGAACTCGTGGCGGCGTTCCGCTCGACCCTGAGCGAAGCACGCGAGGCCGATTTCCTGCTGCATCTGGTGGACGCCGCCGATCCGCTGCGCGAGGAACGCATCGCCCAGGTGGACGAAGTGCTGGAGGCGGTGGGCGCGGGTGAGCTGCCGCAACTGCTGGTGTTCAACAAGATCGACCGCATCGAGGGTGCCGAGGTGCGCCACGACGCGCAGGACGGCGTGCCGGACGAGGCGCGCCGCGAGCGGGTGTGGATCTCCGCGCGCGACGGCCGCGGCCTGGACCTGTTGCAGTCGGTGCTGGGCAAGCGCCTGGGCCTGCAGCACGTCACCGGCCGCGTACGCCTGCCGCCGGGCGCTGGCCGGCTGCGCTCGCGGCTGCACCAGCTCGAAGTCATCCGCAGCGAGCAGGCCGACGAGGAGGGCTGGCTGATCGACGTGGACATTCCCATCGCCGAGGCCGAGAAGCTGGCCGCAGGCGCCGACGGCGCGGTGATCCGCGCGCTGCTGCCGGAGCGCGAACCGGAGTGGTGAGTCGTTCACGATGGACTTGCATGGGAAACGAAACAGGAGCGACGTGAGTCGCTCCTGTTTCGTCATTGTGCTGGCGGTTTCCGCTGGCGGCGCTTCGTCCGTCTTGGGAGATGCAACTTCAACCGCGCCAGTGCCTGCCCCGGCCGCACCGGGCTTTCGGCTTTCAGCGCGGGATCGAACCGCGCCACGCCCGGCGACGGCAGCACGATCACGGTGGGGCCATGGATGAAGCGCGCCGCGCCTCACTGCCGCCAGGGCGCCAGCGGGGTGAGCGCGTCGCCATGCGTCGTGATGTGGCCGCGCCGGAACAGGTCATTACGTCAGCCGTGCCAGTGCCTGCCCCAGCCGCACCGGGCTTTCGGCTTTCAGCGCGGGATCGAACCGCGCCACGCCCGGCGGCAGCAGCACGATCACGGTGGAGCCGTAGTTGAAACGGGCCATCTCCGCGAACCGTTCCAGCGTGATCCCCTTGCCGCGCCAGTCCTTGCGGGTGATGCGGTCGCCGTAGGCGGGGATTTCCTCGCCGCTCCAGACCGTTTCCACGCCGCTGACCAGCAGCGCGCCGACCATCACCTGCACCATCGGGCCGAAGTCGGTGTCGAAGTGGCACACCAGCCGCTCGTTGCGGGCGAACAGACGTGGCACGTGGGCCACCGCGGCCGGGCCGACGCTGAACAGGCGCCCGGGCACGTGCACGGTCTCGCGCAGGGTGCCGGTCCAGGGCATGTGCACGCGGTGGTAGTCGCGCGGCGACAGGTACACGGTGGCGAACAGGCCGTTGGCGAAGGGTTCGGCAGCGCTGGCGTCGCCGAGCAGTTCGGCGGCGGTGAACGACTGGCCCTTGGCCTGGAAGATGCGACCGTCCTCGATCGCGCCGAGCTGGCTGATGCGCCCGTCGGCCGGCATCAGCAGCGCACGCGGGTCGGCATCGGCCACGCGCGCGCCGGGGGCCAGCGCGCGGGTGAAGAAGGCATTGAAGCTGGAGTAGCTGCGCGGGTCCGGGTCGGCCGCCTCGGCCAGGTTGACGTCGAACTTCCGGGTCACCGTGTCGATCAGCCAGCGCGACACGCGCGGGCTGCGCGAATAGGCCAGCGAGCGCGCCATCGACGACAGCAGGCGATGGGGCAGGGCATGGGTGAGCGTGGTCAACAGACTCATGGTGCGGTGGTTCCGGTGAGCTTGGTCAGGTCGCTGGCGATCAGCTTCGGGTCGAACGGCGGGCGCATCAGCCCGGCCAGCCGGCCCTCGGGGTCGAGCACCGCGATGCTGGCCGAGTGGTCCATGCTGTAGTCGTTCGGGTTGGTCTTGTAGTTCTTTCCCGGGGCCTTCTGGAACACCAGGCCCAGCGGCGTGGCGAAGCGCTCCAGCGACGGCACGTCGGCGGTGGCGGCCAGGGTGTCCTTGTGGAAGGCATGGGCGTATTCGCCCAGCCGTGCCGGGGTGTCGCGCTCGGGATCGACCGACACGAACACCACGCGCGGGCGCAGGCTTTCGGGAATGCGCTCCCACTGCTTCTGCGCCAGGGCCAGTTCGGACAGGGTGGTCGGGCACACGTCCGGGCAGGAGGTGAAGCCCAGGAACACCAGGGTCCAGTGCCCGCGCAGCTCACCGGGAATCAGGCGGGTACCGTCGGACTGGCTGAGGCTGAAATCGGGCAGCGGCCGGGGCGTGGGGTAGAAAATGATCGAGCCGGCCTGGTGGCCGCCGTTGCCGGCCGGGCCGAATACCTTCTGCGCCAGCAACAGGCCCAGCCCTGCCGCCAGCGCGATGGCCAGGACGATGCCGGTATTGCGGTTGAACATGGACCGTTTCTCCGTAGGGGTGGTGGCGGCCCCGCCAGGGCGGGGCGCGGGTCTGCGGGGGCGGTGGCCGTGCGCGCTGACGGCTGCTTGCCGGGGCGTTGCGGCCCGATGCCGGGACATCGCCGCAGTTTCGGCTGCAACCGGGCGCTCAATATACCGGGTGCACGCCTATAATCGCAGACCACTCTTGCCCCCCGTATTGCCATGACAGCCCAGGCGGCCGCCGAACTCCACACGATCATCGACCTGATCCGCTACGGCGCCAGCCGTTTCAATGCCGCGGGCCTGACCTTCGGGCACAGCTACGACAATGCGCTGGACGAGGCCACCAGCCTGGTGCTGCATACCCTGCACCTGCCGCCGGACCTGGGCCCGGCCTATGGCCAGGCGCGACTGCTGGCCGAGGAGAAGCAGCAGGTGCTGGCGCTGTTCGAGCGCCGCATCGCCGAGCGCGTGCCCGCCGCCTACCTGACCGGCGAGGCGTGGTTCGCCGGGCTGAGCTTCAAGAGCGACGCGCGCGCGCTGGTGCCGCGCTCGCCGATCGCCGAGCTGATCCTCAATGGTTTCGAACCATGGCTGGCCGGGCGCGAGGTCACCCGCGCGCTGGACCTGTGCACCGGTTCGGGCTGCATCGCCATCGCCATGGGCCACTATTACCCGAACTGGCAGGTGGACGGCAGCGACATCAACGACGCCGCGCTGTCGCTGGCGGCCGAGAACAAGGAGCGCCTGCTCGCGCACAACGTCGAACTGGTCAAAAGTGACCTGTTCGCCGGCCTGCAGGGCCGGGTCTACGACCTGATCGTCACCAACCCGCCGTACGTCACCAACGACGAGACCGATGCGCTGCCGCGCGAGTACGCGCACGAGCCGGAACTGGCGCTGCGCGCCGGCGACGACGGCCTGGACCTGGTGCTGAAGATCCTGCGCGACGCCCCGGACCACCTGAGCGAGGACGGCCTGCTGATCTGCGAGGTGGGGGATTCGGAGCAGCACCTGGTCAAGCTGCTGCCGGAAGTGTTCATGTCCTGGATCGAGTTCAAGGTCGGGCAGATGGGCATCTTCGCGGTCGAGGCCGCCGAGCTGCGCGCGCACCACGCGCGCATCGCCGAGCTGGCGGCGCAGCGATGAGTTCCAACGCCTTCGGCAAGCTGCTGACGGTCACCACCTTCGGCGAGTCGCACGGGCCGGCGATCGGCTGCGTGATCGATGGTTGCCCGCCGGGGCTGGAGATCGCGCCGGAGGAATTCACCCGCGACCTGCAGCGCCGCGCTACCGGCAGGAGCCGGCACACCTCGGCGCGGCGCGAGGCCGACGAGGTGGAGATCCTGTCCGGGGTGTACGAAGGCCGCACCACCGGCACCCCGATCGCGCTGCTGATCCGCAACACCGACCAGCGCAGCAAGGACTACAGCAATATCGCCGCGCAGTTCCGCCCGGGCCATGCCGACTACAGCTACTGGCAGAAGTACGGCATCCGCGACCCGCGCGGCGGCGGTCGCTCCTCGGCGCGCGAGACCACCATGCGCGTGGCCGCCGGGGTGATCGCCAAGAAATGGCTGCTGCAGCGCCACGGGGTGACCGTGCGCGGCTGGCTGTCGCAGCTGGGCGGGATCACGCCGACGGGCTTTGACTGGAACGCGGTGGAGGACAACCCGTTCTTCTGGCCGGATGCGGCCCAGGTGCCGGCGCTGGAGGCGTACATGGACGCGCTGCGCAAGTCCGGCGATTCGGTCGGCGCGCGGGTCAACGTGGTCGCCGACGGCGTGCCGCCGGGCTGGGGCGAGCCGATCTACGGCAAGCTCGACGGCGAGATCGCCGCGGCATTGATGAGCATAAACGCGGTCAAGGGCGTGGAGATCGGCGACGGTTTTGCCAGCGCCGCGCAGAAGGGCACCGAACACCGCGACCTGATCACGCCGGACGGCTTCCAGTCCAACCATGCCGGCGGCATCCTCGGCGGCATCGCCACCGGCCAGCAGATCGTCGCCTCGATGGTGCTCAAGCCGACCTCCAGCCTGCGCCTGCCGGGCGCCACGGTGGACGTGCACGGCAATGCGGTGGACGTGGTCACCACCGGCCGCCACGACCCCTGCGTCGGCATCCGCGCCACCCCCATCGCCGAGGCGATGCTGGCGCTGGTGCTGATGGACCAGGCGCTGCGCCACCGCGCGCAGTGCGGCGACGTCGGCGTGGTGCAACCGCGCATCCCCGGCAGCCTCGATGGCTGAGCGGCGGCCCCGCGTCTGGGTGGCGCAGCCGCTGTTCGACGACACCGTCGCGCAGCTGGCCGCGTACTGCGACGTGGACGCCACGACGGCCATCACCGCCCATGACAGTGCGGCGCTGGCCGCGCGCCTGGCCGGGGTCGATGGCGCCCTGGTCACGCTCAACGAGCGCATCGGCGCGGCCGAGATCGCCGCTGCCCGGTCGCTGAAGGTCATCGCCAACGTCGGCGTCGGCTACAACAACCTGGACATCGCGGCGTTGGGCGCGGCCGGCATCATCGCCACCAACACCCCCGACGTGCTCACCGAGACCACCGCCGATCTCGGTTTCGCGCTGCTGATGGCCGCGGCGCGGCGCATCGTCGAATCCGACCGCTGGCTGCGCGATGGCCACTGGGGGCAGTGGTCGTTCACCACCATGCTCGGCGCCGACCTGCACGGCAGCACCCTGGGCATCGTCGGCATGGGCCGCATCGGCCAGGCCATCGCCCGCCGTGGCCACCACGGCTTCGGCATGACGGTGCTGTACCACAACCGCTCGCGCCTGCCCGCGGACGTGGAGCAGGCGGCCGGTGCGCGCTACGCCGGCTTCGAGGAACTGCTGGGCCGCGTCGACCACCTGCTGCTGGCGCTGCCCTACAGCGCGCAGAACCACCACCTCATCGACGCCGCCGCGCTGGCGAGGATGAAGCCCAGCGCCACCCTGGTGAACATCGCCCGCGGCGGTCTGGTCGACGAGCTGGCGCTGGCCGACGCGCTGGCCCATGGCCGCCTGGCCGCGGCCGCGCTGGACGTGTACGAGAACGAGCCCGACGTGCGTCCGGAACTGCGGGCGCTGCGCAACATCGTGCTGACCCCGCATATCGGCAGCGCCTCGCTGGCCACGCGCCGGGCGATGGTGCAGCGGGCGGTGGACAACCTGCTCGCCGGCCTTGGCCTGGGCGCGAACGCCGGGCGCCCGGCCAACGTGGTCAACGCCGGGCTGCTGGCCGGCGGCGCCGGCGTGGGCGATGCCGGCGGCAGGATCGACATCAACAAACGATAGGGAGCCTCCGCGGCTGTCGCCGGAGGTTCCCCGAACCTGGCTCGACGTGTGTTCCCCCTCTCCATTTTTCGAGTACCCCCCCATGAGCAATGAAGCCCGTCGTTTCCATGTAGCCGTCGTCGGCGCCACCGGCGCGGTCGGCCAGACCATGTTGGCCATCCTCGCCGAGCGCGGTTTCCCGGTGGGCACGCTGAGCCTGCTCGCCTCCGAGCGCTCGGCCGGCCAGCAGGTCGAGTTCAACGGTGGAAAGGTCACCATCCAGGACCTCGCCACGTTTGATCCGACCGGCGTCGAGATCGCCCTGTTCTCCGCCGGTGGCGGCATTTCCAGGGAATACGCGCCGAAGTTCGCCGCCGCCGGCGCGGTCGTCATCGACAACTCGTCCTGCTTCCGCTACGACGACGACGTGCCGCTGGTGGTGTCCGAGGTCAACCCGGAAGCGGCGAAGAACCGCCCGCGCGGCATCATCGCCAACCCCAACTGCTCGACCATGCAGCTGATGCCGGTGCTGGCGCCGATCCACCGCGAATACGGCATCGAGCGCATCAACGTGGCCACCTACCAGTCCGTGTCCGGCGCCGGCCAGACCGGCATGGAGGAGCTGGGCAAGCAGACCGCGCAGCTGCTCGGGTTCCAGGAGATCGAGCCGGCCAAGTTCCCGGTGCAGATCGCCTTCAACCTGATCCCGCATATCGACGAGTTCCTGGACAACGGCTTCACCAAGGAAGAGATGAAGCTGGTGTGGGAGACCCGCAAGATCCTCGGCGACGACAGCATCCAGGTGAACCCCACGGCGGTGCGGGTGCCCGTGTTCTATGGCCACTCCGAGGCGGTGAACATCGAAACCCGCAGGAAGATCAGCGTCGAACAGGCGCGCGAACTGCTGGCCGCCGCGCCGGGGGTGAAGGTGGTCGACGAGCGCCGGGCCGGTGGTTACCCGACCCCGGTCACCCATGCCTCGGGCACCGACCCGGTTTACGTGGGTCGTATCCGCGAGGATCTTTCGCACCCGCGTGGGCTGAACATGTGGGTGGTGGCCGACAACATCCGCAAGGGCGCCGCGCTCAACGCGGTGCAGCTGGCCGAGCTGGTCGCCAACGGCGGCTGAGAGACCAGGCCGGCACAACGCCGGGTCCGCTGTACCGCAACCTTCGGATCGCATCTGGACCACAGCCCCCTGCGTCAGGGGGCGCGCCGAAGGCGGGGGTGTGGCAAGCGGGAGACGGGGCCCGCGGTTTGCGCAGCAGACCGTGGGGCGACAGCGCGCAGCGCTGGCGTGTCCGTGGCAAACGGGAGACGGGCCACGCGGTTTGCGCAGCAGACCGTGGGACGCCAACGCGCCGCGCCGGGGTGTCGTCCCCCGCGGTATTCGGAACCCGGCTGTGCCGGTATATTTGCCGGCATGAAACCAAGGGGCAGGGGCGCGACGCGCTCGATACAAGGCATGCTGGTGCTCGCGCTGGGGCTGTACAGCAGCGCCGCGCTTGCCCTCGGCCTGGGCAACATCCGCGTCCTGTCCAGGCCGGGGCAGCCGCTGGTGGCCGAGATTCCGGTGATCTCCAGCGACCCGGGCGAGCTGGAGCGCGCCACGGTGGGGCTGGCGTCGGCGGCGACCTTCGAGCGCGTCGGCCTGTCGCGCCCGGAGGGGCTGGTCGGCGAACTGCAGTTCCAGTTCGCCCAGGATGCGCAGGGGCGGGCGGTGGTCCGGGTGACCAGCGCGACGCCGGTACAGGTGCCGGCGCTGAGCTTCCTGATCGAGGTCGACTGGGGGCAGGGGCGGCTGGTGCGCGAATACTCCGCGCTGGTCGTCGCGCCGGAGGCCGCCACCGCGGTCGCAGAGCCGGTGATCGAGGCGCCGGCGGCGGCCCCGTCCAACCTGATCGTGCGCGAGCCGGCACCTTTGCCGGCATCGGCGCCCACGCCAACCGCAACGCCGAAGCCCGCGCCGGCCACGGCCGCGGTCGCCACGGCCGCTGCGCCGCGTCCGGCGCCCATTTCGCAGGCGACGGCGCCGGACGGCACCCTGGCGCCGGTACGCAGCGGCCAGACCCTGTCGGGCATCGCCGGCCAGCTGGCCCGTGACAACGGCGTTTCCCTGGACCAGGCGATGGTCGCGCTGCTGCGCGCCAACCCCGAGGCGTTCATCCGCGGCAACGTCAACCTGCTCCGCCAGGGGGCCGTGCTGCGCGTGCCGGAAAGCGGCGAGCTGCAACGCATCGACAGCGCCGCCGCGCGCGTGCTGGTGCGCGAGCATGTCGCGCAGTGGCGCCAGGCGCGTGCGCCGATTCCGCAGCCGGCGCTGGCCGGTGCGGCGGCCAGCGTGGCCAGGCCGGCGACGGCGACGGCGGCGGCAAACGATGCGCGGCTGGAAATCGCGCCGGCGGTGGCCGGCGCGCAACAGGCGGCAGGAACGACGACCGGGCTCGAGGCCGGTGGCGAGGGCGACATGGCGGCGAACGAACAACTGCGGCAGGCCAGGGAAGACCTCGCCACGCGCGATGCGGAATTGCAGGAACTGCGCGAGCGCGTGGCCGAGCTGGAGAAGCTGCAGGCACAGCAGCAGTCGCTGATCGCGATGAAGGACAGCAACCTGGCCGCGGCGCAGCAGCGCCTGGCCGAGGTCGGGAAGAAGGAGCCGGCAGGTACGGCGCCATGGGCGTGGTTGGGGGTGTTGCTGCTGGTGGTGGCCGCGGCGGGCTGGTGGCTGTCGCGCCGGCGCCGGCCTTCACCGCTGCCGCCGGCGCCGGGCGCCGGCCATGCTGCCGCTATGGAGTTGTCCGCGCTGGCCGCGGCAATGCCCGCGGTGGAGGCGCAGGCCGTGGCCCGGGACGTGCCTGCCGTGCAGGAACATGCGCCCGCCGCCGACCAATCCGAAGTCGAGCTCGAGGCCGAGGTCGAGGCTGAAGCCGAAGCCGTGCCGTTCTGGTCGAGGCCATCCGCTGGCACCCCCGCATCGCGTCCGCCGCGACAGGAACCGGTGCTGTCGTCCGACGCGGCACCGGTGTCGGGCGCTGACGCACCGGCGGAACCCGCCGCACAGGAGACCGACACGTGGCCGGCCGCCGACATGGCCAGCCTGGCGCCGCTCAATCCGGCCCCGGCCGGGCGCGAACGGCTCGAACTGGCGATCGCCTATCTGGACCTGGGCGATGCGGAAACCGCGCGCACGCTGCTGAACGAGGTGGCGGCGGGCGAGGACGCGCAGGCGCGCGCCGAAGCAATGGAACTACTGGGACGGCTGCGATGAGCGGACAACAGGCGGCGGTGAAGCATGAGCGGCGCATCGACTACGTGGAGTTCGCCTCGCGCGATCCGGCGGCGAGCCGGCGCTTTTTCGAAGCGGTGTTCGGCTGGAGTTTCGAGGATTACGGCCCGGACTACACCGCGTTCGACGACGGCGGCCTGCAGGGCGGCTTTTTCCGCGGCGAACCGGTGACCAGCACCGCCGGTGCGCCCCTGGTGGTGTTGCACGCCACCCAGTTGTCGCCGTTGCAGGCGGCGGTACTGACGCATGGCGGGCGGCTGAGCAGGTCCGAATTCACCTTTCCCGGTGGCCGCCGTTTCCAGTTCATCGAGCCCGGCGGCAACGAGCTGGCGGTGTGGTCCCAGCGCGACGCGGATTGAACAGGCGTCCGCCGGGGAATTCCAGCCCCGGCCGCGGCTGGCGACAGGAGAAGTTTGACGATGCGCTATGCGCTGGGCGTGGAATACGACGGCAGCGATTTCAAGGGCTGGCAGCAGCTGGGTGAGAGCGGCTGCGCCAGCGTGCAGGCCACCTTGCAGGCGGCCCTGTCCTCGGTGGCCGATGCCCCGGTGGGCGTGGTCTGCGCCGGGCGTACCGACGCCGGCGTGCACGGCGAATGCCAGGTGGTGCATTTCGACAGCGACGTCGCGCGCACGCCGCGCGGCTGGGTGCTGGGCACGACCACGCGGTTGCCGCCGTCGGTGTGCGTGCGCTGGTGCGTGCCGGTGGCCGACGATTTCCATGCGCGTTTCTCCGCGCGTGCGCGGCGCTACCGCTATCGCCTGCTCAACCGCCAGGTGCGGCCGGCGCTGTACCGGCAGACGCTGAGCTGGGAGCGGCGCCCGCTGGACGCCGGTGCGATGCACCGCGCGGCGCAGGCATTGCTGGGCGAGAACGACTTCAGTTCGTTCCGCAGCGTGCAGTGCCAGGCGCTGCATGCCCGCCGCGAGCTGCAGGCGATCTCGGTCGTGCGCCAGGGCGAGGTGGTCGAGGTGCAGGTGCAGGCCAACGCCTTCCTGCACCACATGGTGCGCAACATCGTCGGCTCGCTGCTGCTGGTTGGTGCCGGCGAGCAGCCCGAATCGTGGATCGGCGAGCTGTTGGCGCTGCGCGACCGCACGCAGGCCGGGCCGACCGCGCCGCCGCAGGGGCTGGTGTTCGTGGGCCCGCTGTATCCTGACCAGTGGCAATTGCCGGCCGAGGTGACGCTATGACCCGCACGCAGTTCCGCACCCGCATCAAGTTCTGTGGCATGACCCGCGCCGGCGACATCCGCCTGGCCAGCGAGTTGGGCGTGGACGCCATCGGCTTCGTGTTCGCCCGTGGCAGCACGCGCCGGGTGGCGCCGGTCGAAGCCCGCGCCATGCGCCAGGCGATCTCGCCGATGGTCGACGTGGTGGCGCTGTTCCGCGACAACAGCCGCGAGGAAGTGCGCGAGGTGATGCGCACGGTGCGGCCCAGCCTGCTGCAGTTCCACGGCGACGAGGACGACACCTTCTGCCGCGCCTTCAACATGCCGTACCTGAAGGCGGTGGCGATGGGCGGCGCCCAGGCCGTCACCGCGCGCGGGCTGCAGCAGTCCCACCCGCATGCGGCCGGTTTCCTGCTGGACAGCCACGCGCCGGGCGGCAGCGGCGGCAGCGGCGTGGCGTTCGACTGGTCGCAGGTGCCAGCCGGCCTGCACCGGCCGTTCCTGCTGGCCGGCGGCATCCGCCCGGACAATGTGTTCGATGCGATCACCACGGTGCAGCCATGGGGGTGGATGTCTCCAGTGGCATCGAGTCGGCGCCGGGCATCAAGGATGGCGAGCGCATGCGCCGCTTCGTCGAGGAAGTGCGCCGCGCGGACCTGCACGACGCGCCCGCGTAAACGCGGGCCTGCCGCGGCGCCCGCGTGGTGCCCGCCTACGCGGCCAATTGCCGCCGCAGCCAGTCCGCCAGCGCATCGACCCGCGGGTGCCGGTCGCCGCCTGCGGTGCACAGCGCCCACTGTCCCTCGGTGTCGACGAACCCCCACGGCGCGACCAGGCGGCCATTGACCAGGTCGTCGGCCACCAGCGGCTCGGGGGCGATGGCGATGCCCAGTCCGGCGACCGCCGCTTCGAGCAGGTAGTACAGGTGTTCGAAGCCAGTGCCCTGGCGCAGCGCCGCAGGGTCCAGGTCGTTGAGCGTGGCCCAGGTGGGCCAGGCCTGGGGCCGCGAACGGGTGTGCAGCAGCGCGTGCTCGAGCAGCGCCTCCGGCGGCTGGTGCACGAGCCGCTGCGCGCCATGCATGGACGGGCTGAACACCGGGCCGATGCGCTCGCTGCCCAGGCCATGCACGCTCCACCCGGCCGGCCACGGCGCCTGGCCGAGCAGCAGGGCGGCATCCAGTCCAGCCAGCCGTGGCGCGAAATCGCCGTCCTGCGCGGCCAGGTGCAGGGTCAGGCCCGGCAGGTCGCGCTGCAGCTGCTGCAGGCGCGGGATCATCCAGCGCGCCAGCACGCTGCCCGGGCAGCCGAGCACGAAGGCGTCGTTGCGTTTGCCCCGGCGCAGCGCGGCCACGCAGTCGCGCAGCTGCGAAAACGCCCCGGAGGTGGCTTCCTGCAGGCGCCTGCCGGCGGCGGTGGGGCGGATGCCGCGGCCGTCGCGTTCGATCAGCGCCACTCCCAGTTCCTCCTCCAAGGCCCGCACCTGGCGGCTGACCGCGCCATGGGTCACGTGCAGTTCGTCGGCGGCAAGGCTGACGCTGCGCAGCCGGGCGGCGGCCTCGAAGGCGCGCAGGGCGTTGAGCGAGGGCAGGGCGTGATCGTCTTTCATGGCGCACACCTGACCGCCATGGATGGCGGGAATGCCGGTTCTGCAGGAGCAACAGCCGGCCCCGCGCCACCCTGCGTGCGGCTTCGCCGTGAATAACGGCTGTCCTGCCGTTCTTTCATGGCGCACCCCAGACCGCCATGGATGGCGGGAATGCCGGTTTTGCAGGAGCAAAAGCCGGCCCCGCGCCACCCTGCGGGCGGCTTCGCCGTGAATAACGGCTGTCCTGCCGTTCTTTCATGGCGCACACCTGACCGCCATGGATGGCGGGAATGCCGGTTTGCAGGAGCGAAAGCCTGCCCCGCGCCACCCCGCGGGCCGTGTTGCCAAGAAGAACAGTTGCCCGGTTGTTTTTTCATGTGAGTTTTTCTAACACATTACGGCGCATATATCGATTTTCACGGACGCGCGCGTGCGCTACGGTGCAGGCCTGTCCCGCCCCGCGTGATGCCATGACCGCTGCACCCATCCCCGATTTCCATGCCTTCCCCGACGCCCACGGGCATTTCGGCCGCTACGGCGGCAGTTTCGTCGCCGAGACCCTGGTCGGGCCGTTGCAGGAGCTGGCTGCCGCCTACGACCAGGCGCGGGTCGATCCGGCGTTCATCGCCGCCTATGACAAGGACCTGAAGCACTACGTCGGCCGGCCCAGCCCGATCTACCACGCCGAGCGCCTGAGCCGCGATGTCGGCGGCGCGCAGATCCTGCTCAAGCGCGAAGACCTCAACCATACCGGCGCGCACAAGGTGAACAACACCATCGGCCAGGCGCTGCTGGCCGCGCGCATGGGCAAGACCCGCATCATCGCCGAGACCGGCGCCGGCCAGCACGGCGTGGCCAGCGCCACGGTGGCCGCGCGCCTGGGCCTGGAGTGCGTGGTCTACATGGGTGCCACCGACATCGAGCGGCAGAAGATCAACGTCTACCGGATGAAGCTGCTGGGCGCCACGGTGGTGCCGGTGAGCAGCGGCTCGGCCACGCTCAAGGATGCGCTCAACGAGGCGATGCGCGACTGGGTGACCAACGTGCGCGACACCTTCTACATCATCGGCACCGTCGCCGGCCCGGACCCGTATCCGCGCATGGTGCGCGACTTCAACGCCATCGTCGGCCGCGAGGCGCGCGCGCAGATGCTGGAAGACTACGGCCGCCTGCCCGATGCGATCACCGCCTGCGTCGGCGGCGGCTCCAACGCGATCGGCCTGTTCCATGCCTTCCTCAACGACCGCGGGGTGAAGATCTACGGCGCCGAAGCGGCCGGCGACGGCATCGCCAGCGGGCGCCACGCGGCTTCCATCTCGGCCGGTCGCCCCGGCGTGCTGCATGGCAACCGCACCTACGTGCTGTGCGACGACGACGGCCAGATCACCGAGACCCATTCCATCTCCGCCGGCCTGGATTACCCGGGCGTCGGCCCCGAGCATGCGTTCCTGGCCGACAGCGGCCGCGCGCAGTACGTGGGCATCACCGACGACGAGGCGCTGGCGGCATTCCACCGCCTGACCCGCACCGAGGGCATCCTGCCGGCGCTGGAATCCAGCCACGCGGTGGCGCAGGCGATCAAGCTGGCGCGCGACCTGCCGAAGGACGCGCTGGTGCTGTGCAATCTGTCCGGCCGCGGCGACAAGGACGTGCATACCATCGCCGCGCGCGAAGGGCTGTCGCTGTGAGTGCCTGCCCACGCGCCCGCTGCGCCCAGCGCGGGTCCGCCACGTGCTGCCCGCAGTGCCCGCGCATCGCCTGTGCGCCGCGCCTGATCCGATCCGCCACCGACGGCAGGCAGGCGCCGCGCGCGCCGGTCATGCGCGGCGTCGCGCTGGCCTGCCTCGCGCTGGCGCTGGCGGCGTGCACGCCGGCGCCGCCCGCGGCCACGCCGGCACCGGCCGCCGCGCCCGCCGCACCCGCACCGGCCGCCGCACCGGCCGCCGCACCGGAAGCGAGGGATGCAGCGGCGCAGCTGGCCGCCGTGGGCGACCTGCGGATCGGCGCCGCGTTCGGCAAGGCGCCGGGCGACGCGGCCTTCGTAGCGGCCGGCATGCGCGAGGCGATGGAGGGCGACTGCGAGTACTACGACCGCGGCTCGCTGCCCGAAGGCATGTCGATGATGGTGATCGCCGACCACATCGTGCGTTTCGACGTGGATGGCGAAGGCGACCCGGGAGTGCGCGTGCACACGCGGCCGGCGGGTGCGCCCGTCGTGCCGTTCGGGCTGTGGGTGGGCATGGACGTGGCCGAGGCGAAGAAGCGCCTGCCGGCCGGCGTCGTGGTCAGCCCGCACGCCTACGTATCGCCCAACGGCGACTACCTGACCTGGACCGACGCGCAGGCCGACCTGGCGCTGCGCCTGGAAACCCTCGACGGCGTGGTGACCTCGATCTACTGGGGCCGGCCGGATGCGGTGGAACTGATTGAAGGATGTGCCTGAGATGACCGTGAACCGTATCGACGCGTGCTTTGCCCGCCTGCGCGCCTCCGGGCGCAAGGCGCTGATCCCGTTCATCACCGCCGGTGATCCTTCGCTGGAAGCCACCGTGCCGGTGATGCACGCGCTGGTCGCCGCCGGCGCCGACGTGATCGAGCTGGGCGTGCCGTTTTCCGACCCGATGGCCGACGGCCCGACGATCCAGCGCAGTTCCGAGCGCGCGCTGGCGCGCGGTGCCGGCCGCCGTTACGTGCTCGACAGCGTGGCCCGGTTCCGCATGCAGGACGCGCTCACTCCGGTGGTGCTGATGGGCTATCTCAACCCGGTGGAAATCCGCGGTGCCGCCCGGTTCGCCAGCGAGGCGGTGGAGGCTGGCGTCGACGGCGTGCTGCTGGTCGACCTGCCGCCGGAAGAAGCCGCCGAGATCCGCGCCGCGTTCAGCGCCGCCGGGCTGGCGCTGATCCTGCTGGCCTCGCCGACCAGCAGCCAGGCGCGGCTCGATGGCCTGTGCGACGCCGCGCAGGGCTACCTTTACTACGTCAGTTTCGCCGGCGTCACCGGCGCTTCGGAGCGGCTGGACAGTGCCGCCGCTGGCGAACGCCTGCGGTTGCTGCGCAGCCGCTCGAAGGTGCCGGTGGTGGCGGGGTTCGGGATCAAGGACGCGGCCAGTGCGGTGGCGATGGCGGCCGATGCCGATGGCGTGGTGGTGGGCAGCGCGCTGGTCGCGGCGATGGCCTCAGCCGACGCCGTGGAAGCGGCGGTGCACAGTGCTGGCGCTTTCCTGGCGCCGCTGCGGCAGGCGCTGGACGCCTGAGCGACGCACCCGCCACGCGCGGGTGCCGGGCATGGATAATGCGGACCGGCCCGGGTCCGCAGGATGGCGCTTGAACGGTTCAATGATGCAGGCCGGTGGCCGCAACCCCGGCATCGACGCCTTGCGTGGTGTCTCGATCGTGATGGTGGTGCTGCACCACCTGGCGCTGCGCATCCCGTTGCGCGATACCGCACTGGGCGACGTGCTGCCGCGGCGCCTGCTCGACGCGCTGAGCTACAACGGCTACGAGGCGGTCTTCGTGTTCTTCGTCGTGTCCGGGTTCCTGATCGCGTCGCATTCGTTGCGGCGCTGGGGCGCGCTGTCGTCCATCGACCTGCGCGCCTTCTACGTGCGCCGTGCCGCGCGCATCCTGCCATGCCTGTTGCTGCTGCTGGCGGTGTTGAGCGTGCTGCACCTGGCCGGCGTGCCGTCCTACGTGATCGACGGCGAAGGCCAGTCGCTGGGCGGCGCGCTGTTCTCGGCACTGGGCCTGCACCTGAACTGGTACGAGGGCCGCACCGGCTGGTTGCCCGGCGGCTGGGACGTGCTGTGGTCGCTGTCGATCGAGGAAGTGTTCTACCTGGGGTTCCCGCTGCTGTGCCTGCTGCTGCGCCGGCGCACGCCGCTGCTCGTGCTGCTGGCGCTGGCGGCGCTGTCACTGCCGTTCACCCGCGCCGCCCTGGCGGGCAACGCGATATGGCAGGAGAAGGCCTATCTGCCGGGCATGGCGGCCATCGCCACCGGCGTGCTGGCCGCGTTGCTCATCGAGCGCTGGCCGGCGCCGCCGCGGACCGCGCGGCTGCTGCGCGTGGCGGGCGTGCTGGGCCTGTTGGCGGTGCCGCTCCATGGGCGCGAGCTGTGGGCGTCGCTCGGCAACGGCTACATGCTGGTGCTGACCGGGTCGGCGGCGATGCTCATCGCCGGCCTGCACGCCGGCGGCGGCGCGGGCGCGCCGATGCGCGGACTGGGCTGGCTGCGTGCCTGCGGCCGGCTCAGCTACGAAATCTACCTGACCCACATGTTCGTGG